>CAZVTS010000038.1:0-9590 GCA_964630175.1 uncultured bacterium
ACACCGGCTCACCCCAGGCCAGCCGCTTCAACGAGGTGGAGTCCGTGGTGGCCACCGGCCCGCTGGAAGTGACCTTCAAGCTCAAGGTGCCGTTCGCCCCCTTCCTCGCCAACCTTCCCAACCTCACCGTGGTGGCGCAGGAAGTGGTGGAAGCCAACGGTGGCAGCCTGCAGCAGGTCGCGGTGGGCACTGGACCCTTCATCCTCAAGGAGGTCGTGCCGGACACCTACGTGCTGCTGGAAGCGAACCCCGACTACTACCGCGCCGGCCAGCCCAAGGTGGCGGAGCTGCGCTACAACGTGGTGCCTGAAGCCTCCACCCGCGCCGCCGGCATGCGTACCGGCAACTACCACCTGATACCCGACGTCGACCCGGCCACCGCGCAGACCCTTCAGGGCGCCCGCGGCGTGACCATCCTCGGCGTGCAGGACCTGGCCTACACCCTCATCGGGCTCAACGTCAGCCGCGCTCCGTTCAACGACCCGCGCGTGCGCGAGGCGCTCAACTACGCCCTGGACCGCGACGAGATCGTGGAGGCCGTGTACTTCGGCAACGCCGAACCCGGCGGCCCGCTCAGCCCCGGCCTCGCCGAGTGGGAGACCCCCACCACCCAGTTCGCCTGCTACGCCCACGATCCCGCCAAGGCCCGCCAGCTCCTCGCGGAAGCCGGCTACCCGAACGGCTTCGACGCCGGCCTCATCACCTTCGGCACCATCCAGATAGTGGTGGACGCCGCGCAGGTGGTCCAGGCGCAGCTCGCCGAGGTGGGCATCAGGCTCGACCTCAACGTGGCCGAGTTCGGCGCCTTCGTGCAGGCCTGGAGCAACTCCGACTTCGACACCTTCGTGAGCCTCAACGGCGGCTCCACGGACCCGGACGGCTACCTCTTCCGCACCTTCGTCACGGACGGCTCCACCAACGTGTTCAAGTTCTCCGACCCCGCGGTGGACGAACTGCTCCAACTCGGCCGCACCACCACCGAGATGGCCGATCGCCTCAACATCTACGATCACCTGCAGAAGCGCCTCGCCTGCACCGGCCCCATCTCGCACCTGGCGTACGGCACGCTCTTCAGCGCCGTGTCGGACAACGTGAGCGGCTTCCAGCAGCTCCCCACCCGCGGGCTGCGCTACCTGCGTGAGGTAGAGCTGCGCTAAGGCGCTGAGCCGTGATCCAGTTCCTCGTTAGGCGCCTGGCGGATCTGGTGTTCGTGCTCTTCGGGGTGTCGCTCCTCGTCTTCGCGATGGTGCGCTTCATCCCCGGCGACGCGGTGGCGATAATGCTGGGCGCCAACATCGACATCACACCTGAACGGGTGGAGGCCCTGAGACGACAACTGGGCCTCCACCTGCCCGTTTACGAGCAGTACTGGAACTGGCTCACGGCCGCCCTCCAGGGCGACCTGGGCAGGAGCATCTGGACGGGCACGCCCGTCATCGAGGAGATAAGCGCCCGGCTGGCACCGACCTTCGAGGTCACCATCCTGGCGCTCCTCCTGGCGCTCGTGCTGGCGTTCCCGCTCGGGGTGCTATCGGCCCGGGCGCGGGGCACCTCCGGGGACGTCACCGTGAGGATCCTCTCCATCATCGGCATCACCCTGCCCTCCTTCTGGGTCGGGGTGCTGCTCCTCTATTTTTTCTCCCTCTATCTGCCGGCGTGGCCCGCCATCGGCTACGTGCCGTTCTCCCAGGACCCCTGGGGCAACCTCGCGCGCGTGGCGCTGCCCACGGTGGCCGTGAGTCTGCCGATGATCGCGGGCCTCACGCGCATCGTGCGCTCGAGCCTGCTGGAAGTGCTCTCCAGCGATTACGTGCGCACCGCGCGCTCCAAAGGCCTGCCGGACGGCGCCGTGCTCTACAAGCACGCGCTCCGCAACGCGCTCATACCCGCCGTCACCGTCATCGGCGTGCAGCTCGGTTACCTCCTGTCGGGTGTGGTGGTCATCGAACAGGTGTTCGCCATCCCGGGGGTGGGCAGGCTCATGCTCGGCGCCATCAACGAGCGCAACTACCCGCTGCTGCAAGGGGTGATCCTCGTGGTCACCGCCGTGTTCGTCATCGTTAACCTGCTCGTGGACCTCGCTTACGCCTGGATAGACCCGCGGGTGGAGTACGCATGACGCTCAGGCGCTTCATGGCCCGTCTCTGGCACAACCGGGTGGGTTTCATCGGCTTCGTCATCGCCGTCATCGTGGTGCTGGCGGCCTTCCTCGGGCCGGTGATCGCGCCGTACGACCCGCTGGCGCAGTCCATCCGCGATCGCTTCCAGGGCCCGACCGCCAACCACCTGCTGGGCACCGACAACTTCGGGCGCGACACTCTCTCGCGCGTCCTCTACGGCTACCGCACCAGCGTGCTGGTGAGCCTAGGCGCAGTGTTCTTCGCCACCTTCATCGGGGGCGCACTGGGCTTGGCAGGCGCCTACTGGGGCGGCTGGCGCGACCGCGCCATCATGCGTGTGATGGACGTGCTGCTGGCGTTCCCCATCATCCTGCTCGCCATCGTGGTGCTGGCCGTGCTGGGGCCTGGCAGCATGAACACCGGGCTCGCCATCGGCATCGTCTACACGCCCATCTTCGCGCGCCTGGCGCGCGGCCCCGCCCTCACCGTGCTGAGCTGGGACTACGTTGCTGCGGCCCGCGCCCTCGGGGCGGCGCCCATGCGGATCATGGCGCGCCACGTGGCGCCGAACGTGATGGCGCCGATCCTGGTGCAGGTGACCCTGTCGCTCTCCACCGCCATCCTGGTGGAGGCGTCGCTCAGCTTCCTGGGTCTCGGCACCCAGCCCCCCACCCCGTCTCTCGGCCTCATGCTCTCCGAGAGCCGCACCACCATGCTCATCTCACCGTGGGTGTCCATCTTCTCAGGCCTAGCCATCCTGCTGGCCTCGTTCGGCTTCAACCTCTTCGGCGACGGCCTGCGCGACCTGCTCGATCCGACCCTGCGGGACGTGTGAGCATGACGCTTGACGGTCTCGAGATAAACCGGGCGGCCCCCACCCCGGCCTACCTGCAGCTCAAGGAGCAACTGCGTCACGCCATAGCGCACGGCAGCCTGCAGCCGGGCGCCGCATTGCCCTCCGAACGCAACCTGGCCGTCAGCCTCGGGCTCTCGCGCATGACCGTGCGGCGCGCTTACGAGGAGCTGGTGGCCGAGGAGCGCCTGGAGCAGCGGCAGGGCTCCGGCACTTACGTGCGGGGCAAGCCGTTCGAGCAGATCATCGACCGGGTGCTCGGCTTCACCGACGAGGCGCAGGGCCTCGGGCTCGACCCTGGCACCCGGCTCCTCGAGGTGGAACGGCTGAAAGCCGACCCGGAGGTGGCGGCGGCGCTGAGCCTGAGCGTGGACGAACCGGTGTTGCGGGTGAGGCGGCTACGCACTGCTGACGGGCAACCGCTGGCGCTGCAGGAGGCGTACCTGCCACCGCGCCTGCTGGAGCTTTCACTCCCGACCCTGCAGCGGCTCGGCTCGCTGTACCGCACGCTGGCGGAGCAGTTCGGCGTTCACCCCGTGAGGGCGCGGCAGACGGTGGGGGCTCGCCTGCCTACTGGCGCCGAGAGCGCCGCCCTCGGCATCGCTCGCAGCGTGCCCGTGCTCGCGCTCGAGCGCACCAGTTTCGACGCGAGCGGCGCGGCGATCGAGTACGTGCGCAGCGCCTACCGCGGCGACCGCTACCGCATGGCGCTCAACCTGAGGGGGCCCCTATGAGCCAACCAGAACCCGGAGCCCGCCCGCCGGGCACCGACATCGCCACCGAGGCCGCCGCCGCCGACTACCAAGACCTGGACACCTGGAGCACCCGCAACATCCTCACGGCGCTGGTCGAATCCAACCGGCGCGCCGTGGAGGCCGTGGCGAGGGCCGCCGCGGAACTGGAGAGCGCGGCCGACGGCATCGAGGAGCGCCTGAGCGGAGGCGGCAGGCTCATCTACGTGGGGGCCGGCACCTCAGGGCGGCTGGGCATGCAGGACGCCGCGGAACTGCCGCCCACGTTCGGGTTCGATAGGGCGGAGGCGCTGCTGGCCGGCGGTCTGGCGGCCCAGAGCCAGGCCGCCGAAGGTGCGGAGGACGACGTGGAGGCGGCAGCGCGCGACGTGGCGGCGCTGCGGGTGGGCGCCGCAGACGCGGTCGTCGGCGTGGCCGCCAGCGGCGTGACGCCTTACACGGTGGCGGCGGTGGCCGAGGCGCGCAGGCGCGGGGCGTTCACCGTGGGCATGGCCAACAGCCCGGGCACGCCGCTCCTCACGGTGGGCCACGTCGGCGTGCTGCTGGAGTCGGGGCCGGAGGTGCTGGCGGGCAGCACGCGCCTGGCCGCCGGCACGGCGCAGAAGGTGGCCCTCAACGCGCTCTCCACCAGCGTGCTCGTGCGCCTGGGCGGCGCCTACGGCAACCTGATGGTGGGCATGCGGCCAGTGAACGCCAAGCTAAGGACGAGAGCCGCGGGCATAGTAGCCCGCGCAGCGGTTGTGACGCCCGACCTGGCGGCGCAGGCGTTAAGCGACGCGGGCGACGACATTCGAGTGGCCATAGTGCTGGCCAGAACCGGCGTGAGTGTGGCGGCGGCGCGCGCTGCCCTGGCGGGGAGCGCGGGCAACGTTCGGAAGGCGCTGGCCTCGCTGGCGAGCGAGAACGAACCGGGCGCGTAAGCGCGCCCGCGCCCCGAACGGGCTCACATGGACAGGTAGGCGGCCTTCACCTCGGGGTCGTTCAGGAGCGCGGGCCCCGGCCCCTCCTTGCGGATCTCGCCGTTCTCCAGCACGTAGGCGCGGTCGGCTATGCGCAGGGAACTGCGCACGTGCGGTTGAACGAGCAGGATGCTCATGCCCTCGCTCTTCACCTGCTCCAGCGCCCGGAACACCGTGGCGGAGAGGGCGGGGGAGAGGCCGATGCTGGGCTCGTCCACCAGCAGCACCTTCGGGTCGCTCATGATGGCGCGGCCGATGGCCAGCATCTGGCCCTCGCCGCCCGAGAGGGTGCCGGCCAGCTGGCTCTTGCGCTCGGCCAGGCGCGGGAACAGCTCGAACACGTAATCCACGTTGCGCTTCATGCTCTGCCGCGCGTGCGGCAGGTACTCGGCGCCGCTGTAGAGGTTCTCACGAACCGTCATGAGGGGGAAGAGCTGGCGCCCCTCCGGCACGTGCCCCACGCCCGTGCGAACGATCTTGGCGGCGGAGAGGCCGCCGAGCGGGCCGCCCAGCGCCGCCACGCTGCCGGCGCGCGTGGGCAGGATGCCGCTGATGGCACGCAGCAGCGTGGTCTTGCCGGCGCCGTTGGCGCCGATGATGGAGACCAGCTCGCCCTGCTCCACGTGCAGGTCCACGTCCCACAGCACGTTGATCTTGCCGTAACCGGCCCGCAGGGACCTCACGTCCAGTACCGTCTTGCTGCCGCTCATCAGCCCACCTCCTCCTCGCCCAGGTAGGCCTCGATGACCTTCGGGTTGGCGGTCACCTCAGAGTAGCTGCCGCGGGCCAGTTCGCGGCCGTAGTCCATTACCAACACGCGGTCCGCCAGGTCGCGCACCACGGGCATCACGTGCTCGATGAAGATCACTGTCACGCCGTTGTCGCGCACGCTCTTCACTACTTCGATGGCCTCGCGCGCCTCGGCGGGGCGCAGACCGGCCATCACCTCGTCCAGCAGCAGCACGCGCGGCTGTGTTGCCAGGGCGCGCGCCACCTCGAGGCGCTTGTCCTGCAGGAGGTTGAGGTCCTCCGCCGGCGTGTGGCGTGCCTCCTCCAAGTTGGTCAGCTCGATGGCGGCGTCTGCTCGCCTGCGGGCCTCGGCGGCGGAGATGCCGACCCCGCCGAAGAGGGCGCCCACCATGACGTTGTCGTCCACCGTCATCTCCGGGAACGGCTGCACGACCTGGAACGCGCGGCCGAGCCCCAGGTGGCAGCGCCGGTAGGACGGCATGCGCGTTATGTCCACGCCGCCTAAGGTGATGGTGCCGGTGGTCGGCTCCAGCAGCCCGGAGAGCAGGTTGAGGGTGGTGGTCTTGCCGGCGCCGTTGGGGCCGATGATGGCGAAGATCTCGCCCTCCACTACGTCGAACGAGAGGTCGCTCACTGCCGCCAGACCGCCGAAGCGGCGGCCCAGGCCCTTGACGCTGAGGATGGTGTCAGCCATTCTTGGCGCCTCCCGACTGCCGGTCGCCAGGGTTGCGTTTGCGACTCGTGAGCTGCTTGAACATGCCCACCAGACCGCGCGGCATGAAGAGGATGGAGATCACCAGCACGACGCCGTAGGCCACCATGTAGCCGTCGGACAGCACGCGTTTCAGGGTCTCCTCCACGCCGGAGAGCACGCCAGCCGCAAGGATGGGGCCGAGCGTGGTGTAGAGCCCACCGAAGATCGGCGTGACCAGTGCCAGCACCGTGGTGTGCACGGAGAAGGTGATGTCGGGGTTCACGCTGCCGAAGCGGTGCCCCTCGATGGCGCCGAGCATGCCCACGAGGAAGCTCGAGAGCACGAAGGCGGTGAGCTTGTAGCGCGCCGGGTTCACGCCCATGACGCCCGCCACGAACTCGTTGGTGCGCACGGCGGTGAAGGCGTGCCGCAGGCGCGAGTTCTGGATGAAGAGCGATACCACGATGGTGAGCAGGAGGAGCCCCACGTACACCCAGAAGTAGCCCTGGTTGCGCAGGAACGCCACCTCCCAGCGCTGCATCTCGCCCGCCACGAACACGGGCCGGAACAGGGGCGGCAGGTTCGTGCCCACCGTTGCGCCGGTGATGGCGGCGGGCATGGACTGCACGATGACCTTGAGGACTTCGGTGAAGGCCAGCGAGGCTATGGCGAAGTAGATGCCGTATAGCCGGAGCGTGGCCGAGCCCAGGACGAGCGCCAGCAGGGCGGCCACCACGCCGGCGGTGGGGATGCTCAGCCAGATGTTGACGTTGGTGAGCTTGAGGAGAACCGCGGCGGCGTAGGCGCCGGAACCGTAGAAGGCGGCGTGCGCCAGGCTGAGCTGCCCGGTGCGGGCCACGATGTCCCACGTGAGCGCCAGGATGGCCAGGCCCACGGCCTTGATGCCGATGGAGAGGTAGCTCACGGAGGCCTGGGCGAACCAGGCGCGCAGCAAGCTGGGCGCCGCCAGGAGGAGCGCCGCGAAGACCACCAGCGCCAGGGCCGTGAGCCAGAGCCGACCGCCCTGACGGCGGGCCGGCTGCGCCTGCTGCGGCGCGGTGCCGCCGGGACTAGCGTCGTTTCGCTGCTTGCCGCTCACAGCTTCCTCCACGAGCGCCACACGAGGGTGCCGAAGATGATGGCGAAGAACACCGCGGTCCTAAGCGAGTCGCCGTTGGGGATGAGGGTGGCCACGAGGGATTCGGAGACCGCCACGATGAGGGACGCGGTGACGATGCCGCGGATGTTGCCCAGGCCGGCCAGCACCACGATGGCGAACGCCTTGAGCGTGAACGCCAGCCCAACCGTGGGGGTGGGCGACTGGATGACGGCGATCATGACGCCGCCGATGCCGGCCAGCAGGGCCGACAGCGCGAAGGCGATGAGGTAGACCCGGTTGACCTCCAGGCCAACGAGACCGGCGCCGATGCGGTTCTGCGCCACGGCGCGCATGGCGCGCCCGATGGGGGTGCGCGCCAGCATGTAATAGAGACCACCGACCAGCAGTACCGAGATGACGAAGCTGCCCAGAGGCACCAGCCCGATGCTCACGTTGCCGAGCTGGATGCCGATGGCGCGGTACGGCACCGCGCCGATGGAGCGCGGGTCACCGCCCCAGATGGAGAGCGCCAGGTTCTGCAGGATGATGCCGATGCCGAACGTGAGCAGCATCTGGTTGAGCTCTGGCGCCTTCAGTACGAAGCGGATCGTCGTCTGGTACAGCAGCGCCCCGATAAGGAACAGAGCGGGCGCCACGAACAAGATAGACAACAGGGGGTCGAAGCCGAAACTGACGAAGAGCTGGTAGGCGAAGAACGCACCCACCATGAAGAACTCGCCGTGAGCGAAGTTGACGATGCCGATGACGCCGATGGCCAGGGCCAGGCCCACGGATACGAGGGCGTAGAGGCCCGCGGCGAGCACGCCCGAGACCAGCGCTTGTGGGAGTAAGGAGAGTTCCATCTTGTCGGTGGCCCGGTGAGGGCGCGCGCCCTCACCGGGATAGCGTTCCTTTCAGCTAAGGCCCAAGAGCCTCAGCGGCAGGCCACCAGCGGCGCGGTGGCGCGGTCCGCCGGGTAGACGATCTCGCGCACGCCGTTCTGGTACTGGAAGACGAGCCACATCTCTTCGCCGAAGCCCTGGTGCTTGGCTTCGACGGAGGGCTTGAAGTTCCAGTCGCCCATTGGCGAGCGGAAGGTGCCGTTCTGCAGCTGGTCGATCACTGCGGCCTGGTCGGTGGTGCCGGCGGCGTTGATGGCGTCGGCGTAGCTCCACAGCTGGGCGTAGGCGAGGGCGGCCATGTAGTTGTCGGGCGCCGTGCCGTGCATGGCCGTGTAAGCGGAAGCGAACTGGACCGCCTCGGCGTTCGGGAGGTTGGGCAGGTAGCCGATGAGGCCGGTTACGCACTGCGCTTCGGGCGCGGCGCCGAAGTCGGACGGCCAGCCCGGAGGGGCACCGAAGATGTGCAGCGGGGTGACGTTGAGCTCGCGAACCTGGCTGGTGAGCGGCTGGGCGTCGGAGTCGTAGCCGATCCAGTACAGCATGTCGGCGCCGCTGCCACCCACCTTGCTGATGGAGGCGCGGAAGTCGCCGGTGCCGCCCGTGAGGGTGGACTGGAACGCTTCGCGCAGGGCTACGTCGATGCCCATGGCTTCCAGGCCGGCCTCGAGGCCGGCGGCGCCGGGCGTACCGAAGGCGCCGTTCTCGTGCAGCACAGCCACGCTCTTGACGCCGATCTCGGCGAGGAAGCCGAAGGTGGCTTGCACGTTCTGGTAGTCCCACGGGTGGATGTGGAAGAACCACTCTTCCTGTCCGAGGAGTTCCTCGATGCCGTCGAAGTCGTCGTTGCCGATGCCGGAGGCAGCGCCGCCGATCCAGCTGACGATGGGCTGGAAGGTGCGGAACGACTCCACCAGTGCGAGGGTGGCGCCCGAGGCGAAGCCGCCGCCGATGAACTCGACGCCGTCTTCGGTCATGAGCTTCTCGAACGCTGCTACCGAGGTGGCCGCGTCGGCGCGGTCGTCCTCGATGATGATCTGCAGGGGCTGACCGAGGACGCCGCCGGCGGCGTTGATCTCGGCCAGGGCCAGCTCGAAGCCGGCCTTCTGGGCGATGCCGGTGCCGGCGGAGCCGCCCGTGAGGGGGGCGAGGATGCCGATGGTGACCTGGGCGGACGCCAGGCTCATGACGGCTACGAGCAGGACTGCTACCAACCTTCTCATGCTTTCTCCTCCTGTACTGCTTGCGTTATCCAACGCGTGAGTGAGGGCTAGGGTTCGGGGCTAGGCGCTACCGGTCACGCCCACCTGGCGGGACCGGCCTGGATGGCGTTACATGGTGGCGGCCCCCCGCAGCGAGGCGCCGCTCGGGTCGTGCTCGCGCAAGAAGGGCTTCACGAGGGCGGCGACCGCCTCCGCGTTCTCGATCGGGGCGGCGTGGCCGGCCCGGGGTATCAGGTGAACC
>CAZVTS010000038.1:9690-24178 GCA_964630175.1 uncultured bacterium
GCACGGCAGCCTGCATGCGCGCGTCCGCGCGGGCGAAGGTGTCCAGCAGCGTGAGGGAGAGGATGGTGGGGCGATGCTCGGCCAGGAGCGCGAGTTCGTTGGCCTCGAGCCCGGCCTCCTGCGCCAGGACCGGGTCGTGGAGCCAGCCCAGCAGGAGCTGCACCACGTAGCCGCCGTTGCTGAGCGCCACCGCGTGCAGCGGGGTCAGACCCCGCGCGCTCAGGTCGGCCAGAAGGCCGAGCAGGTCGCGCGCGTGGCGCTCGCGCAGGTAGGGGCCGGCGGGCGCCTCGGACACGCCCTGGCCCCGCATGTCGTAGCGCACCACCTGGCGGTCCTCCTGCAGCAGCCGGGCGAGCAGGTTCCACGAATCCGTGGACATGGTGATGCCGTTCAGGAGCAGAACGGGCGCGGCGCCCTGCGCCCCGTTGCCGCTGAGCTCCACGTGCAGCCTCACGTCGTCGTTGGTGGTCACGCGCCAGCTGCCGTTCGGGGTCACGCCGCGCCCCCGTTCAGCTCTTCGGCCAGGCGCGTCTTGAGGATCTTGCCGGCGGCGCTCTTGGGCAGGACGCCGAGCAGATGGATGTGCTTGGGCACCTTGTAGTTGGCGAGGCGCTCCTTCAGGAACGCCCGCAGTTCTTCGGTGCTCAGTGCGGCGCCCTCGTGAAGCCGCACGGCTGCCAGACCCACTTCACCCCAGCGTGCGTCCTGCACGCCCAGCACGGCGCACTCCGCCACGGCGGGATGGTCGTAGATGGCGGCCTCCACCTCCACCGGGTAAACGTTCTCGCCGCCCGAGACGAACATCTCCTTGCGGCGCCCGACGATGGTGAAGAAGCCGGCTTCGTCCTCCACGGCCAGGTCGCCGGTCCAGAGCCAGCCGTTCTTGAGCGCCTGCGCCGTCTCTTCCGGCTTCTCGAAGTAGCCCGCGAACACGTGCGGTCCTGCCAGCGTGAGCTCGCCCACCGCCCCGGGCTCGCAGGCGGCGCCGTCCTGGCGCCTGACCACGGCGCGCGCGTGCAGCATGGGCTTGCCCACGCTCTGCGGGCGCGCCTCGGCCTGGTCGAGAGTGATGGAGAAGCAGTTGACGCCCGCTTCGGAGAGACCGTAACCCTGCCGGAAGCGCACGCCGCGATCCGCGTAGGCCGCGCGCACCGGTTCGGGGCAGGCGGCGCCGCCCGAGATGGCCCAGCGCACGCTGCTCAGGTCGGCATCGGGGAAGGCTGGGTGTTCGGCCAGCATGTGGAACATGGTGGGAACGAGGAAGAGGATGGTGGCGCCGTGCTCCTCCACCTTGGCGAGGTAATCGGCCGGCTCGTAGGTGGGCTGCAGCACCACGCGTGCGCCCAGGTGAAGGAGCGGCACGGTGAGGGCGTTCACGGCCGCGTGGAAGGCGGGCGTGGCCTGGATGGCACAGTCGTCGGGCCTGAGACCCCACGAGAGCACCGTGTTGACCGCGTTGTAGAAGCCCTGTCGGTAGGGCAGCATGGCGCCCTTGGGCAGGCCGGTGGTGCCGCCCGTGAGGAGGATCATCTGCGTGTCCTCCGGGCCCAGCTCGGGCTCAGACAGGGGCGTGAGGGGCGTGCCGGCCAGCTCCGCCTCGTAGGCGCCGAGTTCCAGTGTGGGCGCGTTCGCACCCTGCGCCGCCGCCGTACCGGCCTCGGCGTGAGCCGAGTCGTACAGCACCAGGCGCGGCCTGAGGTAGGCACCAATGGCGCGCTGCTCGGGTGTGGCCAGCCGCGTGTTCAGGGGCGCGTAGACGAAGCCCAGCTTGGCGGTGGCCAGGATGAGGTCGATGTGCGCCAGGTGGTTGTTGGCGAGCACCGAGACGCGGTCGCCCTTCATCACCCCGCGCGCTGCCAGCAGGCGCGCGAGGCGCTCGGCCCGCTCGTTCAGCTCCGCGTAGTCGTACCAGCGTGCGCCGAAGAACACGGCTTCGGCGTCCGGGGTGAGGTCAGCGCGGCGGCGGGCGAGGTCGAGGATCATGGCCTGGGCGCGCTCCCGTTCGTGGCGCCGCGCCAGCGCAATGCCAGGGCGTTCCACACGTAGCCCACGCCGGCGGCCACCAGCACCGCTAAGTCGCCGGCCGCGAGCTTGCCCTGCTTGGCGGCCAGTTCCAGTGAGAGGATCTGATCGACCTGCCCCAGGTGCCCGTAGTCGCTCAGGTAGATGGAGCGCTCCTGGCACAGCCCGAGCTCGCTCAGGATGTAATCGTGGGCGCTTCTCTTCATGTGCAGCATGGCGAGGTAGTCCACCTCGTCCAGGCGCGCGCCGGAGCGCTCAACGGCGTGCCTCACCACCTGCAGGAACGTCTGCAGGCTCTTGTGCTCCAGGCGTTCCTTCATGCCCGCAGGGTCCGTGACCTGCAGCCGGTAGTCCGCGAGGTTCTCGGCTGTGAGTGGCGCCTTGGTGCCACCCACCGGCACGAGCACGTCGAGCGAGAAGCTGCCGTCGGTGACGATGCTCGAGCCCAGGATCTCGTGTCCACGGTCGCGCTGCACCACGGCGGCGCCGCCGCCCGCGCCGAGGTTGTACATGAAGCGCACACGCTCGTCGGTCAGGTCTATGAGGTCCGAGTTGCGGTAGCCGCCGGCCACGAGCACCGTGTTCACGCTCTCGTCCGCCACCAGCAGGTCGCGGGCCTGTTTGATTGCCAGCACGGCGGTACCGCACTTCTGGCCGACGTCGTAGGCGTAGGCGCCGTGAGCACCCAGGTCGTAGGCGAGCTTGATACCCGCCGTCCACACCGGGTACTCCTTGTACTCCTCGGTGATGGAGATGACCACGTCCACGTCGGCGGCGTCCACGCCGGCCTGCGAGAGGGCGCGCTGCGCCGCCCACACGCCCATGGCGGTGGGATGGTCGTCGGGCCCGGGGAGCACGCGTTCGGTGATGCCCATCTTCTCCCGCACCACCCAGTCAGGCACGCCGCTCGCCGCCGAAAGCTGCTCGGCGCTCAGGCGGCCCGCCGGAACGTAGGTGCCCAGCCCGGTCACGCCCACGTACGGCCGGCTCACGTTCCCGCTCCCGTGGCGAGTCCGCTGAACAGCAGCTCGTGCGTGGTGCGCATGACCTCGTCGGGCGGGGCGCTCTTCTCCCAGATGGCGTAGCGAAGCCCGAGGAAGTGGGCCACGCCCATCAGCGCCCAGGCCTGCGCCGCCGGGTGGCCGCTGCGGATCTCGCCCCTACTCTGCGCGTCTTCGAGTCGTTCCGCGTAGGCGCCCGCCAGCGTCTCGTAGTACTCGCGGTAGATGCTCTCGTCCACGAACTGCGACTCCATCACCACGCGGTAGAGGTTCTGGTTCTCGAGCGCGAACTGGATGAACGCCCCCAGGCCGCGCTTCTCCACCTCCACGCGGTGCGTGAGGCCTTCAGTGGCCGCCGACAGGGCGTGCCTGAGGCGCCGACCCATGTCGCGCACCAGTTGCCGCAGAACGTCGTCCTTGCTGGGGAAGTAGAGGTAGAAGGTGCCCTGAGCAACGCCGGCGCGGTTGACGATGCTGGCGACCGACGTACGCGCGAAGCCGTTCTCGCCGAACTCGGTCTCTGCCGCGTCGAGGATGCGCTTCCTGGTGGCCTCGCCGCGCGCGGTGGTGGGTCTTGGCAGTAACGTCAAGCCGTCGTCTCTCCCGTGAGCCGCGGTACGACGATCCGCACTGCGGCGCTACATGACAGGTGATTCATCAGTCAGTTACGTGAAGCCTACGTGCGCGGGCCGCCGCTGTCAACTTGCGGCGTACCGAGGCGGGTACACATGGGCGCGGTCCCGGCCAGGCGGCCCTCCCCTGCCAGGACGTGCAATTGGCAACCGGTTCTCGAGGATCCGGGCCTATGCTCAGTCGTACGTAGCGGCGCCTCAACACCGCGCCGCACGCTGCGAGCGTGAAGCCACCGCTCGGTTCGCTCCGCTGCTATCCCTCGGCGTCCTGAAGCTTCACCCCCAGCGAAAACCAGCTCGTCCCGAAAGGGGTGAACCATGTTCGAACTCCTGCTTCCACTCACTGGCGCGCCGGCTGACGACGTGGCAACGGCGCACGCCGGCCGCGTGGCCAAGCTCCTGAACGCCAACGTGCACCTCGTGAGGGTGCTCGAGAGCCGGCGCACCAGCGACCGGCCGATAGACCCGGTGGACTGGCAGATGCACCGCAGCGAGGCCGAGGCGTCGCTCGCACAGGCTGCCGGGAGGCTCACCGAACTCGGCGTCCACACGGTAGAGGCGCTGCTCGAAGGCGATCCCACCGAGCACCTCCTCAACTACGCCAGACAGGGGCACACGGACCTGGTGCTCCTGACCGGCGGCCCGCGGCGAGGTGCGCTGGGGGTGAGCGGCGGGGAGCTCCTGTGGCGCTCCTACCTCACCACGCTGCTGCTGCGACCGGACGACCAGCCGCAGCAGCCTGCGGTGGAGCGATACCAGCGCATCCTCGTGGCCCTGGACGGGTCGAAGCGCGCGGAGTGCGTGCTGCCGTGGGTGAAGCTCTTCGCGGAACAGGGCGCGGGAGAGGGCGTGGAGGTGGTGCTGGCACACGTGGTGCTGGAGCCCGAGCTTCCCCGGTTGACCCCAGCCAGCGAGGAGGACCGGGAGCTCGTCAGGCGCCTGGTCGAGCGCAACCGGGACGAGGCCTCCAACTACCTCGAAGGGGCGCGCGTCCGCCTGGGCGTTCGCGCCGAGACCAGGCTGCTCGAAGGGCGCAAGGTGGCTACCGCGCTTCACGACCTGGTGGAGGCGGAGGCCATCGACCTGGTGGTGCTAAGCGCGCACGGTTACGGCGGCGAGTCGCGCTGGCCGTTCGGAGACGTGGCCACCAGCTTCATCGACTACGGCCACACACCGCTGCTGCTGGTTCAGGACATGCCCAAGGGGGAGGGCTCGCAGGCGGCCGTGACCGCCGAGAGCTGGGGTGGCTGAATGGACGCCCCAGGCGACGCACTGAACCGCCTGCGCGTGGCAGCGCGGCTGCTACGCCAGGCCCACCAGGAACTGATGGCCGAGACGCGCGCCGAGCTGGCGGACAGCTACGCGGGCGAGTGGTTCCTCGACAACTACTACCTTGTCCGCGCGGCCATCAGGCAGGTGGAACAGGACCTGCCCCGCGACTACTACCGCAAGTTGCCCAGGCCGTCCGGTGCCCCTCAGGGCGCCGCCCCGCACGTGTACTCGCTGGCGGCCCGGCTCGTGGAAGCGAGCCAGGGGAGGCTCGACCTGCAGGTTGTGGAGGGCGAGGTGCGCCACTCGCAGCAGGGCCGGCCGCTCACCATGGGCGAACTCTGGGCCCTGCCCGCCATTCTGCGCCTGCAGATCGTCGAGCGCCTGGCCGGCAGCCTGAACCGCATCCTGCACGCTGAAGGGTCCACCGCCGATCAGGCACCGGGTTCCGGCCCACACACCGCACTGGACGCGGGGCCGCTCACCACCACGGACGACGAACAGGTGGCGAACTGCATCGTCTCGCTCCGCGCTCTAGGGCACCAGGACTGGAGGGAGTTCTTCGAACGCCTGAGCCTGGTCGAGGAGGTGCTGAGGAGCGAGCCAACCGGCGTTTACGGAAGCATGGACTTCCCCACGCGCGACAGCTACCGCAAGGTGATCGAGAGGCTGGCGGAAGGCTCCGGCACGCCCGAGACCGAGGTCGCGGCCGGGGCGGTGGCGCTGGCGCGTGAGTTCGCTGCGGGCCAGCCCGAACTCGGCGCAGGCGAGAACGGGGGCATGCCCGGCACGAACCGGGCCACGCGCCTTTCGCACGTCGGCTACTACCTGGTGGGACCAGGCGTGGCGAGCCTCATGCAGCGGGTGGGCTACCGGCGAGCTCTGCCGGAGCGCCTCAAGGACGCAGCGTCCGCTAGGCCCAGCCTCGTGTACCTGACCCCGATAGCGCTCATCACGCTCCTGCTGCTGGCCGTGGGCCTGCGGCACGCCTGGTGGGGCGGCGCCGGCGCGTGGCAGGAGCTCCTGGTGCTGCTGGCGCTCGGTATCCCCGCCATCAGCATCGCCGTGGCCGCCGTGAACCTCGTGCTGGGGCACGTGCTGGAACCTAGGAGGCTTCCCAAGCTGGACTTCAGGCAGGGACTGCCGACCGAGGCCCGCACTGCGGTCGTGGTGCCGGCCATGCTCAGCAGCGCGGAGGAAGTGGATTCCCTGCTCCGCCAGTTGGAGCGGCACCACCTTGGCAACCGCGACCCGCAGGTGCTGTTCGCGCTTCTTACGGACTTCGTGGACGCGGCGCAGGAAGTAACGCCCACCGATGCCGCCCTCCTGAGCCGCGCCGTGGCCGGCACCAAAGAACTCAACCGGACCTACGGCGAGGCAGGAACGGAACCCTTCTACCTCTTCAACCGGCGTCGCCTCTGGAACGAGCGCGAAGGCGTGTGGATGGGCTGGGAGCGCAAGCGCGGCAAGCTCATGGAGTTCAACCGCCTGCTGCGCGGCGCTACCGACACCACCTTCGCGGTGCAGGAGGGAGACTTGGAGCGCCTGGCGGGCGTGCAGTTCGTGCTGACCTTGGACGCCGACACGCGCCTCCCGCCCGGCGCCGCGCGCCGCCTGGTGGGAACGCTGGCGCACCCGCTGAACCGCGCGGAGTTCGACGACCGGGGCCGGGTGGTGGCGGGCTACTCGCTCCTGCAGCCGCGCACGGACATCCTGCCCGAGAGCGCCAACACCACGGAGTTCAGCCGGCTGTTCGTGGGAGAGAACGGCCTCGATCTCTACACGCTGGCCGTCTCGGACGTGTATCAGGACCTATTCGGAGCCGGCATCTACGTGGGCAAGGGCCTCTACCGCGTGGACGACTTCCAGCGTGCGCTGGAGGGCCGTGTGCCCGAGAACAGCGTGCTGAGCCACGACCTGCTGGAGGGCATCTACGGCGGGGTCGGCCTCGTCACGGACGTAGTGCTTTACGAGGATTACCCGCCCAACTACCTCACCCAGGTGCTGCGCATGCAGCGCTGGGTGAGGGGCGATTGGCAGCTGCTGCCATGGCTGCTCGGAGGCCTGGCGGGCCGCAGCAGCGCCAAGGACGGCCGCGGTGGGCGCGTGGGCGGCCTCGGCGCGGCAGGCGCCTGGAAGGTGTTCGACAACCTGAGGCGCAGCCTGCTCATGCCCAGCATGGTGCTCATGCTCGCCCTGGGCTGGACGGTGCTGCCGGGCTCCCCGCTCGTATGGACGCTCATGGCGCTAGGCACCCTCCTGGTGCCCCTGTTCGGCGAATCCACCGTGGCCATAGTGGCCGCCATCACCGCGCCCGACCGGCCGGGAGGCCACTGGCGCCACCTGGTGCCCTGGCGCAAGCTCGGTGACGCTGCCCGCCGTTTCGTCATAACGGTGGCGTTCATGCCGTTCGAAGCACTGGTCGTGCTGCGCAGCGTGTTCACCACGCTGTACCGGCTCTTCGTGTCGCGCCGGCGGCTGCTGCAGTGGCGCACGGCGGCCCAGAGCGCCAGGGCTCTGGCTCACCTCGGCCTGGGCGCCACCGCCGCCCAGATGGCCGCGGCGCTGCTTCTCACCCTGCTGCTAGGCCTGGTCGTCGGGCTCGTTCAGCCCACGGCGCTGTTCGTGGCCGCGCCGGTGCTCGTGCTCTGGCTGCTGGCACCGTTCATCGCCCACGGCATAAGCCTTGCTCTGGGCGCCGAACCTGAAGAACTCGGCGAGGCCGACCGCCGCCGCCTCCATACCCTCGCGCGCCGCACCTGGCTCTACTTCGAGCAGTTCGTGGGCCCGGAGGACAACTGGCTGCCGCCCGACAACGTGCAGGTGGGAGCCAACCCCGTGACGGCACACCGCACCTCGCCCACCAACATCGGGCTCCTGCTGCTCTCCACCATGTCCGCTCACGACCTCGGCTACCTCGGCCTGGTGGATCTCTCGCTCAGGCTCAAGCAGACGATGGACGTCATAGGGAGGCTGGAGAAGTACAGGGGCCACGTCCTCAACTGGTACGACACACGGACCCTGCAGCCGCTGGCGCCGCGCTACGTCTCCAGCGTGGACAGCGGCAACCTGTCCGCCAGCCTCATAGCGCTGCGCGAGGGCTGCTTTGAGCTGCTGGAAGAGGACACGCTGCCCGCCCGGCGCTGGGGCGGCCTGGCGGACACCGTGGACGTGCTCCTCGAGACGGTGACGCCGGCCCTAGGGGAGGACGCGGAACTGCCGCGCCACCTCAGCGCCATGAGGGACCGCATCCTGGCGGACGCGGCCCGCCCCGAAGCCTGGCCGGCCCTGTTCGCGTACTTGGAAGAGGACGCCGTGGTGCAGATGCGCCGCCTGCTGGTGGACGCGATAGAGGACGGCGGTCTTGGCGCCGACGAGATGCAGGCCGCGCGCGCCTGGACGGAGCGCGTTGGCTACAACGTGCGCGTGACGCAGCGCGAGTTCGACTTCCTGCTGCCCTGGAACGCGAGCCTTGCGGCCGCGGCCGAGTGGGCCGAGCGCCTGCCTGCCGAGGCGGTGCGCAGCCTGGCCGAACTGCGGGGCATGTTCGAACCGGCGCCGGCGCTGCGCGAACTGGCGGGGCGCTGTCAGGCGGCGGTGGCACTGCTGCAACGGTTCCGCCAGGAGGTGCAGGGCACGCCGCCCGGCCCTGCGGAGTGGGCGGAGGCCCTTGGCAAGCAGCTGGGCTCTTGCGCCGCCGCCGCGCGGGGGCTGGTGGAGTCCTTTGAGCTCGTGGCCCGACTCGCCGACCAGGCCGTTACGGAGGCGGACTTCGGGTTCCTCTACGATGCCAGCCGCCACCTGCTGCACATCGGCTATAACGTGGACACCGAGCACCTGGACGACAACTACTACGACCTGCTCGCCTCCGAAAGCCGGCTCGGCAGCCTGGTGGCCATCGCCACCGGCGACCTGCCCGTGAGCCACTGGCTGCACCTCGGCAGGCCGCTCGCGGACGTGGGGGGCCGCGCCACCCTGCTGTCCTGGAGCGGCACCATGTTCGAGTACCTCATGCCGCCCCTGCTTACCAGGCGGTACGGCGGCACCCTGCTGGAGCAGAGCAGCGAGGCGGCCATAGATTCCCAGATGGCCTACGCCAGGCGCCTCGGGGTGCCGTGGGGCATCAGCGAATCCGGCTACGGTCGCGTGGATCCGGCGGGCACCTTCCAGTACCGTGCGTTCGGGGTGCCGGAACTGGCGCTCGACCGCGGCCAGCAGGACGACGTGGTGGTGGCGCCGTACGCCACCGTTCTGGCGCTCGGTTACCGGGCGAGCGCCGTGCTGCGGAACCTGGAGCGCTTGGCCGAGCTGGGGGCAGTGGGCACCTACGGGCTCTACGAAGCGCTCGATTTCACGCCCAGCCGCAGGCCCCTCGGCCGCGAGTACAAGCTCGTGAGCTCCTACATGGCGCACCACCAGGGCATGATCCTCGAGGCCGTGGCAGCCGAGCTCACCGGCGGCGCCATGGCGAGGCGCTTCCACGCCGACCCGCGCGTGGCCACGGTGGAACTGCTGCTCCAGGAGAAGGTGCCGACCCGGGTGCCGGTGGACACCCGCGCGGATCATGAACAGCCCAGGCCCGACCCGGAAGACGTGGCCGGCGCCGAACGGTCCTGGAACGTACCCGCGGACGCCCCCACCACCCAGGTGCTGCTTCTGTCCAACGGACATTACTCCGTGCTCATCAGCGCCGGGGGGGCCGGTCACAGTACTTACGGCGACGTTGCCGTAACCCGCACCTTCACCGACGGCACGCTCGAGGACCGTGGCACCTTCCTCTACCTGTGCGATCAGGACGACGGACGCCTCTGGTCGCTCACGCGGCAGCCCACGGCCACGCCTGCGGACGATCAGGTGGAGTTCGCCCCGCACCGGGCCACCTTCACACGTCTGGTGGACGGGGTGCTGAGCCGACTGGACGTGGCGGTGGCCGAGGAAGCGGCTGAACTAAGGCGCGTGACCCTCATCAACCAGAGCGACAGGCCCAGGCACCTCAGGCTCACCAGCTACGCGGAAGCGGTGGTCGGCGACGCCGCCGGCGACCTGCGCCACCCCGCCTTCAGCAAGCTCTTCGTGGAGAGCAGCTTCCTGCCCGAGCACGGCGCCCTGCTGTTCAGGCGCCGCCCCCGCTCTTCAGGCGAACAGGCTCAGTACGCTGCTCACGCGCTCATAGATGAGGCCGCGCCTCACCCCTCCGGAACGTTGGAGTACGAATCCGACCGGGCCGCGTTCCTGGGCCGCGGCCACTCGGTGAACGCGCCCGTCGGCGCGCGCGCCCCGCTGGCTGGTGGGGTGGGCGCCACCCTCGACCCGGTCATGGCGCTGGCGGACACCGTCATGCTGCCGCCGCACAGCCAGCGTGTACTCACCTTCGTGACCGTGTACGGGCTGTCGCGCCGGGAGGTGGAGGACACGCTCGAGCGCCTGCGCCGCGCCGGCGCCGTCGAGCGCGAGTTCGAACTGGCGCGGAGCCGCTGCCGGCAGGAACTGCGGCACGAGCACTTGGCGGCCGACGACCTGCGCCTCTTCCAGCAACTCCTCTCCGCCCTGCTCTTCCCGACCCCCAGGCTACGCGCCCCCGCCGAGGTGCTGAGCGCCAACCGGCTAGGCCAGGAGGGGCTCTGGGGGCAGGGCATCTCGGGCGACAACCCGCTGCTGCTGGTGCGCGCCCACGACCAGGAGCAGCTGCAGCTGGTGGCGGACCTGGTGCGCGCGCACGGCTACTGGCGCCGGCGCGGGCTGAAGGCGGACCTGGTAGTGCTCAACACCAAGGAGTCGGGCTACAGCCAGGACCTGCAGGGCAGGCTGCGCTGGCTCCTGAGCCGCACCGGGGGAGACGACTGGCTCGACTCTCACGGCGGGATCTTCCTGCTGCGCGAGGATCAGCTGGCCGCGGCCGACCTCACGCTGCTTTCGAGCGTGGCGCGCGTGGTGCTGGACACCGCGGCGGGCACGCTCGAGCAGCAGTTGGCGCGGGCGAACGAGGTGCCAGAGGAACTACCCGCGCTGCAACCCCTGGTGGCCCCACACGGAGCCGCGGTCGACGACGCGGTGGCCCGCGGGTTCGCGGCGGCAGCGAAGGAACTGAGGTTCTTCAACGGTACGGGCGGCTTCAGCGCGGACGGCAAGGAGTACGTGATCCACCTGCCGGGCGACCAGCTCCCACCGGCTCCCTGGTCGAACGTGGTGGCCAACGAGCGGCTCGGCTTCCTGACCACCGACGGGGGCCTGGGCGCAACCTGGGCGCTCAACTCAGGTGAGAACCGCCTGACCCCGTGGCATAACGACCCGGTGAGCGACCCGCCTGCCGAGAACGTGTACCTCCGCGACGAGGAGACGGGCGAAGTGTGGTCTGCCACGCCGCTGCCCAGCAGCCTGAGCACGCCGTTCGAGGTGCGGCACGGCGCCGGCTACACGGTGTGGCGGCAGGACAGCCGGGGCCTGGACCAGGAGCTGGAGGCGTTAGTGGCGGCCGAAGACCCCGTGAAGCTGGTGCGGCTGCGGGTCGTCAACCACTCCGGTGCGGGCCGGCGGCTCACGGTCACCTACTTGGCCGAGTGGGTGCTCGGACTGGACCAGCGCACCACCGGCCAGTACGTGGTTCCCCGCTACGACGTGGAGCGCTGCGCCCTGCTGGCCACCAACCCTTACAACACCGAGTTCGCGCACCTGCACGCGTTCCTCGCCAGCAACAAGACACCCCACGGCGTCACCACCGACAGGCGCGAGTTCCTGGGTGGCGAAGGCGGCCGCGTCAGGCCCGCCGCTCTCAGTCGCATCGGCCTCTCCGGCGAGGTGCAGGTGGGCGCCGACCCCTGCGCCGCGCTGCAGCTTCACCTCGACCTGGAACCCGGCGGTAGCGAGGAGGTGCTCTTCGTGCTCGGCGCGGCGGAGGGTGAGGAGCAGGCGCTCGCGCTGCTCGACGAGTACCGCGACCTGGGGCGCCTGACCGAACACAGGCGCGCCGCCACCGCCCGCTGGGAGGACCTGCTCGGGCAGCTCCAGGTGGACACGCCGGACGAGGCCCTCAACCTGCTCACCAACCGCTGGCTCACCTACCAGACCGTTTCGGCCAGGCTCTGGGGCCGCAGCGCCTTCTACCAGTCCAGCGGCGCGTACGGCTACCGCGACCAGCTGCAGGACGTGCTGGCCTTACTGCACGTGAAGCCGGAACTGGCCAGGGAGCAGCTCCTGCGGGCCGCCGGCCGCCAGTTCCAGGAGGGCGACGTGCTGCACTGGTGGCACCCGCCCAGTGGGCGCGGCGTGCGCACCCGCATCAGCGACGACCTCCTGTGGCTGCCCTACGTGACCGCCAGCTACGTGAGCGCCACGGGCGACGTGAGCGTGCTGCAGGAGGACGCTCCCTTCGTGACCGGCGCCACCCTGGGCCCCGACGATCATGAGCGCTACGACCACTACCCCCAGAGCGGCGGCCACGCCTCCCTGCTCGTGCACTGTCTGCGGGCCGTGCGGCGGGCCGGCACCCGCGGCCGTAACGGCCTGCCGCTCATGGGCGGAGGCGACTGGAACGACGGCATGGACCGCGTGGGCATCAAGGGTCAAGGCGAGTCGGTGTGGCTCACCTGGTTCCTGATAGTCACCCTGAGACGCTTCGCGATCACCCTGCGGGCGGTGGGCCAGGACGACGAGGCCAGGGGCCTGGACAAGCAGGCCGACGAGTACGCGGCGGCGGCGGAGCAGAGCGCCTGGGACGGCGACTGGTACCTGCGCGCCTTCTACGACGACGGCAGCCCGCTCGGCACCCACACCGACCTCGAGTGCCGCATAGACTCCATCGCGCAATCCTGGTCCGTGTTCGCGCTGGGCGATCATGACCGGGGGCGGCACGCCATGAGCCAGGTGAACGAGCAGCTGGTGCGCCGCGAGGACAGGCTCATCCGCCTCTTCACGCCCGCCTTCGACAAGACCACGCGCGACCCGGGCTACATCAAGGGTTACCTGCCCGGTGTGCGTGAGAACGGCGGCCAGTACACGCATGGCGCCGTCTGGAGCGCGTGGGCGTTCGCGCTGCTAGGGGAGGGCGACAGGGCGCACGAGCTCTACGATTTGCTCTCGCCCGTGCTGCACGCCACCGACCCGGGCGGCGTAGAGCGCTACAAGGTGGAGCCTTACGTCATAGCTGCCGACGTGTACAGCCTCGAGCCGCACGTTGGCCGGGGCGGCTGGACCTGGTACACCGGTTCGGCGTCCTGGTACTACCGGCTGGCCGTGGAGGGAATCCTCGGCATCCAGAAGTGCGGCGGTGAGCTGCGCTTCACGCCGTGCCTGCCGAGCAACTGGAAGGGTTACCGAGCGACGTGGCGTCACGGCTCAGCCAGCTACGACATCGAGGTGCGGGTCGGTTCGGAGCATCTGGGGAACGCGCCGCAGCGGCTCACGCTGGACGGGGAGACGCTCAGCGGCGCAGGCGTGCCGCTAAACGACGACGGCGCGCGCCACCACGTGGTGGTGCAGCTCAGCTAGGGTCGCTGGGGCCGGGCTGGCTCAGGCTGCGGTCAAAGGCCGCTAAGCTTGTAGTTCTTGTCGATGTAAGAGGAGAACTCTTCCGGCACGTCGATCTCCGGGTAGATGGCGTCCACCGGGCAGGCGGGCACGCACGCACCGCAGTCGATGCACTCGTCCGGGTTGATGTAGAACTGATCGTCGGCTTCGTAGATGCACTCGACTGGGCACACGTCGACGCAGGACGCGTCCTTAACGCCTATGCACGGTTCGGTGATGATGTAGGCCATACCAGCCACGTTCCTCTCAGACAGAAGTAGCGGCTCCGGGCGGAGCGCCGTTCCGGGTTACAAGCCCGCGCCGCCGTGCGGCCGTTATGGGCCGGCGAGAGCGTGGACGCCTTCTCTTCAAGCCGTTTTAGCAGGTATGGCGGGGGTAAGACAAGGACTCAAGTAGCAGAAGGGGCACACAAGGAACAACCCCGGTGCCTATTCTCGTCGCTCTGTCGGTGCCTGCTCGCGGGTGCTGCTCTGTTGCTGGGGCGAGAGGTTACTCGGTCGAGCCTCTAGCGGTACCAGGGTCGTTCTTTTAAGAAGTGGTCTGTAGAGTCTATGTGATAGACCTCCTTCCAACTGCAGAGTACTCCGCGGCGCCCGTTTGGAGTAGGGTCCGAAGTCCTGGTATCCGCCGCCGGTTTGGTCTATCATCAGTATTTGGGGCAGAAACAGCTAGGCCGTACACCCTTCAGCCGACCGCCGTGTGCGGTCGGTTTCGCGTGGGTCGCGGGTCTGCTCCGCCGGCGCAGAGCCAGCAGAGCCAGGAGCCTTCAGCAACGGACCCCGCCCGCCGATCCTCCGGCGGGCGGGGTCCGCACCGTTCAAGCTCTCGCGGTCAGAAGAGCAGCCAACCGCCCGACACGGCGATGACGCCGGCGAAGATGAGCGCCACGGTGTTGATGACCTTGATGAGCGGGTTGATGGACGGGCCGGCGGTGTCCTTGTAAGGATCGCCCACTGTGTCGCCCACCACGCTGGCGGCGTGAGCGTCGGAGCCCTTGCCGCCGTGGTTGCCGTCCTCGATGTACTTCTTGGCGTTGTCCCA
>CAZVTS010000039.1:0-23956 GCA_964630175.1 uncultured bacterium
TAGTTGGCCTTCACGTCGGGGTTTATGCGGCCCTCGAAGTTGCGGTTGCCCGACAGCACGGAGGTGGCTACCAGGTCGCCCTCGTCGATGGCCTTGCTGACCACGGGCGGCAGCGGCCCGGAGTTGCCGATGCAGGTGGTGCAGCCGTAGCCCACCACGTAGAAGCCGACCTGCTCGAGGTAGGGCAGCAGGCCCGTGTCCTGGAGGTACTCCGTGACAACCTTGGAACCGGGGGCCAGGCTCGTTTTCACCCACGGCTTGGCGTGCATGCCGCGCTCAGCCGCCTTCTTGGCCACCAGGCCGGCGGCCAGCATCACGGAGGGGTTGCTCGTGTTGGTGCAGGAGGTGATGGCGGCTATGACGACGTCGCCGTGCGTGAGGTCCTTCTCCACCCCGCGGAAGCTGAGGTGGGCGGTGCGACCGATGGCCTCCTCGTCGAGCGCGAAGCCGCGCTTCTCGACGGGCGCGCGCAGGTCGTGCTGGAACTGCTTCTGCATGTTGGCCAGCTCGATCCGGTCCTGCGGGCGCTTGGGTCCCGCCATGCTGGGCACCACCGTGGCGAGGTCCAGTTCCACGGTCTCGAAGAACTCGGGTTCAGGGGTGGTGTCGTCGCGCCAGAGGCCGTTGGCCTTGCTGTAGCGCTCCAGCGCCTCCACCTCGTCGGGCAGACGGCCGGTCTGGCGCATGTAGCGCAGCGTTTCCGCGTCCACCGGGAAGAAGCCCACGGTGGCGCCGTACTCGGGCGCCATGTTGCCGAGGGTGGCGCGGTCGGGCACCGTCATGCTGTTCACGCCCGGGCCGTAGAACTCCACGAAGCGGCCTACCACGCCCTTGTTGCGCAGCATCTCGGTGACCACGAGCACGAGGTCGGTGGCGGTGGCGCCGTCAGGCAGCCGGCCCGTGATCTTGAAGCCCACCACTTCGGGGATGACCATGTAGTAGGGCTGGCCCAGCATCACGGCCTCGGCCTCGATGCCGCCCACGCCCCAACCGAGCACGCCGAGGCCGTTGATCATGGTGGTGTGGCTGTCCGTGCCCACGAGCGAGTCGGGGTACACCACGTTCTTGTCGCCATGCTGCTGCCAGAGGACGCCGCGCGCCAGATACTCGAGGTTGACCTGGTGCACGATGCCGGAGGCTGGTGGCACCACGTTGAAGTTGTCGAAAGCGGCCTGGCCCCAGCGCAGGAACTCGTAGCGCTCGCGGTTGCGCTGGAACTCGATGCGCGAGTTCTTGATGAGCGCCAGCGGGTTGTCGTACTCGTCCACCTGCACGGAGTGATCGATCACCAGGTCCACGGGCACGTGAGGGTTGATCTTGTTGGGGTCGCCGCCCAGGCGGTGCATGGCGCTCCTCAGCGCCGCCAGGTCGACCACCGCGGGAACGCCCGTGAAGTCCTGCAGGATGACGCGGGCGGGCTTGAAGGGGATCTCTTCCTGGTTGCGCTTCTTGGGGTCGTAGGCCGCCAACTGCCGTATGTCCGCTTCTGTCACGAGGAAGCCGTCCTCGTTGCGAAGTAGCGACTCCAGCAACACCTTCACGGAGTACGGCATGCGGTCGATGTTGGCGATGCCGGCGTCCTGCAGGGCCTGGAGGCTGTAGTAGTAGGCCTCTCCCGAGCCGGTGTCCAGCACCTTCCGGGCGCCGAAACTGTTGGGGTTCTTTAGCTCTGCCATTCACTCGCTCCTTCTGCCTGAGAGGTTCGCTGCTCGCTGTGGGCCCTCACGAAGGTGTGCGGGCGCCTTCATTTGCTTCCAGTCTGAGGCTACTCTAGGTGATATGCCCGCCTTCGAATCACCTAGCAGCGTAGCGGACTACGACGCCGAAGAGCGTCGCGTAGGCTCCGGCCCTGCCCTGATGGTAACGGGCGACCAGGCCGCCGAGGCGCTCACGGACCCCACTACCCTGAGGTACTTGGCGCCCTTCCTGGGTCGCACCCTCTCCGTAGCCGAGGCGGCCAGGGAGAGCGGGGAGAAGCCGAACACGACTCTCAAACGTGTGCAGCGCTTCCAGGCCATGGGGCTCCTCGAAGTGGTGGGAGAGCGCAAACGGGCGGGCCGCCCCGTGAGCCTCTACCGCACGGTGGCCGATGTGTTCTTAGTGCCGTTCGAAGCCACCCACTCGGAATCGCTGGAGGCTGCTCTGGCGGAACGAGACGCATACTGGGAGGCCATGCTCAGGCGCAACGTGGTCAGGGCTCGGAGCGAGCGGCTGGGCACCTGGGGCACGCGCTTCTACCGCGATCAGCGCGGCCGCCTCCAGGTGCAGACGGCGGTGACGCCGGACGTGAACGCCACCACCCTGGATCAGGACGGCCCGGCGGTGCTGAGCCTCTGGCGCGACCAGCTCACCCTGGACTTCGCGGACGCCAAGGAGCTTCAGCGCGAGATGTTCGCGCTGGTGCAGCGCTACAACAGACGCCAAGGCTCACAGCGCTACCTGGTGCGTATGGGGTTGGCGCCGGTGCTTGACGAGAGCGAGCCGTGACCAGGCGCACGCGCTCCGGACCTGGCCCCACGCGGTGATGGGCAGAGCACCCACCTGCACACCCGCCTGCCGGTTCAAGTAGCATTGAGCCATGCTGACGGCGACCAAGAACGAGAGCGGTGTGGGTGGCGCCAGCGCCAGAATGTTCAACGCGCTGAGCGGCCTGAGGGCTTTCGCAGCGGGCCTGGCGCTACTGCTGGCACTGGCGGCGTGTGCCCCAGGCGCCTTCGGTGGGGCCAACCCGAACGACCCCGTGGTAGCCGAACTGCAGCGCGCGGCCGAGATCATCTACCACCGCATGGAACTGGGGCGGCTCGAGTTGGGCGGCTACACCACCACCCCGCTGGTCGACGCCAGCATCCCCGAGGGCGCCACGCTCACGCTGGTGGAGTACGACGCAGAGAAAGGCGCCACGTACACCCTCATGCTCACCTCGTCGAGGTTCACTGAAGGTGCGTGGCGCATAACGCCCCGCGGCGTGAGCCGCGTGGCGGCCGGCTGAGGTCAGGCGCCTACAGGCAGGTACTTGGCGAGGCGCTGCTCGTAAGCGGACTTGGGCTGCGAGCCGATCATTATCTCCACTGCCTGCGAGTCCTTGAAAAGGATGACGGTGGGGATGCTCATGACGCGGAACTGCTGCGCCACCGCCATGTGATCGTCCACGTTCAGCTTGCCTACCTTCACCTTGCCCGAGTAGTCGCCGGCCAGTTCCTCGATGATCGGGCCCACGACGCGGCAGGGGCCGCACCAGGGGGCCCAGAAATCGACCAGGACCAGCCCATCCTTGGTGTGTTCTGCGAAGTTGTCGTCGGTGAACTCTATGAGGTTGGCCATGTTCGTGTTAGCTCCTTGTCGTGCCGGTGTGTTACCAGCCGCGCTGCTCTCCCGCACCGGGCGCGGCGCCTGTTCTTCGTCCCGAGCACCCGCTGTTACGGGTCGCTCGTTCTGACCTAATCTACGAGACCCGCGCGCCCCCTAAGTGTGCACCAAGCGACACGCCAAGGCTACTGCCACACCACCAGCCCGTCCGCGTCGGCGCCTCTGAGCACCTGCGGCGGCGTCATGTGGAGCGCTTTGTAACCGCCCTTCACCGCAGCGCGCACCAGCGCGCGAGGGTTGGCCGCTGCACCGTGCAGCTGCTGAGCGGCGCGGACGTCCGCCGTGACGTCCAGGTCGGGGCTCGAGCCCTGCGAATCAGTGCCGAACGCCACCTCCACGGAGTGCTTGGCGTAGAGCTCCCAGGGGAAGCGCCCGCAGGCGAGCGCCTGGTTCGAGCGCGGGCAGTGCACCACCACCGAGTTGGCTCGGGCGGTGAGGCGCACGTCGTCCTCGCTCACCTCCACCATGTGTACGAGGGTGGGCGCGGCGTCGAGCACGCCCAGGTCGTGCAGGTAGCGCACGGGCGAAACGCCGCGCGCCGTGGCGGGTAGCCCGGCCGCAGCCAACGACTCCGCCAGCGGGCCGCCGCCCTCGAGGAACAGTTGCGCCTCACCCGGCGACTCCGCCACGTGGATGGCCAGAGGCAACCCCTCCGCTCGCGCCCAGGCCGCCAGCCGCTGCAGCAATGGTGCGCTCACCGTGTGAGCGGTGTGGGGGCTCACGCCCGCTCGTACACCGCCGGGCCTCTGCAGCGCGCGGAACTCCGCCAGCTTCCGCGTGGTGGCCGTGAACACCTCGTCCGCCTGTTCCGGGAAGGGGGCGAACACCTCCCAGTAGGCCACACCGGTGAGGTCCGGAGCGTCCAGCAGGAGCCGCATCACGGCCGGATCCGTCACTATGTCGCCCACCACGTTGGTGCCCGCCTCGCGCAGGCGGGTCAGGCCGCGGTGCGCCGCGGGCAGGCCGCGACCTCCCGCCCGGGTGTGGGCAACCACCCGGCTTATGAACTCGGGGTACGAGCTGCGCTGGAACTCCAGGTCGGAGAGGTCGAGGTGCGTGTGGGCGTTCACCACCGGTGGCGACACGGCGAAGCCGCCGTCCACCAGCCGCGCCTCCGGGAACACGCGCGCGGTGCCCTCCCGGTCGCGCACGTCGGCCACCGTTAGCGTACCCGGCGCCGCGCCGACCAGCGAGCCGGCGCGCTGCAGCAGCACGCCGCCATCGCCCCGCGGCATGCCGAGCCCGTTATAGACCACTTCAGCGTGCAGCAGAAGGCGCTCGAAGGCGCCCTCCTCGCCCGCCCCCACCACGGCGCTTACCGGAACGGTGGGCATCGGGCCCTGCGCCTCAGCGAGCGCTTGCGCCGGCGGCCTGCGCGGCGGCCTTGCGTGCGCGGGCGGCCTCAGCGGCCGCTTCCGCCTCCGCCAGCACCGCCTGCCGCTCCGCGGCCCTGGCCGCTTCGTACTCGGCCAGCACAGTGTCGGATGACTTGACGATGCCGTACAGAGAATCGCGCTGCGCGGGCTTGTAGCCGGCGTCCACGATCTGCCGCACAATCTCCATCTCCGGGGTGGTCTGATGCTTGGCGCCGGCCTGGGAGACCACGTTCTCTTCGAGCATGGTGCTGCCGAAGTCGTTGCAGCCGAAGCTGAGCGCCGTCTGCGCCACCTTGTAGCCCATGGTGGGCCAGGAGGCCTGGAAGTTGGGCACGTTATCGAGCAGGATGCGGCTCACGGCCACGTTCTGGAGGTACTCGTGGGCACCGGCGCCGGGCACCTTCGCCTCGATGCGTACGCCGTCCGTCTGCAGGGTCCAGGAGATGAAGGCGGAGAAGCCGTTGCCGTACTCGGCCAGCGCCACGTCCTGCTGGTCGCGCACCCGCAGCATGCTCTCCACTCGCTGCGCCGGGCTCTCACCGAAGCCGATGACCATGGTGGCCGTGGTGTAGAGGCCCAGCGACTGTGCCTCGCCCATTATGTGGATCCAGTGGTCGGCGGAGATGCGTGCCGGCGATATGTGGGGCGCGTGGCGCACCTCGTCAACCAGCATCTCGCCCCCACCGCCAGGCAGCCCGTCCAAGCCGGCAGCCTGCAGTTCCACCAGCACCTGGCGTGTGGGCAGGCCGGTGATCTTGGCCATGCCCTTGATCTCTTCCGGGCTGAAGGCCTCCACACGGATGGTGGGGTGCTTCTCCTTGATGTGCTGCATGAGGTCCAAGTACCACTGGAACGGCAGGTAAGGGTTAACGCCGCCCTGCATGAGGATGCGGCTGCCGCCCACGTCTTCCAGTTCGTTGATCTTGTCGCTTATCTCCTCGAACGAGAGCGTGTAGGCGTCCGCCTGGCGCCGCGTGCGGTAGAAGCCGCAGAAGGAGCAGCCCACCGAGCAAACGTTGGAGTAGTTGATGTTGCGGTCGATGAGGTAGGTGACCACCTCGGGGTCGGTCCTCTTGCGCCTCACGGCGTCGGCTGCGGCGGCCAGGTCGAAGAGCGGCAGGTCGTAGAGTGCCACTGCTTCTTCTGCGCTGAGTCGTTGTCCGGAGGCGGCCTTCGCGAGCAGGCTCATGCGAGGAGCATAGCACCGCCCCAAGTTGTGTACTTGCTCGCGGTGAGCAGGTAAACTAGCCACATGTCGAGTTCCCGTAGTGAGGCCGGCAGCCCGTGGCGTCCCATCTTCGAGGAGGTGCGCCAAGCCATCGGCCACCGGCGCGACGAGCACGGGGTGGTGGGCAGCATCAACTGGCTCCGCCACGCCATGGAGGCACGGGGCGCGAACCCGAACGTGGTTCGCAACATCATCTACCGCGACAAGGGCCGCCTGCCGGACAAGCGGGCGCTGTACCTCATTCTCGATGAGCTGTGGCGCGGGGCTGGCAACCCCCCGCTGCACATGCCTGAACTGGAGGCGCTGCTCTCTCCCAACGCCAGCGCCGAGCAGGAAGTGCTGCAGCTCATGGGCCGCGACAAGCGCAAGGCCTACAAGGCGCTGCTAGGCGGCATCAGGAACGGCGACATGCCGAAGGTGCTCGTAACGGGCCGGCCCGGCTCGGGCAAGACGCTGCTGACGGACTACGTGCAGCATGGGCTGGAACTGGCGGGCGTGCAGGCGCACGATTGCGCCAGGCTGGAGTTCGGCTCGGTGGACCTTGCCACCTCCCTCACGCGCCTCGGCCTGCAGCTCGGGGTGGCGCCGGAGGTGATGGAGTCACGCCTCGTGCGCATCGCAACGGCCAGCGCCTACTCGGTGCAGGCCGACGCGCAGGCGGAGGTGGCGCGCGTGCTGCTGGAGGCCGTGCGGCAGCGTACCGAGCCGATGGTGCTGCTGCTGCACGTTTCGCAGGGCCTCACGGCGCAGGACAGCATGGGCCTCGCACCCCTGCGCCTCAACACGCCGGAGGTGCCGCGGGTGAGCGCACCGGAGTGGCTGTGGGTCACTCTCATCGAGCCGTTGGCGCGCCAGCCTCAGATCGCCCTCTTCGTAACCATGACCGACCTGCCGGCCCGGGCCATGCAGCGGCTCGGGCCGTTCGCGGACCCCGTGCGCCTCACACCGCCCACCGCGGCGGACGCACGGCGCTTCGTCAAAACGCGCGTTCCACACCTGCCACCCGCCCAGCAGGAGGACATCGTGCAGCGCGCGGGCCGCTCGTTCGAGGAGTTGAGGACCCTCACCCTCCTGGCGCAGGCGCGAGCCCCGCAGGCGGGCGAAGGCAGAGCGGGCGAGGAGTACATCGAACAGCTCGGGCGGCTCGTTGAGCAGACGGCGGACCCGGACCTGCGGGCCTTCCTGGCTTCGCTGGCCGTGCTGTCGCCACCGGCCTTCCCCACCTTCGCGGCGGGCGTACTGCGTGAGGTGCAGGGCGTGAAACGCGACCTGGGTCCGTTCGAGCTCTCCTTCCTCGACCCGGTGCCCGGCCAAACCGACGAGTACAGGAGCTTCTCCAGGCAGCTCACGCGGGAGCTGCAGACGCGCCTCGTGGAGAGCGACCCCACCTACTACCGCAGGGTGCAGCGGGCTGCCGCCGGCGCCTACCGCGAGGAGGCCGAAGCCGACCCCACCAGCGAGGTGGCGGCGCGCTTCATGCATCACCTCTTCGAAGCGCGCGACTGGCGGGAGCTCACCGAGTGGCTCTCCACCCACGCCGTGCCGCACGCTCAGGTGCGCAACATCTGGCAGGCCGCCCTGGACGAACTCAAGGGCCACCCGGAGTTGGACCTGGTGGCGCGCGAGGTGGCTACGCACTACGTGAAGCTCGGCGCGTACGAGCACCCGGACGCCCTGCGTGCGTTCGAGACGGGCGCGGCCTCCAGCGATGCCACGCTGCAGGCCTGGACGCTTGTGAAGCGCGCGGAGGGCGAGGTGCTGGCCGGCCGTTACGACCGTGCCGAGGTGCTGCTAGACACCAGCCCCACCATCGACGACCCGCTCATCCGCGCCGAGGCGGCGCTCACGCGCGCCAGCGTCATGCGCTGGCGCAGCGAACTGGCCGAGGCGGCCGAGGTAGTGGCGAAGAAGGTGCGGCCCGAACTGAAGCGCCTGGTGGGCACCGCCCATAGCGGCCAGGCGCAGCAGGCGCTCACCAAGGCCACCGTCTGGGAGGGCCTCATCGCCAAGGACCGCGGCGACCTGGAGGAAGCCCTCGCGGCCTTCAGCTCGGCCGACGCGCGCGACGACCTGGTGCGCGCCCGCATCGAGTTCCAGCGCGGCGACGTGAACCTCAGGCTCGGGCGCCTGGACGCGGCCCTGGTGGCGCTGGACGCCGCCGTCGAGCTGGCGAGCCGCTCCGAAGCATTGGCGCAGGAGCAGGCCCGCTACCTGGCGCGGCGCGGCTCCCTGCACCGGGCACGCGGCGAGATCGCGGCGTCCACGGCGGATTTCACCGCCGCCAGGGAACTCCTCGAGAACGCCGAACTGGCGCCCGACGCGCTCGATTTCTGGCGCGCCAAGATCGACGACGAATCCGCCTACACAGCCTTGGCCCTGGGCGATTTCGAGGAGGCCACCTTCCTCGTCACGCACGCGCTGGCCACGTTCCGCGCCTACGCGGCGGCGGCTGGCACCAGCGCCACCTTCAGGGTGCTGCGGGGCACGCTGCACCTCGCCGCCTCTTACGCCTGCCGGGGCCTGGCTCAGCCGCTCCGGCTGCCGTTCCCGGTGCTGCGCGACGGCGTCGACGGCCCCGACCTGCGTCACGCCCGGCAGCGCATAGACGAGGTGATCGCGGCCCTGAGCGAGGCGCCGCGCTTCCAGACGGACCTCAGGCGCCAGGCGCTGCTGCTGGCCAGCCAGTTCGCTGCCTCCGGCGACGAGGGGCAAGCGTTCGCGGACGAGGCCCTCAAGGTGTCTCCATACGACTACCAGAAGGCGCAGGCTCTCGCCGCGCGGGCGGCGGCGCAGTTGAGGCGCGGCGCGCTCGCCGGCGCTCTCGGTGACCTCAAGAAGGCCGGCAAGGCCCTCGAGCACGCCACCGCCGATCTGACGGACGAGCGCGGCGACACCGGTTTGCGCTCCCAGTTGGCGGCCCTCAGTAGCGCGGCTCACCTGAACGCCGGGCACGAGAAGGAGGCCGCCGAGATCCTCGTGGCCGCGCTGGACGACGAGGCCCTGGCGCCCTACCACGAGGGGCTCCTGCGCGCCTTCGGCGAGGCGGCCGACGAAGCCCGCGTCGAGGGCGGCTGGAAGAGTCACCGACGCCTGCGCCTGCTGCTCGGCGTGGACGGCACCGGACCCAGCACCCCGGCCCGGTTGCCGGATGCCCTCGTGGCGGCCTGGCGCTCTCGAGTCCGTTCCGCAACGACAGGTTGAGCGTGGCACGGGCCGCGCCCGAGGCCGCACGGATCGTGGTAGCAGCCACGCCTGGGTTCCTGGCGGAACTGAACCCGCATCCGCAGCTGGACCGCTTCCGGCCCCCGGCTGGTCAACTCGCGGCGCTCGTCTCCATCGCAGCGGACGCGAGGGGCACCGTCACCGCCCTCGTACGTGGCAGCGAGCTGCTCGGCTACGCGGTGTTCCACCCACCCACCGAGATCGAATCGTGGGGCTTCGACCGCACCGGGCAGATCCTGGAGCTGGGCGCCATCGAGGTGGCGCCTGACGAGCGCGGGCAGCGCTGGGCCGAGCGGCTCCTGCACGCCTCTTTCGAAGGTGGTCGGTTCGACCACACCGTTGTCTTCGCCACGCTCTACTCGTGGCACTACGACCTGGCCCGCAGCGGCCTGGGCGACCTCGCGTACCGCCGCATGCTCGAGCGCCTCTACCGCTCCGCGGGCTTAGAGCTCTTCGCCACCACTGACGAGGAGGTCCGTTCCAGCCCCGCCAACGCGCTCATGGCGCGCGTCGGCCCGAACGCGCCCACGGAAGTGGTGGCAGAGTTCCACCGCCTGCGCGGGCTCCTTCCCGGAGCGGTCGCTGCCGCTTGGTAGCATCGACGCGATCATGGAGAGAAGATGCTGGTAAGAGAGATCATGACGAGGCAGGTCGTGGCCATAGCGCCGGACACGCCGATACGCGACGTTCAGCTGCTGATGGAGCAGCGCAACATCCGCCACTTCCCGATCCTGGATCAGGACGGCGACGACCACGGTCACGACCGGCTCGTGGGCATCGTGTCGGACCGCGACGTGCGCCTGGTTGGCGCCGACCACCCCAAGGCGCCCGCTGGTGTCAAGTCCAGCGACCCGGTGTCGGCGCTCATGGTGTTCCCGGTACTCACGGCAGACCCTGACGACCCCATCGAGGAAACCGCCAAGGTGCTGCGGGAGCACAAGATCGGCGCCATGCCCGTCATGGACGACGGGCGGCTGACCGGCATAGTCACCGCCATCGACATGCTGGACGCGCTGATCCGCATGTCCGGCGTCACCGAGGCGTCCTCACGCCTGGAGGTCGAGGTGGTGAACCGGCCCGGCGCTCTAGCGGGCCTGCTGGACCGCGTGGCCAGCCGGCACGTCAACGTTTCAAGCGTCATGACCTCGCGCTCGGACGCAGACACGGTTTCGTTCGTGCTCCGCGTAGGCACGGCGGCGGGTCACGAACTGGCCGCCCACCTCAGAGGGCTCGGCTACACGGTCTACTGGCCTCCCGAACGAGCGTGAACGGTCGGGACTACGCGTTCGTCTACGCGCCCGACCTGGCCGCCTTCGACCTGTCTTCAGATCATCCGTTCAAACCCCTCCGCCTGGAGCTTACGCGCACGCTCCTGGAGAGCGCCGGCCTGCTGACGCCCGATCAGATGGTGGACGCGGCCCCCCTGCCCGAGAGCGCGCTGCTGGAGGTTCACGACGCCCGCTTCGTGGAGGCCGTGAAGGCGGCCTCCCGCGGTGAGGAGCTGCCCGGCGCCCAGGCGTACGGACTCGGCACCAGCGATAACCCGATCTTCGAAGGCATGCACGAGGCCGTGCTGCGAGTGGTAGCGGCCACCGTCACCGCCGTAGATCTGGTGGCCTCCGGCGCAGTCAGGCGCGCGGCCAGCTTCGCGGGCGGCCTCCACCACGCGCTGCCGGCTCGCGCGTCGGGCTTCTGCCTTTACAACGACCTCGCGGTGGCCATCCGCCACGCCGTGAGCGAGTACGACCTGCGCGTGGCCTACGTGGACTTAGACGCGCATCACGGCGACGGCGTGCAGTGGATCTTCTACGAGGACGCTGCGGTCCTCACGGTCAGCCTGCACGAGTCCGGCCGCTACCTCTTCCCCGGCACCGGCCACACGTACGAGACGGGCAAGGGCGCCGGCCGCGGCACTGCCGTGAACGTGCCCCTGGAGCCCTACACGGAGGACGAGTCGTTCCTCGAGGTGTTCGAGCTGGTAGTGCCCACCGCCCTGCGCCGGTTCCAGCCGGACCTCATCGTGCTGCAGGCCGGCGCGGACATGCACGTGCACGACCCGCTGGCGGACATGAGCCTCACGCTCAACGCCATGGCCGAGAGCTACAGGCGCGTGGTGGCGCTGGCCGACGAGTTCACGGGCGGCCGCCTGGTGGTCACGGGCGGCGGCGGTTACGACCCGTACCGCACAGTGCCCCGCGCCTGGGCCCACGCCTGGGCTGCTCTCACGGGTACGGAGCTGCCAATCACGCTGCCAGCCGCCTGGCTCGAGACCTGGCGTGAGAAGCTGGGCCCTTCGGCGGCAGAACTACCGACCGCCTTCAGCGAGGACCCGGCGACGTTCAACCCGGTGCCGCGGCGCGCTGCCATAACGCGCCGCAACCGGCTCGTGGCCGACAGGACCATGGCGACGCTGCAGGAGTTGTGGCGGAGCCAGGATTCGAACGGAGGAAGATGATGCGGATAGGTTTCGTGGGCCTGGGCACCATGGGAGCACCGATGGCGCGCCGCCTGCTCGAGGCGGGTTACGAGGTGACGGTGCATAACCGCACACGGGCGCGTGAGGAGGCGCTGGCCGCAGCAGGCGCCGCGCGCGCTGCCACCCCACGCCAGGCAGCCGACGGTGCGGACCTCGTGATCACCATCGTGAGCGACACGCCGGACGTGCAGGCGGTGGTGCTCGGCGAGCAGGGTGTGGCGCTCGGCATGAAGGCCGGCAGCGTGCTCGTGGACATGAGCACCATCAGCCCGGCCACCACCCGGCGCATCGCCACCGCCGTGCAGGAGCACGGCGTGAGCATGCTGGACGCCCCCGTTTCCGGCGGCAGCGAGGGCGCCGAGAAGGGCACGCTCTCTATCATGGTGGGAGGCGACGCCGCAGCGCTGGAGCGAGCCAGACCCGTACTCGAGCACTTGGGCACCACCATCACTCACGTCGGAGCGTCGGGCGCCGGCCAGGTGGCCAAGGCCGTGAACCAGACCATCATCGCCGGCACGTACGCGGCGGTAGCCGAAGGGATCGCGCTGGCGCTTGCCGCCGAGATCGACGTGGAGGCCGCGTTGCAGGCGCTGGGGGGCGGCGCGGCCGGCTCCTGGGTGCTCGCCAATCGCGCTCGCAACATGGTGAAGGGCGATTACCCGCTCGGGTTCCGCACCCGGCTGCACCGCAAGGACCTGGGCATAGCGCTGGCAGCGGCCAAGGACCTCGGCGTGGCCATGCCGGTCACGGCATACGTGGAGCAAGTGGAAACGAGCCTCATCAAGCGCGGCTTCGGCGACGAAGACGTATCCAACGTTGCCCGCGTGGTGCGCGAGCAGGCGGGGCTGGATTAGCGCCCACTCCTGGCAAGGCAGGTCAGGTCTGCGTTCAGCCCGGTGCGGTCGCGCCGGGACGCCGCGCGGCCACCCAGAGGCGCTCGGTCTCGTCGGATACCGCGCCGCCGTCCGGGTGGGCGGTGATGCTCACGGCCTCGAAGCCCGCCCCGCTGAGTAGCCCCTCCAGCGCGCCGGCGTCGTAGCCGCGCTCGTAGTGCACCTCGGTGAACGCGCCTTCCGCCGTGTCGCAGTAGGCTTCCACCTTGGCAAGCTGGCGCTCCTCGTCGAAGCTGTGCTCCCAGCGGTAGTACACGTCGTCCGCCCAGCCGGACGCCACGCCACCCTCCCACAGCTGGCGTAGTCCTGCGGTGGTGTTCACGTCGAAGACGAACGCTCCGCCAGGCTCGAGGTGGTGCAGCACGTTCCGCGCCATGGCCGCGAACGCCGCGTCGTTCAGCAGGTTGTTGAGCGAATCGAACACCGAGTAGACGAGGGCGTAGCGCCCTGCGAGCCTGAACGTCTGGAAGTCCGCTTGATGGAACCTCGTGTCCGGCAGCTTGCTTCGCGCCACGGCCAGCATGGCCTCGGAGGCGTCCAGACCCTCCACCTGGAGGCCACGCTGCACCAGTGGCAGCGTGCCGTTGCCGGTGCCGCAGCCGAGGTCGAGCACCGCGCCACCGGCGAAGCCGAGCTCCGCAGCTCTTGCCAGTACGAAGTCCGCCCACTCGTCGTACTCGATGTCCGCCATGATCTTGTCGTAAACGCGCGCGAGCGCAGTGAACGGGGCCGGGTGGGCCGCGTCCTTGGTGGTGTCGTGCGGCATGCCGCGATGATACCGCTGCCCTAAGGCTGGCCACTCCCCCAGGGCGGGCGCCTACGCTGTAGCGGCGCGAGCCAAACTGCCCGCCATGGCCGTGTAACCGTGCGCTACCTTAGCTTCGGAACCGGAGGACGCCGACCCTACCCTCCCCCGCCGGGCGCGGCGTCCTCGCTTCCAACCACCAGAACGAACTTGCCTACGCTGTCGTTGGCGCGCAGGCGCGCGTGCGCCTCGTTCACTACAGTCCAGGGGAACACGGTGTCTATCACCGGGCGCAGCTCTCCCGCCGCCAGTGCGGGTCCGAACTGCGTCATGAAGGCCTCCAGGATCCGCACCTTCTCCCCCAGCGGTCGGGCCCTCAGGGTGGAACCGATGATGCGGGCGCGCTTCGCCATGAGCCGCCTCAGGTCCAGTTCCGCCTTCTGTCCGCCCAGCGTGGCTATGACCACCAGCCTGCCCCCAGTGGCCAGCGCGTTCACGTTCGCCGCCAGGTAACCGGCTCCCACCATGTCGAGCACCACGTCCACGCTGCCCAACTCGCGCCGCACGGCGTCCGCCCAGGGGCCGGCGTGGCGGTCGAGCGCCAGGTCCGCGCCCAGCTCGTGGCATACGGCCACCTTCTCTGGGCCCCCTGCAGTGGCCACCACCGTTGCGCCCGCCAGCTTCGCCTGGCGGATGGCGGCGGTGCCCACCCCGCTGGCGCCGCCGTGCACCAGCACGCACTCTCCAGCCTTCAACCCGGCTTCCATGAACAGGTTCACGTAGGCGGTGAGGGCGGTCTCCGGGAAGGCCGCCGCTTCCGTCAGGCTCCAGCCGGCGGGCGGGACCATGAGCATGGCTGCCGGCACGGCCACGCGCTGCGCGTAGCCGCCCCCGGCCAGCAGGGCGCACGCCCGGCGCCCCAGCCAGCTCGGATCCACGCCCTCTCCGACCTCCACCACCGTGCCTGCGGCCTCCAGGCCGATGATGGGCGACTCCCCGGGCGGCGGCGGGTAGTGGCCAGCCAACTGCGAGAGATCGGCCCGGTTCACGCCGGCGGCCGCCACCTCCAGCAGCACCTCGCCCGGCCTCAGCAGGGGTTCGTCCACCGCGCCCAGCGCCATGCCGGTCCCGTCGGTTGGCAGCAGTGCCAGCATGCTCCTGACGTCCATGCCGCATGCTACGCGAACCGGCTCCGGCCCACGCTCCGGCAGCACGTTGCCGCAGCCAAACGAGCCTCGCAACTGGTAGCCTCGGGGCATGATCGGCGTAGACCTTGGCACCACCAACGTGCGCATCCACCTGAAGGGCAAGGGCGTGCTCCTGAGAGAACCGGCAGTGATAGCGGTGGTGAAGGGAACCACCGAGGTCAAGGCCGTGGGGCAGGAGGCGTACCGCATGCTGGGCCGTACCCCTGGTAACATCACCGCCCTAAGGCCCATGGCCGACGGCGTCATAGCCGATTACACGCTCACCGAGCGCATGCTCAAGGCCTTCATCAGCAAGGTGCTCACGGGTCCCAGCAGGTTCATACGGCCCAACATCATGGTCTGCATCCCGTCCGGGATAACGGACGTGGAGAAGCGCGCGGTGGTGCAAGCCGCGCGCGAGGTGGGCGCTCGCAAGTGCTACCTCATCGAGGAGACGGTGGCGGCCGCCATCGGCGCCGGCATCGCCATCGCCGAACCGGTTGGTTCCATGATCATCGACATCGGGGGCGGCACTACCGACCTGGCCATCATCAGCTTGGGCGGCATCGTGGTGTCCGAGAGCCTGCGCATCGCTGGCAACACGTTCGATCGCGACATCATGGCGTACGTGAAGAGCCGCTACAACCTGCTCATCGGCGACCGCACGGCGGAGCAGGTGAAGCGCGAGGTGGGCGCGGCCAAGATCGTGTCGGCCGATGACGCTCGCAGCGTCGAGGTGCGCGGCCGGGACCTGATAGACGGCATGCCCAAGAGCGTGACCGTGAGCACCGAGGACGTGGTCACCGCGCTCGAATCGTCCCTCAAGCGCATAGCCGACGCGATGGTGAAGGTGCTTGAGCAGGCACCACCGGAACTGGTGTCCGACGTCATAGAGCGCGGCATCGTCATGACGGGCGGCGGCGCGCTCCTCAGGAACCTAGATTCGTACCTGTCTACCGTAACGGCCATCCCCGTCGGCGTGGCGCCCAACGCCGCAGACTGCGTGGTGCTCGGCACCGCTCAGGCGCTCGACATGGTGCACGTACTGAAGGACGCCTACTTCGACGAAGCCAGGCTCTGATCTTCCGCTTCCTCCGAGACCTCTTCGGGGCCAGCATCGCCCACCCTTTCGGAGGCGGCCACGCGCCCCAGCCGACCTACCAGCAGGAAGCCGGTGGCGTAACCGCTGAGCGTGAGGAACAGCAGCACGAAGAGCGGCACACCCGTCTGGCCGGTGGCCAGCGCCAGCGCCAGGAACCAGGCGGCCGACGCCAGCATGACGCCCGTCATGAGCGCGGCCGACAGCGCCGCCCGGCGGGCGCCCCTGCCCGCTTTGAGAGCGCCGAGCCGCGTTACCACGAACACCACCACGGGGAGCTGTGCGAGGGCGATGCCCACCAGTATCCAAGCCAGCAACGGGCTCGGCCTGCCGGTGACTCCTCCCGCCAGCAACACCACGACCACGCCCACCAGGGCCGCCACCAGGCACTGGGCTAGGAACGCCAGCGCGTAGGCGGACCTGAGCATGGCTGACGCTGCGAAGGTCGTTAGTTCGGGGCTGTTCAGGTAACGGCCGGCTAACCGGCTCCAGCGCGGCGCAGGCGCCGGCGCTGCCGTTAGTTCAGGGTGCTGCTGCTCGGTTGTGGGGCTCAGTGCTCGGGGTACTCCTCGTGCGTGTTCTTCACCAGGAAGGTAGTGAACGCAACGAAGAAACCGGCGAAGAGCGTGATGCTGGCCATCATGATGACGGCGTTACGAGCGATGACGAGGAAGGTGTCCACAAGTGCCTCCGATTAGCGAGTTTACCCTACTCAGCCGCGTCGGCTCCCCACTGGCCGGAGGTCGCTCTACCTGACAGGCGAACTAAGCGCTGCACGAGCAGGGCGGCGGCCACTGCCAGCCCGGCCACGAGACCGAACCACATGCCCCTGGGACCTAGGTCCATGACGAAGGTGAGCACGAGGCCGGAGGCGATGCCCACGAGCCAGTAAGCCACCAGCGTGAGCAGCATCGGCACCCGCGTGTCCTTGAGTCCCCTGAGAGCGCCCTGGGCGGTGACCTGCATGCCGTCCACCAGCTGGAACATGGCTGCGATACCCAGGAAAACTACGGCGTTCCTCACCAGTTCCAGGTTCTGCGGCGCGTTCAGGTCCACGAACAGTCCGATGACCACTTGGGGAGCCAGCCAGAAGAGCAGCGCGGAAAGGCACATGAACCCGGTGGCCAGGCCGATGCCCAGGGCGCCCGCCTGGCGTACCCCGCGCGGGTCGTGACGGCCCGCTGCCTGCCCTACCAGCACCGCGGTGGCGGTGGCGATGCCGAGCGGGATCATGAAAGTCATGGAGGCGGACTGCAGGGCTATCTGGTGACCCGCCAGCACGGCGTCGCCGAAGCCTCCGAGCACGAAGGTGGTGACGCTGAAGGCGCTCACCTCGAGTCCCAGCATGGCGGAGATGGGCCAACCCACCCGCAGGATCTCCCGGAGCCGTTCCCAGTCCGGCCGACGCAGGTTGGCGAACACGGCTTCCTGCCGGTAGCGGCTCCGCACCAGCCACGCCGCCGCCGCGAACATGAGGGAGTACACGCCCGCGGTGGTGAGGCCCACGCCCACGATGCCGAAGGCGGGCAGGCCGTAGCGACCGAAGATCAACGTGTCGTTGAGGAACACGTTCACGCCGACCCCAGCCAGCGCCAGGATGAGGATAGGCCTGGCGTCGCCATGGCCTTCGAGCATGCCGCGCAGGGCCACGAAACCTAAGGCGAACGGCAGGCCCGGCACAACCGCTCCCAGGTAGGCGCTGGCCGGCCCGACCGAACTGGCCGGTAGACCGAGTAGGCCGAGCAGCCACTCCGCGTTCAGGAACACGATCACGCCTGGCACCGCCAGGAGGAGCGCCAGCAGCAAAGCCTGGGCAGTGACCCGGCCCGGCTCGCCGCTCCTGCCGGCGCCCGTGGCGTGCGCCACCAGGGGAGCCACGGCCAGAAGCACCGCCATGAGCACGTTGAAGACGGTGAAGAAGACGGTGGAGCCGAGGGCCAGCCCCGCCAGCGAGCTCGGTCCCAGGCGGCCAACGAACAGGGTGTCCACGAAGCTCATGCCGCTTTGCGCCAGTTGCGCGAGCGACAGTGGCAACGCCAGAGCCACCAGCTTCCTGAGCTCGCTACCTAGCCGCGGCACGAGCAACAACATACTCGCTTCCGCCCGCCACGCGGCGGTGGCACTGGTAGCATGCGCCCATGCGCCTACTGGTCGTCGCCGTCCTTCTCATCGCTCTGGTCGCAGCCGGTCTCTTCGCTTTCGGCGTTCTCCCGCTGGGCAACAAGGAGCCTGAGCTTCCCAACCTCTTCGTGGTCCTCGAACAGAACGACCCTGCCGCGGCTCTGGAAGCTCTGGCGGCGGGAGCCGACCTGCACGCGCGTAACGAGGCGGGGCTCTCCCCCCTCATGACCGCCGTCAGCGGCGGGGCAAGCACTGCCGTCATCGAGGTTCTCCTGGAGGCCGGCGCCAACGTAGACGATCAGGCCGCCAGCGGCACCACGGCGCTCATGCTGGCCGCCGGCATGGGCACCCCGGCACAGGTCATCTACCTGCTCAACGCCGGCGCGGACCCTACGGCGCGCGACACCCAGGGCCGCGACGCCGCCGAACTGGCCCTCACCAACCCGCAGGTGCGTACCTCCGGCGTGTTCCCGCGTCTCGCCGAACTGTCGGGCCGCTCGTTCGTTAGGGGTTGGCCCACCGGCTACGTGGTGCCCGTGGAGGGCGCCACCATAAGCTCGCGCCGCAACCACCTGCCGGGAGCACCACGGGCGTACCGCAACGGTTTCCATGAGGGCTTCGACTTCTACTCCGGCACCGTGAGCGTGCCCATCAGCTACGGCACGCCCATCAACGCGGTGGCCGACGGGGTGGTCATCCGCGCCGATCACGATTACGTGGAGCACACGCTGGCCGAGTACCAGGCGCTCATCGATCAGGCCGGACGTTCGCTGGATACCCCGCCCGACATCCTGGACGGCCTGCGCGGACGCCAGGTCTGGATACAGCACGCGGGCGGCTTCGTCACTCGCTACGCCCACCTGGCGGCCGTGGCGGAGATCGTGGCCGTTGGTGCGCCCATAAAACAGGGCGACATCATAGGCACGACGGGCAACTCAGGCACGCTGGAAGCGGCGCAGGGCACGCAGGACGATCCACACCCGCACGTGGAGGTGTGGCGCGGCGACACCACCTTCCTAGGCGCCGGCCTCGAGCCCGAGCAGATCTGGGAGCTGGCGGGGCAGGTGTTCGGCCAGTCCGCCCTGCCGCCCTTCCACGATTGAGGCTGCCCCCGGCCGGTATGGCCGTCGACACCTACCAGGGCAGGTTGAAACCGCCATGGTTCTCGCCGCGGTAGTACTGCTCGATCTCGTCGGGGATGGTGCTCACGTCGTCCACCACTTTGAACAGGTGCATGTCGTGCTCCGAGATGGTGCCGTTACGGAGCATCGTGCCCTGGAGCCACTGCAGTAGTCCGCGCCAGTACTCCACTCCCACGAGGTAGACGGGGAACGGCTTGATCTTGTGGGTCTGGATGAGCGTGAGGGCCTCGAACAGCTCGTCCAGCGTGCCGAAGCCGCCCGGGAAGATCACGAACGCGGTGGAGTACTTGACGAGCATGACCTTGCGCACGAAGAAGTACTTGAAGTCCACGGAATCCGTGAGGTAGGGGTTGGGCGCCTGCTCGTGCGGTAGGTCGATGTTGAGACCCACGCTGCGGCCGTCCACTTCTACGGCGCCGCGGTTCGCGGCCTCCATGATGCCGGGTCCGCCGCCCGTGACGATGGTGTAGCCCTGCTTGGCCAATTGCGCGGCCAGCTCCTGGGTCTTCCGGTAGGTTTCGGTGTCTTCCGTCATGCGCGCCGAGCCGAAGATGGTCACGGCCTTGCCTATGTCCGCCAGTTCCTCGAACCCCTGGACGAACTCGCCCAGGATGCGGAACATGCGCCACGAATCGCCGGCCAGGGCGTCGATGACGTACTGCTTCTCGATGCCGTTCATCAGGCCAGCCTAACCGCCTGGGCCTAGTTGCGACGTGAACCGGCCGTCATAACCGCGCCCGCGCCAGCCAGCGCCACACGCCCTGCAGGTCGGGCTCCACGGCGTCGGCCCCGGCTCTCGTGAGCGCCTCGCGGGTACCTGTTCCCCAGGTGACGGCGTACGTGGGCAGGCCGGCTGCCTTGCCGGCGAGCACGTCCACCACGGAGTCGCCCACCATGAGTACGCCCTCGCCCTTCACCTCGCCGACGGCTCTGAGCACCACGTCGGGGGCAGGCTTCGCGGGCAGGTCGTCGGTGCCCTGTACGTGATCGAGCAGGGGCGCAAGGCCGACAGCCTCCACGAGCGCCCGCGCGCTGGCGCTCTGCTTGGTGGTGGCCACCACGCGGGTGATGCCCAGCGAGCCGAGCTCCTGCATGAGCTCCGGCACGCCTGGGAACGGGGCCGTGGTGTCCGTGAAGTGCTGCGGGTAGTGGCGCCGGTAGGCCGCGGTGAGGGCCGTGACGTGCTCCTCCGGTGCGAACTCGGCGTACATGGCGCGCAGCGGGAGGCCGATGTTCGCGAGCGCGGCCTCCGGCGACGGCCGCTCGAGGCCGAGTTCGTCGAAGGCGTGCAGGAAGCTGTTGACGATGTCTTGCTGCGAATCGACCAGCGTGCCGTCGAGGGCGAACACGATGGTGGGCCTTGGCGATGTCATGGCTGGATTATCGCTCAACAGCGGTGTTGCCGGCCTGGCACGGGAGGTCAGACCCTGAGGTAGGCCACCGTCACTCCATGCCCGCCTTCGTACGGCACGGCGTCCTCGTAGCGCTCCACGAGCTTCTCACCCTTGAGGTAGTTGCGCACCGCGTCTCTGAGCGCTCCCGTACCCTTGCCGTGCAGCAGCCTCACCCTCTCCACCTTCAGGGAGTGCGCCTCCAGCACGAAGTCGCGCACCTGTTCCAGGGCCTCTTCCACCCGGGCGCCACGCAGGTTCAGCTCGCGGTCGAACGAGCCGGGTGCCGGCACGTGCGCCCGCGTTACGCGCGGCTTGGGCATGCCAAGCGGTCTGGCGTCGCGGCGCGGCACCTCCACCTTGATGAGCCCGAGCTGCACCAGCAGCTGGTCGCTGCCGCGCTGCTCTAGCACCTGCCCCTCGGCGCCGTAGCTCTCCACCCGCACCAGGGCCCCCACGGCGTAGGGGTCTTCCGTGCGCGTAGTCGGTGCGGGGGTGGAGGCGGGGCCCGTTCCCACCGCGGCGGGCGCTTTCGGCCGCGCCGGCTCGGCCAGCTTGCGGGTCTTGCGCCTCAGCTCCTGGATCTGGTCCAGCGCCTTGGAGCGTTGCTGCGGCTCCTGCTGCGCCACGCGCCGCAGCCTGGTGGCCTGCTGCAGGGTGTCCTGCAGCAGTTCGTCCGCCTTCTGCGCGGCCGCGGCCAGCACCTCCTGCTCGCGCCGCCTGAGCATGGCGATCTGTTCGCGCAGGAGCTGGGCTTCGGAGGCGGCGCGCTCGTTGGCCGCGTGCGCGTCCGCCAGCTGCTCCTCCAGCCGCTCACGCTGGTTCTCCAGGGTGGTCAGCAACGTTTCGAGGCGCTCGCCTTCCGGCCCCAGGAGGCTGGCGGCACGCTCCAGCAGGTCCGCGGGAAGGCCGAGCCGCTCTGCGATGGAGAGCGCGTAGCTGCGGCCCGGCTGCCCCACCATGAGCTGGTAGGTGGGCCGCAGTTCCTCGACGTCGAAGCGCATGGCGGCGTTGGCCACGCCGGGCGTCTCGCTGGCGAACACCTTCAAGGGTGCCAGGTGCGTGGTGATCAGGCCGCGAGCCCCGCCGGCCAGGATGCGCTCGAGGATCGCTTGAGAGAGAGCGGCGCCCTCGTCCGGGTCCGTGCCGGAGCCGAGCTCGTCGATGAGCACCAGCGTGTTCTCGCTGGCGCCCTCCACGATGGTCCTGAGGTTGCGCAGGTGACCGGCGTAGGTGCTGAGGCTGGCCTCGATGCTCTGCTCGTCGCCGATGTCCGACAGGAGCGCGCTCACGCGTGGCAGCACGGGCTGGGAGGCCCCGCCCGCCGCCACGAAGAGGCCGGACTGCGCCATGGCCGCGGCCAGCCCGAGGGTCTTGATGAGCACGGTCTTGCCCCCGGCGTTGGGGCCGGTGATGACGAGCAGGCGCCGCTGCTCGTTGAGTTCGATGTCGTTCGGCACGCAACCTTCGATGAGGGGGTGGCGCGCCTCCAGCAGGCGCACCGTGCCGCCGTCACCGAACGAGGGTCGGCGCAGGCGCCAGTCCTTGGCCAGGCGCGCCGCCGAGTTGAGCAGGTCCAGTTCCGCTATCACGTGCAGCGTCTCGTCTACCAGCGGTTCGTCCGCCAACCGCCTGCCGAGGGCCAGGAGGATGCGCCGCACCTCGTCGCGCTCCTCCATCTCCAGTAGCGCCAGTTCGTTGTTCAGGTCCACCACGCCGGCCGGTTCCATGAACACGGTGGCGCCGGAGTCGGAGCGGTCCAGCGCCAGGCCCGGCACGCGCGCCTGCTGATGCGCCTTGATCGGGATGACGTAACGGTCGCGCCTGAGCGTGATTATGGGGTCCTGTACGTACTCCGCGTAGCTCTCCAGCAGGCGCGTCAGGCGCTCTCTGATGCGGCCGCGCAGCGGGTTCAGACGCCGCCTTATGTCCGCCAGTTTGGGTGTGGCGTCGTCGCGCACGTTGCCTTCCGGGTCGAGCTGCTCACGCACCAGCCTGAGCACGCCGTCGAACGAACCGATGCCGATGGCCACCGCGGTCAGTGCGGGGCGTTCGGAGGCGACTATGGCGCGCCGCAGCGTGGCGGCGGCGTCCAGCGTGTAAGCCACCGAGAGGATCTCGCTGCCGTCCAGCATGTTGCCGTCGCGCACGCGCCGCAAGAAGGGCCGCACGTCCTCTATGCCGCCAAGCGCCAGGTCGCCACCCTCCACGATCTCCTCAACCCCGCCCAATGCCCGCTCCGCTTCGGCGGTGGTGGGGTACGGCGTGAGGATCCTGGCGCGCTCCATTCCCATGAAGGTGCCCGCGCGGTCGGCCAGGGCTTCCTGGACGCGCGCGAAGGAGAGCTTCTCGAGGGTGGCGGCAGTAACGTCCACGGCGGAAGATTATACGTAAGAAACGGCCCGCGCCACGTGCGTTAGGCTCTGGAGGATGCCGGCCGACCTCTACCCCTTCCCGCTCCTGCCGGTCACTCCTGCGCCGCCCTTCTCCTGGGCGCAGACGGTTACCGCCCTCGTGGGGTTCGGTCCGGTGCCGGACCGCGGGCGGCCGGTGGCGCCGGACGGCACGCCGGTGGACCACGCGTCAGTCGGCCCTTCCACCTGCTGGGAGGTGGCCCTCCACCTGAACGAGGGCGAGCCGCGACTGGTGAGCGTGCGCCTCGAGCCCGCGCCCGGCGAGGGGCCCTTCGCACCCGACATAAGGCTGCACGTCACGGGCGGTCACGACCTCTCGCTGGGTGAGGCGCAGAGCATCTGGGATCAGTTGGATCAGTTCCTGGCGCTCTCGCTGGAACTGGAACCGCTCGTGGAGGAGGCCCGCAACGATCCGGCCTTCCAGCCGGTGGCCGCGGCCCTCTACGGCTTCCACCCGCCACGCTTCCGCTCGGCCTTCCAGGCGGCGTGCTGGACCGTGGTGCGGCAACGCACACCGCAGAAGTTCGCCGTTGCCACCATGGACCGCCTCACCGAGCTGCTAGGAACCACCGCGCCCGGCGCCGCGGGCGGCCAGCTGAGGCTCTTCCCCACCCCGGGTCGGCTGGCCTACGGGGCGCGTGAGGAACTGGTGGCGGCCACCAACAACCTGCGCAAGGTGGAGAGGCTGGAAGGGATGGCGGCGGAGTTCGCTACGGTGAACGAGGCCGAGCTCGTGACCGCCGACTACGACGAGGTGTTCAAGTGGTTGAAGGGCCTGCCGGGCCTGGGGCCCTGGTCGGCGGAGCAGGTGATGTGGCGCGGCCTGGGTCGGGTGGAGCGCACCCCGTGGCGCGACACGGGTGCCCTGGGCGCCATCAGCGCCGTGTACACGCCGGGCCTCACCCTGGTGAAGGGCGCGGCCCGGGAGCTGGCTCGCCATTACGGCGGGCTGCAGGGCGTGTGGTTGTCGTACCTGAAAGCGTACCCGCGGGTCACGCAGGCGCCTGACCCTCCGCCGCGGGCGCCTTCTGCGTAGCCTGGATGGCCGTGAGGGCGATGGTGTACACGATGTCGTCCACCAGGGCGCCCCGTGAGAGGTCGTTGACGGGGCGCTTCAGGCCCTGCAGCATCGGCCCAACGGACACTACCCCGGCGGAGCGCTGCACCGCCTTGTAGGTGGCGTTCCCGCTGTTCAGGTCCGGGAACACCAGCACGGTGGCGCGGCCGGCCACCGCGCTGTCCGCGAGCAGCCGAGCGCACGTCGCCGGCCGCGCGAGCAAGGGCCACGGCTTCCTC
>CAZVTS010000040.1:0-1357 GCA_964630175.1 uncultured bacterium
TCGGCGAGCATCTTCTGCCTGTACTTATCTAGTCCTTTTCCGCCTGCCATCCACCGGGAAGGAGTGACGAACACCGCGTACCGGGGATCGAGCTCTAAAGCCTTCTCCACGAACAACTGATAGATGGGAGCCGCGCTGGTGCCGTACCCGCCATCGTCTAGCTGATACGGCGGATTCCCAATAACCACGTCGAATTGCATGTCTCCTCCGAACAGCTCAGCCAACCTGGCCCCGACATCGTCAGTGTGGATGAAAGCGTAGGCGTGTGACTCCAAACCTTCACCGCGGTCCAGTGCTGCCTGACTCGCTCCACAGTAGCGGCACTTCCCGGCAACCCACGTGTGCTCTAGGCGTTCGAACCAAATGTTGCCGTCGTCTCTGGTGAAGCTGCTCGCGATCGAGTGTTCGCCTCGGGCGTGCCTTGAGCAGTACAGGCTGCGCCGTGCCAGCAGACTCGTAATCGTAGTAATACCTATGCCGAACACCTGTTTGGTCAAGATGTGGTCGACACGTTCTCGCAGGTCGGGTATCTCGTTCGAGAGACCCGCAGTGAGGCGGCTAGTGATCTCGCGCAGGAACACGCCCGACTTGGTGCACGGGTCCAGGAACCGCACGGTCTTTTCAGACCATATGCTTGCACCGCCATTGTCGTCCGACCACGCCGCCTCCAGAGCGTCTAACATGCGGTTCGCGAACTCGGGCGGTGTGAACACTTCGTCGTTCGAGAGGTTAGCGATGCACGTGAGAACGTCCGGGTTACGGCCTCGTAGGGCGAAGCCGGCCTGGAGGGTCATGCTCGCCCCGCCACAGTACGAGCTTGCCTGCGCGAAGTTGCTAGTTCTAGTTCTAAGGCCATATCTTCACCCCACCCCTCACTGCCCGATAGCAGACTCGTAGACTGGACGGCTCTTCCTCAATTGTGCATGCACCGCTTGCACAAGACGCTTACGCCGCCGGACCGGTCAGGCCAAGCAATCAAGCAGCCTCACTCTCACCAGCCAACCCCCGCATCGTCATCGGCACATACGACTTCACCGGACTGAAGATCTCGTGCTTGGCGACCCCAGCGAATAGGCTGCCTTCCGCGGACAACGCCGCCATCTGCGTCAGGCTGTCGAAGCGGAAGTCGCGGCGCTGGTACCGGCCGTTACCGAGGTAACCCCACTCCGCGAAGGTAATGGCACGGTCATCGTTGGTGCGCATGGTCAACGCGTCTCCATGAACGATGTTGTGCTCCAGCACGTGCGCCGCGGCTTGGTATGCGTCGTCCGCCTCGCCTAGCCGCAGGTAATCGGCGAATATCTCGAGCAGGTTGGCACGGCACTCCGCAACGTTGTCGGCCAGCAGCTCTATGCCG
>CAZVTS010000040.1:1457-23491 GCA_964630175.1 uncultured bacterium
CTCGAGCAGGTTGGCACGGCACTCCGCAACGTTGTCGGCCAGCAGCTCTATGCCGTAGATGCACATGAGGCCGAGGAGCGCGTAGTGGCTGCGCTCGAAATCAGACCTGCCGTACTTGAGTTCCACGGCCGCCAGTTTGCGCCGCAGCACCTGTACCAGGAAGTTGCCGCTGCCGCACGCAGGTTCGAGGAAGCGCGAATCTATGCGTTCGGTCTCGTCCTTCACCAGGTCCAGCATGGCCTCCACCAGCCATGCCGGTGTGAAGACCTCGCCGTGGTCGGCAACGCGCTGCTTGGACTTAACCAGGCTCACTTCACCCGTCAGCATAAGTCATCGGTTCTGCGGCACAGGTAGTAGCGCCTAGCAGCGCTACTGAGGGAAGTCGTTGTTCCGTCAGCGAGTCACGATGGGTGTGCCGGCGATGCGGAGGCTCACGTCGTTACGGGAACGTGGGGACCGCTCGTTTCATGAACTGGTCGAAGAGGGGCACCGTGAAGGCTAACTCGCCGTGCGACGGGCTGTAGGCCATTCCTTTCTTGATGAGTGAACTCCGGACAGGACTAAGGCTGGAGCTTGACTTGTATCCGAGCTTCACGGCCACATCACTGACTTTGAACGGACCCTTTCCGAGTTCGGCCATGGCTCTCAGCGAGCGCCTTTCGGCATGCGTCAGACGGTCGAATCGCACACGGAAGAAGTTCTCGTCCAGGCGGGTCACCACGACAGGGCTTGCTTCGGCCACGGTTGCAACGGTTATCGGACTTGCCACCGCAGTGTTCCACGCTTGGTAGCCCCATTCCTGCAGGAAGTACGGGTAGCCCTCCGTATGGCGGTAAACCTCGTCCAGGGCGTCGGTTTGGAACACCACACCTGCATCGCGTGTGGGTTCGCTCAGCGCCCGGTGAGCATCTTCTCGGGACAGGGGACCGATGTTCGGGAAGCTGAAAAGCCGCTCCGCATATGACTTCGAGTCACCGGCCAATCCCGGCACTATTGGCAGGCCGGCCCCTACCATAGCGAGTGGCAGCTGCCGTTGTTGAATCCGGTGCATTGCGCGAATCAGCGCCCCGAACCCTTCCTCGTCCAAATACTGGATCTCGTCGATGAGTAACACCACCACCAACTCGCGTTCCTGAGCTGCTTCTGCCACCGCGACGAATAGGTTGGTTAGGTCCGTGTGCAGGTCACCGCTGTCTGCCGAGCCGCGTTCCGGCTCTATGTCCAGCCCGAGGTCGAGGTCGCCGACCTTGACCTTGATCCCTCCGATGAAGCTACGAAGGACAGCAAGGGCTCGCTTTGCTTTATCTCCAGCTCCCTTGATGCGGTCAAGGTCAAAGAGCACTTGCCGTAAGTGTGGGGCTAGGAGTTCGCCTATGTGCTGGCCCTCGTGTGCCTCAACAATGACGGTCCTATGGCCCGCTTGATTAGCCGCCCTCTCGATCTCGTTGAGTAGGACGGTCTTTCCTACTCCTCTGAGGCCGGTCAATATCAGGCTCTTTTCGGGCCGTCCGATTGCCAGTCGACCCAGGAGCACGCGCGCCTGTTCCAGTACAGCGTCTCGACCTACGAGCTCTGGAGGGGGAGCCCCCGCACCAGGAGAGAACGGGTTCTTGATCGGGTCCATGGGCGGAGGATAGCAGAATCTATAGCAAGTTATTGTGCTTTATAGTGCTGAATGGCGAAAAGCACAATACGGCACAATAAATGGCTATCGATGCGCGTCTACAACTCAAGCGACCACTCGCCGTAACCGTCCGGGGATGGCGCGAGCCTCACAGGACTGCTGCTCATGATGCGCTAGGCTTTATCACCAAGACCTCGTAGGTCAATAGCATCTATAGCGATCTATTGTGCCTTATTCCACTGAATCTGAAAAACCCCAATAGGACGCTATAAATGCCAATACGGGCTCACGATGCCCTTGCCAGGTACGCTTCCACGCACCGCCCGAGCGCCTGAACACCGCTCCAAACCACTCATGGCCTCTCCAAAGGTGCCATACCCAGCCGCTGCCTTGTCTGCCTATCCTGCAACTCGCGCAGCGGCCGCATGTCTTCGAACTGCTGCACGGCATGGATCACGAACTCCGCTACCACGGTGTTGCTGGTGGTGAACAGTATCTCGCCGCCTCTTGCAACTCGGTGCATCAGCACTGGCGGGGCGGAGTTGGCGATCACCACGTCTACATCATCGCGGCGCAGTATGCGCATGAGGTCAGTGGCAAAGGTAACGGGCAGGAAGACGTCGTCCGAGTGACCGTGCTCCATGAGTACCGCCACGTCCACATCGCTGTTCGGCCTAGCCGTTCCTCGCGCCTGCGAGCCGAACAGGAAGGCCGCCGCCACATGGGGTTGCTCGGCGAAGTTAGCGGCCGCCGCCGCCTTCAGCTCCGCCGTAAGAACGCCTCTACCCTGCATAATCCGAACTGTACACGCTGTGAACCTACTTCCGCGGATCCAGCGCGTCGCGCAGCGCGTCGCCCAGCAGGTTGAACCCGAGCACCACGAGGATGATGGCCACGCCGGGGAAGGTGGCCACGTGAGGCGCTACCGCCAGGTACTCACGGCCGCGCGCCAGCATGAGCCCCCACTCGGGCTGCGGCGGCTTGGCTCCCATGCCGAGGAAGCCCAGACCGGCTGCGAAGAGGATGGCGATGGCCATCTGCAGGCTCGACTGCACGATGAGCGGCGCCAGCGCGTTGGGTACGACGTGCTTGAACAGCGTGCCCATGCGGCGTCGGCCCAGCGCGCCCGCTGCCTCCACGAACTCCCGGTTGCGGATGGCCAGCACGGAGCCACGGATGATGCGTGCGTAGATGGGCACGGCAGCTATGCCAACGGCGATCATCAGGTTGGTCAACCCCGCTCCGAACGTGGCCACGAGCACGATGGCCAGGAGGATGCCGGGGAACGCGAGCATGGTGTCTACCAGGCGCTGCACGGTCATGTCCACCCAGCCACCCAGGAAGGCGGAGATGGCGCCCAGGGGTGCGCCTACACCCAGGCCGATGCCCACCGAGATGAGCCCGATGAACAGCGAGATCCAGGCACCGTGCACGAGCCGCGAGAAGAGGTCCCGGCCCTGCTCGTCCGTGCCGAGGAGGTAGTAGCGCACGGGCCCGTCAACCCCGTAGAGGTGCAGGTCGGATTCCACCAGACCGAACAGCCACTTGTACTTGGGTCCGCGCTGGAACAGCTTCACCGGGTACGCCACGCTCTCGTCTATCTCGATCCCCCGGCTTGGGGAGCGCTGCACGGGGTTCACCCAGATGCCGGGTTGGCCGTTCGGGCCCCGCAGGCTGACCCCCGCGCCGGGCGGCACGTAGGTGGTGCGCAGGTTCTGGGTCTCCGGCAGGTACGGCGCGATGAACGGTGAGAACAGCACCACCAGGAGGAACGACGCGATGATGCCGATGCCGATGACGGCCAGAGGGTTCCGCGCCAGGCGGCGGCGCCAGCGGGGAGCTCTGCGGGCCGCCTTCGCGCTGGCCTCGGTGCTTACCGGCTTGTCAGTCATAGCGGATCCTCGGGTCGATGAGACCGTAGACGATGTCCACCAGCAGGTTGACGATGATGAAGGAAACGGCGATGAGCAGCACGGTGCCCTGAACCACGGGGTAATCCCGCGACAGTATGGAGGTCACCAGCATCCTGCCCACCCCGGGCCAGGTGAACACCGTCTCCGTGATGACGGCGCCGGCCAGCAGCGAGCCGAACTCGAGGCCGCCCACGGTGAGAACGGGCACGAGAGCGTTGCGCAGCGCGTGCTTGAAGACGATGGTGCGCGGGTTGCCGCCCTTGGCGCGCGCGGTGCGCACGTAATCCTGGCTCAACACCTCGAGGAGGGCGGAGCGGGTCATGCGCGCGATGATGCCGGTGCTGGAGAGGCCGAGGGTGATGGCGGGCAGCACCAGGTGCGAGAAGGTGCCCATGCCGGCCACCGGGAACCACGGTAGCTCCACCGCGAAGAAGCGGATGGCCAGCAGCCCGAACCAGAAGGTGGGCATGCTGACGCCGATGAGCGCGAGGATCATGGAGAGGGCGTCCACCCACGTGTTGGCCTTGAGCGCCGAAACGATGCCTAGACCGATGCCGACGATCATCGCGAAGATGATGGAGGCCACGGCCAGCTCGACCGTGTTGGGGAAGAAGTCCACGAGCTCCTGGATGACGGGGCGGCTGGTGCGGGTGGAGCGCCCCAGGTCGCCCTGCACCACGCCCGATAGGAAGCGCTGGAACTGCACCAGGTACGAGTCGTTGAGCCCGAAGCGCTCGCGGATGCGCTCCACGGTGACGGCGTCCGCGAACTCGCCCGCCAGCAGCTGCGCCGGGTCGCCCGGCGCAAGCCTCACCATGAGGAACACGATAATGAGAACGCCCAACAGGGAGGGTAAAGCCACCAGCAGGCGCCGGAGAGTGTACTGGGTCAAAAGATGTCCTTAGCTGCGCTTAGGTTTTCAAAAGATAGGTAGATTCTAAGCGATTCGGCCCCCGGGGTTGCAACCGGTCTGGCGCGCCGGCACGGGGGGCAAAAGGGAGGCGGGAGGCGTGAAGCCTCCCGCCCAGGACCGCTTAGTCCAGGCTGACGTTGAAGGCGAGCACGCGCTCGGTCGGGTGGATGATCAGACCGTTCACGTTGTCGCGCACTGCAACCAGCTGGGTCTCGCTATGCATGAAGAGCCAGGCGGCGTCTTCCCAGATGATCGTCATGGCTTCCTCGTAGGCGGCCAGACGCTCGTCCGCGTTGGTGTTGGTGCGGGCGTTGTCGAGGAGCTCGTCCACGCGCGCGTTGGAGTAGGCGCCGCGGTTGGAGCCCACGGGGCGCTGCTGGGCGGTGTGGAAGAGCGGGTAGAGGCCGTAGTCGGCGTCGCCGGTGACGGTGCCCCAGCCCAGGAGGCCGATGGGCACTACGCTCTCGCCGGGCACGCGGTTGACCTGCTCGAGGTAGGCGGACCATTCGAGGGTCTCGATGGTGGTGTTGATGCCGACCTCGGCGAGCATGCTCTGCATGGCTTCCACGGTCTGGATGTCCTGCAGGTAACGGCCGGAGGGCGAGTAGAGCGTGGTGGAGAAGCCGTCCGGGTAGCCGGCTTCGGCCAGCAGCTCGCGGGCGCGCTCCGGGTTGTAGTCGTAGTTGCCTACGGGGGTGTAGCCGAAGATGCCCGGGGCGATGGGGGCGTCGGACACGCGCACGGCGCCGCCCAGCACGAACTCGGCCAGCGTGTCGCTATCGACGGCGTAGTTGATGGCCTGGCGCACGCGCACATCGTTGATGGGCTCGTGGGCGAAGTTCATGAACATGAAGATGGTGCGCAGGCTCGAGACGTTGTGCACGGTCACGCCGTCGATGGCGTCGATGCGCGCGATGTCCTGCGGCGGCACGCGCACGGCCACGTGGGCCTGGCCGCTCTCAACGAGGGCCATGCGGGTGGCGTTCTCCGGCACGGTCAGGAAGCGCACGCCGGAGATGCCGGGGGCTTCGCCCCAGTAGCCGTCGAAGCGGGCGAGTTCGATGGCGTCGTTACGCTGCCAGGAGACGAACTGGAACGGGCCCGTGCCCATGGGGTTGGACGCGAAGTCCTCGCCGTGCTGCTCGGCCGCGGACGGCAGCATGATGGCGGTGGTGTTGTGCGTGAGGTGCGCGAGCAGCGGAGCGAACTCCGTGCCGAGCTTGAAGTGCACGGTGTTGGCGCCCGTGACCGTGACCTCGGTGATGGCGTCGAGCAGGAAGCGGAAGGTCCACGCGTTCTCGGGATCGAGGAAGCGCTCCATGCTGCCCTTCACGATCTCGGGGGTGAGCGCGGTGCCGTCGTGGAAGGTGACGCCCTCGCGGATGGTGACGGTGAGGCCGAGGCCGTCCGCGTCGTACGCGTAGGCGGTGGCCAGGCCCGGCACGATCTCGCCCTCGGGGGTGAGGTCGAAGAGGGTCTCGTACATGTGGCTGACGACGGTGGCGGACGGGGAGTCCGTGACGTCGTGCGGGTCGAGCGTCACGGCGTCGGTGCCCTGAGCGACGACCAGCACCTGGGCGAGCGCGAAGCTGCCGAGGAGCGCGGTCAGGGCCAGGGCGGCCAAGAGGCGTTGGAACCTGTTCTGCATGTGTTCTCCTTACTTCCGAATGGCAGTGCGAGACGAAACACCAAGTTACAGATGCGAACGGTGTGGCAATCTTCTGTATCTCGACGTTGTCTTGTGTTCGATACTAAAGTTACGGGCGGGTTGCGTCAACCATGTCCGCATGTAGATTAACGAACGAGAAACGGCTGGACGGCCCGCTCGCACCGGGGTGTGCGCGAATCCGCACCACCCAAATGGAGAATATTCAGTACCGTAGTCTAGCGTAGTGCACACTACGTAATCTGAGTCAGCCCGTACCGCATGGTGAACTATGACCGGACGTCGAAGCGACGAATGGGCGAGGCCTGTACCGCGGGAGCGGACCTGGGTCCGGGTTGCGGGTAGGCTGTTGTGCTGTTAGCTCAGGCGAGCACGCGGTCCGAAGGAGCATCAGAACGTGATCAGAGCCACCCAAGGCCCAGGTTTCAGCGTCGGCGACGCCGACGAGTTGTACGCCATCCGCTCGTGGTCGAACGGATACTTCGGCGTCTCACCGGCGGGCGACCTGACGGTCACCGCGCGCGGCAGAGTGCCTCTGGCGGTGCGCGACATCGTCGACAGGCTCAGCGCCGAAGGCCACCAGCTCCCGATGGTGCTGCGTTTCCCGGACATCCTCGAGGACCGGATAGACAAGGTGAACGAGGCGTTCGCTGCCTCCATCGCCGAGGCGGGCTACTCCAACACGTATCAGGGCGTGTACCCCATCAAGGTGAACCAGCGCCGGGTGGTGGTGGAGACCATCGCCGCGTACGGCGCCAAGTGGAAGACGGGCCTCGAGGCCGGCAGCAAGGCCGAACTGGCCCTCTGTCTCGCCCACGAAACGCACGCCGACGCGCTGCTCTGCTGCAACGGCTTCAAGGACGACGATTTCATAAGGCTCGCGCTCTGGGGGCGCAAGCTCGGGCGCAACGTCATCATCACCCTGGAGAAGGCCGGCGAGCTCGAGAGGGTGCTGCGCATCAGCAGGGAGATGGGGGTGGAGCCGCTCCTGGGCGTGCGTTTCAAGCTGCACGCGCGCGGCAGCGGGCAGTGGGAAGCGTCCGGGGGCGACGACGCCAAGTTCGGCCTCACCGCCTCCGAGCTCATCCACGTGGCCGAGCGCGTCAAGGCCGAAGGCATGGAGCACGCCCTGGTTCTGCTCCACTGCCACGTGGGCAGTCAGCTCACCGACATCAGGCGCATCCGGGCCGCCATCCGCGAGGCCGCGCAGGCTTACGTGGAGCTGGCAGAGATGGGCGTGGGCGTGAAGTACTTAGACGTGGGCGGCGGCCTGGCCGTGGATTACGACGGCAGCAAGACCACCTACTACGTGAGCGCCAACTACAACCTGCGCGAGTACGCCGACACGGTGGTGTACACGGTCATGGAGGCCTGCAAGGAGTGGGAGGTGGCCGAGCCGGTCATCGTCACGGAGTCCGGGCGCGCCCTCACGGCGCATCACTCCGTGCTGGTGGTGCCGGTGGTAGACGCCATAGGCCCCATGCGCAGGCCGGTGGACCTGCCGCCACTGAAGGAAGAGGAGCACGCGCTCGTTGGTGAGATGCGCGAGCTGGAGGCCGAGATCACCGTGAAGAACTACCGCGAGGTCTACAACGAGGCGGTCTCCAACAAGGAGACCATGCACTCGCTCTTCGACCTCGGGTACATGAGCCTCCTCGAGCGCGGACACATAGAGCAGGCCTACAACCGCATCCTGGCCCGGGTGGCGAAGGTGGTGGAGCAGCTCGACTACGTGCCGGACGAGTTCGAGCTGCTGCCGCGCATGCTGGCAGACAAGTACGTGGTGAACTTCTCGCTCTTCCAGAGCCTGCCGGACCACTGGGCCATCAACGCGCTCTTCCCGATAGTGCCGCTGCAGCGCCTCAACGAACGCCCGCGGCGGAACGCCACGCTGGTAGACATCAGCTGCGATTCCGACGGCAAGATCGACAAGTTCATAGACCTGCGTGACGTGCGGTCCGCGCTGCCCGTGCACGACCTGGTGCCGGGGCAGCCCTACTACCTGGGGGTCTTCCTCACCGGCGCCTACCAGGACGTGCTGGCCAACGCGCATAACCTGTTCGGCCGCGTGAACGAGGCGCACGTGCGCCTGCTGGACACGGGCCCTCAGGTGGAGCTGTACGTGGAGGGCCAGAAGGCGCGGCGAGTGATCCAGAACATGGGTTACCTGACGCCCGAGCTGTACGAGGCCGTGGCCGCGCGGGCAACCGAGGTTCGGGACGAGGGCGGGATGACCGAAGCCGAACTGCAGGAGTTCCTGGAGGTTTACGACCGGGAGCTGGTGGGCTACACCTACCTAGAGGCGCTGTGAGCGGCCAGCAAGGTGATGGGGCCGGAGGGACCGCCGGGGCGCGCGCGGCCCGCGCGGAGCTCGAGACCGATTTCATGCTGCCCGACGGGCGCCGCCCGGTGGCGGGCGCGGTGCTGCTGAACCGTCGTGGGGAGGTGCTGCTTCAGCACCGCGACGACAAGCCTCACATCGAGTCGCCCGGGCTCTGGTCGCTGTTCGGCGGTGGGCTCGACGTTGACGAGACGCCGGCAGAAGCCATGCTGCGCGAGATCGAGGAAGAGATCGGTTACCGCCCCCGCGCGTTCCGGCCGCTGCTCGTGTTCAGCGGCTGGGCGGTGGAGTTCCACATCTACCTTGCCGAAGTGAGCCCGCCCATAGACGAGCTGGTGCTCGGCGAGGGGCAGGGGTTCGGCTTCTTCAGCCGCGAGGAGGCCGAGCGGCTCGACCTCACGGAGGTGGCGCGTGTGGCGTTCATGGCGCTCCGCCAGTTGGAGCGGCAGCGCGACCAGCATGGCGGCGGTGAGCTCCTGCCCGGTTACGGCGCCTGACCTCAGCGCGCCCGCTCTCTACAGGTCGTAACGAGCTCCGTCGAAGCCGAGCTCAGTGTTCGGGAACACCGCTTGCGCCGCCGCCAGCGTGGCGGCGCCGCCGTCCGCCAGTGGCCCCAGGTGCACCAGCACCAGGCGCTTCACGCCCGCCTCCTTGGCCACGCGAGCAGCTTCCGCCGGGGCGGTGTGCCCGGGACCCTCGCCCGTGGCCTCGTGCACCAGCAGGTCGGCGCCCGCCGCCAGCCGCGTGATGGCGGCGCTGGGCTCCGTGTCGCCGGAGTAGGCCAGCACGTGGCCGCCGGCGGTCTCTATCCGGAGCCCCAGGCACGGCACGGCGTGCTTGCCCGGGCTGGCGTAGATGCTGAAATCGGCGCACGAGAGCACCTGCTCGCGCTCGAGCTCGGGCACCAGGAACAGGTCCAGTGCGGGATAGTTCGGCCACTCCGAGGTGTCGAACGCCCGGTCGAGCCGCCGCACCTGCTGCAGCGCGGCGCTGTTGCCGTACACGGGGAACGGCTCCGTGTGGCCGGCCAGCCAGAGCCGCTCCATGAGGAGCGGGAACCCGCCCACATGGTCGGCGTGTTCGTGCGTGACGATCAGACCGTTCACGCGCGCCAAGTCGAGCCCGCTGTTGAGCGCCCTGTGAGCAGCGTCGCCACCACAATCCACCAGGTAGAGCGACTCCGGGCCCTCCACCGCGAGCATGGTGGTGGTGCGGCTGCGGTCCGACAGGGCAGCGCCCGTGCCGAGGAGATGTAGGCTTACCACCGCTTCCTCATGGGGCGATGATAAAACCGCCGAAGCCACCAGCCACGGGCAAAAGCACGTCTGCGCGGTGCCGGCTGCTCAGCTGCCGGTGAAGTCGGGCCGGCGCTTCTCCAGGAACGCCCGTATCCCTTCCTTCTGGTCGGCGGTGCCGAACAGCAGGAAGAAGGCGTTGCGTTCGAACTCCAGGCCGTGGGCTAGCGGCCCGTCCTGCGCCCTGTTCACGGCGCTCTTGGCGAGCGTCACTGCGTGCGGCGCCCGCGCCGCCACGTTGCGCGCCAGTTCCAGGGCGGCGTCCAGGTACTCGCCGGTAGGCGCCACCCGGTTGGCGAGGCCGTGGGCCAGCGCCTCGTCGGCAGTGAGCATGCGGCCCGCCAGGATCACTTCCATGGCCAGGTACTTGCCCAGTTGGCGGGTGAGGCGCTGCGTGCCGCCCGCACCCGGTATCAGGCCCAGGTTGATCTCGGGCTGGCCGAGCTGCGCCGATTCCGACAGCACGATCATGTCGCACAGCAGGGCGAGCTCCAGGCCGCCACCCAGCGCGAAGCCCGACACGGCGGCCACCATAGGTTTGCGGGTGCGGGTCAGGGCTTCCCAGCTCTCGAAGCGGTACGCGCCCAGCATCTCAGGCACGCCCTTGCCGTCCATCTCCGTCACGTCCGCGCCGGCGGCGAAGGCGCGCTCGTCGCCAGTGATGACGAGGCAGCCCACCGCCTCGTCCCGGTCGAAGGTGCGGGCCGCGTGGGCGAGCTCCGTCAGGGTGGCCTGGTTCAGGGCGTTGCGGCGTTCCGGCCGGTTGATGCGCAGCAGGACCACGCCGCCTTCCAGGCGCTGCACGATGATGTTCTCGTAATAGGTGGCTTCCGGGCTCGCTTCTGGTGGCACCACGTCAGGCCTCCGTCGAGTCGGCGAACAGCACCGTGACGATGCCCTTGGCGAAGCTCATCAGGTCTGCTCCCAGCGCGCGGTTCTCGGGCGACTTCATGGCCGCGTCGAAGGTCGCCCTGTTAGCGAAGTGCATCTCGGCAATGAGAACGTAGCGCGGCTCGCCCCCGAAGGCGTCGGCGGTCACCTTGTTGACCACCAGCTTCTGCACGCCGGGCACCCGCCTCGCCAGCGGGGCGTGCACCGTGTCGTAATGCTCGAAGAAGGCCGCCTCATCCGCAGGCCGCTCGTACATGGCTATCAGCTTCACCACCGGTTCGTTCCTCCCTTTCCGTGGCGGGCGCGCCCCGTGCGGGGCAACCCGTCACGCTGTTCACTCCACTCGCTGCAGGTGCGCCTCGAAGCGCCGCCGGAGGTCGTCGAAGGCGCCCTCCAGGCGCTCCTCCGAGAGGATGACCTGCACCGTTGAGCCCGTGGCCAGCACGTCGCCGAGTTCGCTCACGGCTTCGCAGCTGGCGTACACGCGGTTACGCTCCATGCGCTCGAACCTGGCGGTGAGGTGCACCTGCATGCCGGGCAGGGCGGAAGCGACGTGCTTCACCGCCACCTCGAAGCCGATGCCGGCCTCGCCCTCCTCCAGGAACGGCAGCAGCACCTTGCGGCTCACCAGCTCCATGTGCTTGGCCACCCAGTAGGTGGCGTACACGGGGTGCAGCTTCCCCATGCGGGGGTCGTTACGGTCCTCGAAGTCCACCGTCATCGCTTCGGTGACCACGATGTGGTGGTGCGCCGTGTAGCCCTCCGGGATCCTCTGCATCAGCGGTTCCCCCTTCCCGTGCGCGTCGGTCCTTCGCCGGCCGGGTTGCCCGGGGCCGCAGCGAACGTGCTCAGGTGCGCGAAGCGCGTGCCGCCGGCCGCCACCAACCGCCGAAGCAGCGGCTGCGGCGCGAAGCGCTCGGCCCCGACTTCCGCGTGCGTTCCGTCCAGCGCGCCCAGCACGTCTGGCAGGCCGAGCTGTTCGGCCCACTCCAGCGGGCCCGCGGGGTAGTTGACCCCCAGCCGCATGGCCAGGTCTATGTGCGCCGGCTGCGCCAGGCGCTCCGCCACCGCCGCCACGGCTTCGTTGAGGAGCAGCGCGAAGATGCGGAAGGCGTAGCCGCCCGCCTGATCGGGCGGCGTGATGGTGGTCAGGCCAAGCTGCCACAGCAGGCGCCGCGCCTCGGCGAGCTCCTGCTGTGCACCCGTAACGGGCTCCAGCAGCTCGAGCGTGAGCGGGCCCGGTGCCTGGGCGACGGTGGCCCCGCCCGCCACGGGCTGTGGGGGCGGCAGGAAGCTGAAGCCGATGGGGTCAGGGGCGTGCGAGCCTGCCGCGCGGGCGGCGCCGGCCAGCGCGCTGGCGCTATGCGCCCAGCAGAGCGCCAGTCGGCTGCGCGCCTCCGGGTGGGCGCCTTGCGCCTTCTCCTGGAGCGCGAGGCGGGCGTCCAGCAGCAGGTCCACCGGCCCCTGCATCGCCGCGCCGCGTTCGAGCGCGCTCGGCGCGTGCTGCGCCAGGTATGTGCGCAGCGCGCTGGCGGCGGCGGTGTGGCCCAGCACGATCACGCTCGGGTGGGCGCCGGCTGCCGGTGAGGGTGCCTGCTCGGTGGTGCCGGCCCCGCCCTCGCGCCTGCCGGCGGCGTCGTAGCTGTAGAAGCCGCGGCCCGTCTTCCTGCCCAGGCGCCCGGCGGCTACCAGGGAGCGTTGCAGCGGGTGCGGGCGGAAGCGCGGTTCGTGGAAGAAGGCCTCGTACACGCTGGTGGTGGCGGCCAGGTTGACGTCCAGCCCAATGAGGTCCAGCAGTTCGAACGGGCCCATCCGGAAGCCGGCTGCCCGCACCGCGGCGTCCACGTCCTCCGTAGCCGCCCCCTCGCCCACCAGCCTCAGCGCCTCACCGTAGAAGGGGCGCGCCACCCGGTTCACGATGAAGCCGGGCCGGTCCTGAGCCACCACCGGTTCGCGGCCGAGCGCGCGTGCTACGGCGACGGCGTCGTCCACGAGCTGCGGGGGCGTCTCCAGGCCGGGGATCACTTCCACCAGCCGCATGAGCGGGGCGGGGTTGAAGAAGTGGACCCCCACCACGTTCTCGGGGCGGCGACAGCCGGCCGCGATCTGCGTGACGGACAGCGTGGAGGTGTTGGTGGCCAGCCGCGCGCCAGGCGCCACCTCTTCGACCTGCGCGAAGAGGCGCTGCTTCAGTTCGAACCGTTCGGGCGCCGCCTCGAACACCCAGCGGGCGGCGGCCACGGCGTGCACCTGCTGGGAGGTCGTGAGGCGCACCAGTAGCCTGCCCGGCGGTGTGCTGAGGCGCCCCTTGGCGGCAAGCATCTCGAAGGTGTCGTTGAGCGCGGCGCGGGCGCGGCTCAGCGCTTCTTCGCTGGGATCCACCAGCACCACGTCGGCGCCCGCCTGTAGCAGCAGCTGGGCTATGCCGCGGCCCATCGTGCCAGCGCCCAGCACGGCCACCGGCAGCTGCTCCAGCAGGCCGCTCACGCCCTGGCCGCCGCTTGCGCCCGCACGTTCTCGCATCTGGCTCGAATATACCCGGCCCCCAGCGCCGACAGAGCGGTCAGCGGGTGGGTGTACCGCCACGCTCGAGCATGGCGTCTATCTGCAGGGCGAGGTAGAGCTTGGCCACCGTTTCCGGTCGGGTCAGGGGCTCCTGAACCAGTTCCTCGATGCGCTTGAGCCGGTAGCGCAGGGTGTTCACGTGCACGTGCAGTTCCGCCGCGAGCGCCTGCAGGTCGTGAGGGGAGCGGATGTAGGCCACCAGCGTGCGCCACAGCCTGCCTTGCGGATCGGCGCCCTTCACTGCGCCCACGAGCCTGTCGCGGAGCGATTCCAGGTTGCCGGCGGGCTGCTGCTGCAGCACCCAGTACACGGGATCCAGTTCGTCGAACCACGCCATGCCTGAGCTGCCGGGCACGGACTGCAGCGCCAGCAGGGCCTGGTGGTACGCGTCGCCTACCCCCGTGAGGTCGCTGCGCGGCAGGCTGAGGCCCAAGCGCAGCTCGGTCTGCCCCACCGCGGCCTGCGCGGCGCTGAGGAGCGGGCGGGCGTGCTGCCTTGGGGTGGCGCTGGCGAAGACCCACACGCAGTGGTGCGCTCGCGTCTCCGAGAGCACGCCGTAACCGAGCGCCCGGAAGTACTCCTCGCCGGCCTCACGTATCTGCTCCAGCTGGTGGAACTGGCGCGCCTGGGCGGCGCGGCCCGCGCGCAGGCGCGGCCCCACCTCGCCCACGGCCACCAGGTACGGCCACTCGCCGCCGAAGCCCGCGGCCGCCAGGCGGGGTTCGAGCATCATGGCGGCCTGCGGCCCCGCCAGCCATTCAGCCAGGAGGGCCGTGAGCGCGGTGGAATCGTGGCGCACCTCCGCGCTTCGCTGCAGGGCGGCGGAGAGGAGCAGCGTGCGGCTCAGCTCCAGCCATGGGCGCGCGAAAGGCTGCACCGCGAAGGCCACGAGGAGCCCACGCAGGCGGCCTTCCACCTGGAGCTTCAGGATCCAGGCGGGGCGGCCGTCCAGCTCCGTCTCGCCCTCGGGCCACAGCGTCAGCGGCGCGCCGCCGTGCTCGTTCTTGCCTGGCCGCCAACCGCTGCGGCCCGCACGGGCGGTGACGTCGCCCCAGGGGGTAAGGAGCACCAGGTCGGCGCCGGTGAGCCCATGAACACGCTCGAGCAGTTCGCGCTCGGGCTTGGGCGCGCTGAGGGCGTCCAGGAGATGGCTCTGCGGGGCCGCCAGCAGGGCCGCCGCCGCGCTGCCGGCCTGCACCAGCAGCTCCAGCGCGGCGGCTTCCACCTTCTGCAGCGAAACGGACGGTGGTGCCGTGAGCAGGGTGACGCCTAGCTCCTCGGCGAGCCTCGGCAGGTGCGGTGGCAGCACGCGCCGCTGCGGTACGAGGCCGAAAACGAGCGCGCTGGGGGGCGGCGCGAGCACCGGGTCGGTGGGTGGGCGCGGCAGTCCGAACGGTGCGTCCGAGAGGCGCAGGTCGTGAGTCGAGAGCCAGGGTCGGTGCGCGCCGGACTCGGCGCTTCGTACGGCGCTGAAGGTAGTGGTGGACGAGCCCACCATGAGCTCCAGGCCCAGGTCCTTGCGGGCCAGGAGGGCGGCAACGGAAGGCGCTGCCAGGCCGCTGCCGGCGGGTGCGGTTCCGCCAGCGAGGCTACCGGACGGTTTCTCCTGGCCGGGCATGCCGCATACTAGCCCAGACTTTGTAGATAGCTACAAGAACCTGGAAATATTGGTGGGAACTACGATTGCGGCAAGTGAGCTCGCATGGCTAGACTCGCTGACGATGGAACAGTTCAGCCCGGCAAGCCACACCAACTCCGTACACGCGCCCGCGCAGGAAGCGGACGCCGCACCCGCGGAGTTCGGCCCGCGTGACTTCCGGAACGCCCTCGGCCGGTTCGCCACCGGCATCACCGTGATCACCATGTGCGCTCCCACGGCGGAAGGGGACGAAGCGAGTAACGGGCAGGACGGCATCTACGGCCTCACCGTCAACGCCTTCATGTCCGTATCGCTGGATCCGCCTCTCGTTGCGGTGTCCATAGACAAGCGCGCCCGCGCGCACGCCACCTTGCTTGGGGCGGAGCGGTTCGGTGTGAGCGTGCTGGCGGAAGGCCAGCAGAGGCTCTCCGACGCGTTCGCAGGCAGGCCCGTGCAGCCGCCCGATCAGCCGTTCGAGCGGTTCGCCGGTTTCCCGGTGCTCCGTGGTGCCCTCGCGCAACTCGTGCTGAGCACTCATCAGGTGCACAGCGCCGGCGATCACACCATCTTCATCGGCAAGGTCGAGGCGCTGCGTTACGGCGAGGGGCAGCCGCTGCTCTTCTCTCAGGGGCGCTACGAGCAGCTCCCCGCAGCCCAGCCCAGCAGCTGAACTGCCCGGCCACGTAACGAGAGCCAGTAGCGACCGTGCCCGTCGAGCCTCTGGTAGCGTAATCGCAACAACACGCTGCCATGGAGGTCAGACCGTGTCCGACGCCTCTTCCAACAACCAGAACCCCGCTGCGGCCGCCGCGCTGCAGGTCGCGCGCGAGCGCGCCGCTTCCTACGTACAGGAACTCGCCGAGTTCGTGCGCATACCCAGCGTCAGCACCGAACTGAAACATGCCCCGGACATGGCCGCTGCCGCCGAATGGCTCGCCGCCAGGGTGCGGCGCGCGGGCGTGCCCGAGGTGCGCATCATGCCGACCGCCGGCCACCCCGTGGTGGTCGGTCGCTGGCACGCTGCGCCTGGCGCACCCACGGTTGTCATCTACGGCCACTACGACGTGCAGCCGCCCGAGCCGCTGGAGCTCTGGAAATCGCCACCGTTCGAACCCGAGCTGCGTGACGGCAAGCTCTACGGTCGCGGCGCCAGCGACGACAAGGCGGGCGTGCTCTCCGCCCTCTACGCCGTTGAGGCCGCCGCCGCTGCCACGGGCGCGCCGCCCATCAACGTCACCTTCATGTTCGAGGGCGAAGAGGAGGTGGGCAGCCCGAACCTCGTGCCCTTCATAAGGGAGAACAAGGAGCTGTTCGAGGCCGACCTGGCCATCAGCGCCGACGGCGGCATCTTCGGCGTGGGCGTGCCGTCCCTCACGGTCGGTTCGCGCGGCCTGACGGGGGTGGAAGTGAGCGTGAAGGGTGCCAACGCGGACCTGCACTCCGGCATGTACGGCGGCGCCGTGGCCAACCCGCTCATGGCCCTCTCGCACATCGTCTCCTCGCTGCAGGACGAGAACGGTGTGGTGCAGGTGGCCGGCTTCTACGACGGCATCCCCGAGCTGGCCCCGGACGAGCGCCAGGCCATAGACGCCGTGCCCAAGGTGGCGGGCGAGCTCGAGTCGCTGGGCCTGACGGAGTGGTGGGGCGACCCCGCCTTCACGCCGGACGAGAGGCGCGTGGTCAGGCCCACCCTCGAGGTCAACGGCATGTGGGGCGGCTACCAGGGCCCCGGCATCAAGACCGTGCTGCCGAGCGAGGCGTTCGCCAAGATCACCTGCCGCCTGGTACGCGGCCAGGAGCCGTCGGACGTGGCGGAGAAGGTGGCTCAACACATCCGTAATGCGGCGCCTGCGGGCGTCACCGTGACCGTGAACAAGCTGCCCGGCGACGGCCGCGCCTACCAGATGCCCCTCCACCTGAAGGTGCTGGAAGTGGCGGGCGCGGCCATGGAAGAGACGTTCGGCCTGAAGCCGTTCCCCGTCTGGACCGGCGGCACGGTGCCGGTGGCCGAGCAGTTCGTGAGCGAACTTGGCATCTGGTGCCTCTACTTCGCGTTCGGCGAGCCGGACAACGGGCTGCACGCCCCCAACGAGTTCTACCGGGTGAAGACCCTGCAGCAGGGGGTCGAGGCCACCGTGCGGCTCATGTACGGCCTGGCCGCCGACCCGGCCGCCGTGGAGCGCCCGGCTTAGGAGCCAGGAGGGCCCAGCATGCCGGCACGCACGGGCGACCAGTACCTGGAGGGTCTGAAGCGCCACCCGCCAGCCATCTACGTGGACGGGGAGCGCGTGGACGACCCCACCAGTCACCCGGCCACCGCCGCCATCGCCCGCTCCATAGCTGAGCTGTACGACCTGCAGCACCGGCCGGACCTGGTTCACGTGATGACGTACGAGAGCCCCACCAGCGGCGAGCGCGTGGGGCTCTCGTTCAAGGACGTGCTCACGCGGGAGGACCTGGCGCAGCGCTCGGCCATGCACCAGGTATGGGCCGATCACAGCCTCGGCTTCATAGGCAGGAGCCCCGACTACCTGAACGTGAACCTGATGGCCGCCGCGCGCGCCCACACCTACTTCGAGCGGTGCGACCCACGCTACGGCGAGAACGTGCGGCGCTACTACGAGCACGTGCGCGAGAACGACCTGTGCCTCACCCACGCGTTCACCAACCCGCAGGTGAACCGCTCCGCCCGCGCCGATCAGCTGCCCGACCCTTACATCGCGCTCGGGGTGGTGCGCGAAACGGACCAGGGCCTCATCGTGCGCGGCGCCCGCATGCTGGCCACGTTGCCCATCGCGGACGAGATCCTCGTCTTCCCCTCCACCGTGCTGAAGGAGGACGCCGAGATGGCGCGTTACGCGCTGGCGTTCGCGCTACCCACGGCCACGCCGGGGCTCACCTTCGTGGGCCGGGAGCCGCTCGACCTGCGTAGGAGCCGCGAGGATCACCCGCTCGGCTCGCGCTTCGACGAACTGGACGCGCTCGTGGTGTTCGACGACGTGTTGGTGCCGTGGGAGCGCGTGTTCCTGCACGGCGACGTGGCGCTCGCCAACCGCGCCTACCAGGCCACCGGCGCCGCGCACCAGATGGCGCACCAGGTCCTCAACGTCAAGATCGCCAAGGCCGAGGCGTTCCTCGGCGTGGCCGAATCCATAGTGCGCGCCATCGGCAGCGCGCAGTTCCAGCACGTGCAGCAGAAGATGGCCGAGCTCATCATCGTGCTCGAAACGCTCAAGGCCTTCCGCACGCAGGCGGAGGCAACGGCCGAGCTCGACGAGTTCGGCACCATGACGCCCGGCCGGGCGGCACTGGACGCGGCTCGCAACTACTTCCCGCAGGTCTACCCGCGCATGGTGGAGCTGCTGCAGCTGCTGGCCGCCAGCGGGCTGATCATGACCCCCACCGAGGCTGAGAGGCACGGCCCCATGGCGGACGCGGTGGACAAGTTCCTGCAGGCCCGGAACCTGGGCGCCGATCAGCGCATCAGGCTGTTCCGACTGGCGTGGGACATGACGATCTCCGGCTTCGGTGGGCGGCAGAGCCTCTACGAGAAGTTCTTCTTCGGTGACCCCGTGCGTACCCAGGGAGCGCTCTACCAGAGCTACCACCTGGACCCGTTGGTGGAGCGCATCGACAAGTTCCTCGAGGCTTCGCGCACGGCGCATGAGGGGAACGTCTGACCCCGTCGGTCACTGACCGGGCCGCACGGAGGGGTTTACGGCGTAAACTGCACGCTACATACCAGTTTGGCCACACGCTCGCCCACTTTCCCGTTCCCGAAAGGAGCGATCATGCATCGCCGAGCAGTACACCGTAAGCCCCTCGCAACCGCCCTCATCCTGGTGCTGCTCGCGGCGCTCCCCGGTTTCGCAATGGCGCAGGCTGCGGACAGTGCCACCACGCTGCGCATCGGTGTGGTGCTCGACCAGACGGGTCCTGCCTCCGCGCTGGGTGAGGGGGAGGTCAACGCCCTGAGCCTGCTTCAGAACAGCCTCAACGGGCAGGGCGGCATCGCCGGCTATAACGTGGAGTTCACCATGCTCGACTCGGCCTCGACGGTCGAGGGAGCGGTGAACGCAGTGGACCAACTGCTGGCGGGCAACCAGTTGCACGCGCTGGTGTGCTGCACCCTCTCCTCTTCTTCGCAGGCCATCGTGGCTCCGGCGCAGGCAGCCAACGTGCCCACCATCAGCCTGGCGGCCGCGGCGCCCATCGCGCAGCCAGCGGCGCAGCGGCGCTGGATCTTCCAGGCTGCGCAGAGCGACAGCCTGATGATCCGCGGCATCGTGGCGGACATGCTTGAGCACGGCGTGTCGGACGTTACCGTCATGGCCATCTCCGATGAGTACGGCGAGAGCGGCGTGCTCGAACTGCAACTGGCGTTCTCGCGCGCCGGCATCAGGATCGACAAGGTGGTGCGCTACGACCGCGACGCCGAGTCGTTCGTGGCGCCTGCCCTGGCCGCCGTTCTAGATAGGCCGCAGGCCGTGATCGTCTGGGGCATAGCGGAAGACAGCGCCCGCATGGTGCGCGCCCTCCGGGAGCGGCAGTTCGGTGGCGACATCTACCTGAGCCACGGCGTGGGCGCGCCCGCGTTCCTGCAACTGGCCGGCGCGGCTGCCGAAGGCGTGCGCATGCCCATGAGCCCGGTGCTGGTGGCCGACCAGCTGGCGTCCAGCCACCCCGTGCGCGCCACCGCGGTGGCTTTCTCGCACGCCTATGCCGAAGCGTTCGGTGAGGGCAGCGTCACGTCGTTCGCGGCCTACATGTACGACGCCGTGCGGCTCATCGAGGCGGCCGTGGTTCACGCCGGCACGGTGGGTGACCTGGACCTTTCAGACGTGGTGGCCACCCGCGGCGCCATCCGCAGCGCGCTAGAGGAGATGCCCGCTTACGTGGGCGCCAGCGGCGTGTTCGATTACGGCGGCGGCAACCACACCGGCCTGGACGAGCGCGCCATGGTGATGGTGGAAGTCTGGGACGGCGGCTGGGCGCTGGCGCGCTAAGCCACCGGCCTTCAGTCAGCCGATCGGGCTCTTGAGACCCGCCTTGCGGCGGTAGAGGGTGGCCTGACCCACGTGGTACGCGTCGTGCCACAGCATGAAGGTGAGCTGCTCACCCAACGTGCTGTCCCTATACGGCTGCTCGAGCTGCTCGTCCGTGGCGGACTCCAGGGCTGCCAGCAGGCGTTCCTGCGTGGCCTGATAGTCCGCCACGTGCTGCGCCAGCGGCCACGCCTCCTCGGCAGTGGGCGGCGTGCTGCCGTAATCGAAGGCTGCGTTCACCTCTTTGGCCCTGACGGGTTCCGCGCCCAGCGCCGCCAGCATGCGGTCCCGGCCCGCCACCAGGTGGGCTACCACCCAGTTGAGGTGGTTGCCACCCTCGAACAGGGTCACCAGCGCCTGCTCGTCGGTCATGCCCTCGACGTCGCGTGTGAGCAGGCTGTGGTTGAGCTTGGCGAGTTGGATAAGGCTGGCGTTCTTCATGAACTTACCTCCAGGCCTCGAAGGATCTCGAGGTCGCGTTTATGCCCCAGTTCGTCGTCGCCCAGGGGTGTTTCCAGCACCATGGGCAGCCCCTGCAGCGCGGGATCGTGGATGATGCGCCCGAAGAACTCCAGGCCGATGAGGCCGGCGCCAACGTTCTCGTGCCGGTCCTTCCGTGAGCCCAGCGGGTGCTTGGAGTCGTTCAGGTGAACGCACGCCAACCGCTTGGGCCCCACCACGTCGAAGAACTCCTCGAACGTGGCGCGGTAACCGGCTTCGGTCGAGAGGTCGTAGCCGGCGGCGAAGGCGTGGCAGCTGTCTAGGCACACGCCCACCTTGGCGTCCTGCTCCACCAGGTCTATGATCCGGCGCAGTTCGCTGAACTTGGCGCCCAGCGTGCTGCCCTGCCCAGCGGTGTTCTCGAGCAGCACCCTGGTGGTGATGGTGGGATCGGCAGCCAGGATCTCGTCCAGCGCGCGGGCTATGCGGGCAATGCCGGCAATGCCGGCGTCCTCGCCCTCCCCCAAGTGCGCGCCCGGGTGGAACACCAGCCCGTCCACGCCCAGGGCGGTGCAGCGCTGCAGTTCGTCTAGGAGGGCCGCCTTGGATCTCTCCAGCACCTCCTCCTTCGGGCTCGCCAGGTTTATCAGGTAGGCGGCGTGGGCCACCACCGGCTGCGGCGCCGCCGCACGCGCATCCTTGAACGCCACCACGTCTGCCGGATCCAGCGGCTTGGCGCGCCACTGGTTGGGGCTCTTCACGAAGATCTGCAGTGATTCGCAGCCGATCTCGCCGCCGCGAGCGAAGGCCTTGGCCACGCCTCCGGCGGTAGATACGTGCGCTCCAAGTAGTGCCATGCCCACGAGTCTACCAATGGTCGAACGCCGCTCCAGGCGAGTCCGGCCGCCGGGAGCGGCGCCTTGATATCCTGCGCGGCGTGGTCAGAGACTTGCTTACGGCGCCCTCCCACGAGGAGCTGGTGGAGTTCTTGGACGAACAACTGCGTCAGGGCGGCGCCCTCGTACAGGTGGTGGCCGAGTGCGAGGTGCTCTACTCGGGCCGCGCTGCCAGCGTGGCCGAGGCCGGCGAGTACGTGGTGATCCTCAAGGCGGACGGCAGCGTGCAGGTGCAGGGTCCCAGGGGCGTGAAGCCCGTGAACTGGCAGCCGCAGACGGACAGGGTGGACGTGGCCCTGGAGGACGGCGTGGCGGTGCTGGTGGCGGAGCGGTTCACTCCCGCCGAGTTCGTGCGGGTGGCGTTCCAGAGGCCCGCCCTGGCTCTGGCATTGGAGCTCGGCGACAACGGCAACTTCGTGCTCATGGGCAGCGAGGCGGAGATGCAGAGGGCGCTGGCTCGCGACCCCGGCATCATCGAGCCCGGCCTCACTCTGATCGAGATGGAGCTGCCCACGGACGTGGGCGGTATCGACCTGCTGGCGCGCGACGCGCAGGACCGCCTGGTGGTGGTGGAGCTCAAGCGCGGCAAGGCCACGCACGAGGCGGTGCACCAGCTGAGCCGCTACGTGCAGAGCGTCCGCGCCGCGGCGGGCGGCGCCGAGGTGCGCGGCATCCTGGCCGCGCCGGCCGTGACCGCCCCCGCCCTCAACCGCCTGGGCGCGCTGGGGCTCGAGTTCCGCGAGGTGACGGCGCTGCCGCTTACGGACGTGGGCCCACAGCAGACGGGGCTGTTCGGTTAGGCGCC
>CAZVTS010000041.1:0-2148 GCA_964630175.1 uncultured bacterium
AGCGCCTCGAGTTGCTGCCGCACGCGCCGCGCGATTTCTACCGCGCCGGCGGTATCGCCATGCACGCAGATCGACTGCGCGGCCAACCGTATGGGGGGCCCGTCCACCACGGGCATGAGGCCGGTTGCCACGAACTCCGCCAGCCGCGCAGCTATAGCCTGCGGATCGTTCAGCACCGCACCGGCCACAGCCCTGCTGACCAGCCTGCCCGAGGAGAGGTACGCGCGGTCCGCGAACACCTCCGAGCGCACTGGCACCCCCGCAGCGCGGGCAGCGAGTTCGAGCTCCGTGCCGGAGATGGCCAGCACCGATAGCTCGCCCGGTAGCCGCGCCACGGCGCTCACGATGGCAACCGACACCTCACGATCGTCCGCCGCCAGGTTGGCCAGCGCACCGTGCGGCTTCACGTACCTCACCTCGGTGCCCACCATGGCAGCCAGCCCCTGCAACGCCCCTACCTGGGCAGCCACCATCCTGCCTACCTCGTCCGGTGCCATGGGTATGACCCGGCGTCCGAACCCCTCGCGGTCCGGGTAGCCCGGATGCGCACCCACGACGATGCCTCTCTCGGCAGCCAGCTCAAGCGTCCTGTACATGGTCTCCGGGTCGCTGGCGTGAGCGCCGCACGCCACGTTGGCCGAAGTGACCACGTTCAGCATGGCGGTGTCGTCGCCCATGCTCCATGGTCCGAAGCTCTCACCCAGGTCGGAGTTTAGGTCGATGCGCGAGATTCTCAGCTTGGCGTTCACGCTGCTGTTCCTCCGTGGTGGCTACCAGCAACGTTAGCACCCGCCCCACCACGGAAGAACGGGTTCCCACAGGCCCCACGACCACGGAGAAGCCCCTGAGCTTCGCGGCTTCCTCCGCCCACGCTCGGGGGCTTCCCTTACTGTCAGGGGGCCACTCGGCCTGCCCTCCTGATTCATCTATATGGTACTCGGGTCACTCGTTGACTGCAGGTAGCTTTGTCCCGGTTTCGCCGTCCTCCGCGAGCGCTGCGGCGCCTACCAGGCCCGCCATGCCGCCGAGCTGGGCGGGCACCAGTTCCAGGTGCGTGTGCGCCGGTCGTTCCTCCAATGCAGCCAGCACCGCCTGCCTGAAATCCGGGTTGAGGCCTACGCCACCGCCCAGCACGGCCAGGGCCGGGTCGGCCAGCAGCTTCACGTCTGTCAGCATCCGAACTAGGGCGGCCACAGCCTCGGTCAGTATGGGCTCCGCCCATGGGCTGCCCGCCACAGCTTCGGCTATCACCTGCCGCGCGTTAGCCGCGTGGCCAGCCTCCCGCGCCCGTCGCGCCAGGGCGGTTCCCGAGGCCAGCTCCTCCACCTGGCCCGCCGCCATGTGGCCCACGTGCCCCGCCAGGCCGGTGGCGCCGCGCCAGAGGCGCCCGCCGAGCACGAGCCCGCCCCCCACGCCGGTGGACACCGTGACGAAGATCAACGAGTCGTAGCCCTTACCCGCACCGTGGCGCCATTCCCCGTAGGCGGCTGCCTGGGCGTCGTTCACGGCCGTCACCTGCAGCTGCAGCCGGTCCTCCAGTTCCGCCACGAGCGGGTAGCCGTGCCAGCCCGGCAGCAGGTCCTGGCTGATGGCGTGCACACGGCCGTCCCTAACCACTCCGGCGCACGCCACGCCCAAGGCCGTTGGCCGCTGGCCGTGCCTGGCGATCACGTCCCGCGTGGTGGCCAGCACCGCGCTCACCACCGCTGCCGGCCCCGCAGCCGCAGGGGTAGGCAGCTGAGCGTGCGCCAGCACCTCGGCGCCCTTCACCAGGGCCGCAGCCACCTTGGTACCGCCGACGTCGACCGCTAGTACCACCGGACTTGGTGCCGCCACCCTCACATGCTCCTGTCGGCCACCACGCGCGCCGTGCGCTCCACCACGTCCTGCAACTTCTCGTCGTCGGCAACCATGAGGCGCGCCAGGGCCTCCAGCACCAGCAGTTGGCCAATCTTCGCGAACACGTCGCCACCAGTCAGCGGCGATTCGGGTGGGCTGGCGAACAGGCTCCGGTGCGCCACCTTCGCCAGCGGGCTCTTCAGCCGGTTCGTAACGGCCACCGTGAACGCGCCGGCTTCCTTGGCCGCCTTCAGGGCCTGGAGAGTATCCAGCGTCGAACCTGAGCTGGAGATACCGATGGCAACGGCG
>CAZVTS010000041.1:2248-19696 GCA_964630175.1 uncultured bacterium
CCCACGAGGCGCGCTGGGCGGCCCGCCGGGTCCAGCTCCACGGCCAGGCTGAGCTTGAACTCCTGGAAGCCGGAGAAGCCCAGGTCCTGGCAGAACCTGATGATGCTGCCTTCGCTGGACCGCGTAGCCTCCGCTAGTTCGGTGACGCTGTGGTAGATGGTGGCGCCAGGGTTGTCCAGCACGTACTGAGCCACCCGCCTCTGAACTGGGCTCAGGTTGTCGCGCGATGAGCGTAGCTGCGTCAGCAGGCGAGACATTGGCGCATGTTACGTCCTAAAGCGACCCTGAAGGGCTTGCGCACCTTTGTCCCTTGACGCGCGGTGAGCGCACCTCTAGCATGGACGCAAGAGCTGGGCTCAATTTCCATAGCGCGTTTTGGAGCTTTGCTCAATGCTCACGATCAGCCCCGCCGTCAGAGGGACGGGCCGGCTGGCGTAGCCGCAACGGAGGCACACATGAAGACCTCGACCATCAGGAAACTTCTTGTCGCGCTACTGCTCGCCGCACTGGTCGGCGTAGCCGGCGCTCAAGCCGACGCGTTCAACGTCGCCGCCGGCAAGACCGTGTCCGCCAGCCGTGCAGCAGCAGACAACTACCCGGACGCCGACGGCCTCAAGCTCACGGACGGCTCGTACGAGTTCGCGTGGGGCGACATGGTCGGCTGGGAAGGCCCGGAGACGCTCACTCTGGTGGTCGACCTGGGCACCGTGCACGATTACGTGAGCTACGTGGCCCTCAAGGCGATGCGCTCCGACGGCTCGGCCGTCTCCCTGCCGGCCTCCGCCATCATCTCCATCTCCGAAGACGGCGTTCTCTACGAGGACCTCGGCATGGCGCTCACTTACCTCGAGGGCGACGTGCCGAACGACACCCTCGGCACGCTCGTGTGGGCCGACGAAGAGTGGGCGGGCTACGGCCAGTTCGTGAAGGTGGAAGTGCGCCCCGGCGGTGAAGCGTGGACCATGCTCGCGGAGCTGGAAGTGGGCAACGGACCGGTAGGGGCCGAACTGCTTCCCGCCGCCGCCGAGGGCGCAGCCACGACGGCGGACCCCGTGACCGTTAGCCTCGGCAAGGCCTACAGCCTCGTGCCCGAAGCGGCCCTCGCCTACCCCGACGATGAGGGCACCAAGCTCACGGACGGCTCCTACGAGTACTCCTGGGCCGACATGGTGGGCATAGCCGACCCTGTCGTGAACCCCGTGGTCGTGCTCGACCTTGGTGAGCGCGTGGAAGGCATCACCCGCGTTTCCGCTCAGTTCATGCGCTCGTTCGCGTCCGCCGTCAACCTGCCGTACAGCCTCGTGGTCTCAATGAGCGACGACGGCATCACCTTCACGCCTGTCGGCCTCGCGGTCCGCACAGTTCCCGAGTTCGTCGTCAACGAGTACATCAACAGCTTCTACTGGCAGGACCTGGAGCGTCCGGTGGACGGCCGCTTCGTGAAGATCGAGATCCGCGCCCGGACCGGCTGGACCATGCTCGCCGAAGTCACGGTGCAGACTGGCGCAGCTCTGCCCGAGGTAGAAGAGCCGGAGGAGTAACGTGCGTGTTTCGCTGCTCGGAGCCCTCGCCACCCTCAGCCTGCTCTGGCTTGGCGCTCAGGTGAGTGCCCAGACCGCACCAGTGCTTAGCGGCACGTTCGTGCAGCTTGACGGTCAGTTGGCCGCCATGAGCGAAGCGCAGTGGCTGGAGGAACTGGATCACATGAGCGCCATCGGCATGGACACGCTCATCGTCCAGTACTCCCGCTACGGAGAGGTGAGCTACTTCCCCAGCAGCGCTCCGGCAGCACCGGCCGCCAGCGGGCCTGGCCTGCCGCCAAGCGAGACGCTCGGCACCCTGACGTGGGAAGCCCCTCAGGGTGCCAGCGCCACGCACCTGCGCGTGACCGTGGTGCCCAACAGCCGCGAGTGGACCATGATCCCCGAGGTCAAGGTCCTGGCTGGTGGCACCAACGTGGCGGCCGGGCTCGGTTACAAGCTCACGCCGCCCCCCGCCGGCAATTACCTGGACCCGGACGCCGCCGCGGGCGGCAAGCTCACGGACGGCTTCGCCAACTTCGCCTGGTCCGACATGGTGGGCTGGCAGAACCCCGGCGACCGCATAATCATCGACTTCGACCTCGGTTCGCCCACTCCCGTCGAGAGCGTGGAGGTCACCTTCATGCGCTCCGACGTGTCCGCAGTGGAACTGCCGGCATCGTTCAGCGTGTCCGTGTCTGCCGACGGCGCCAACTACCTGCCCCTGGGTAGCCCCGCTGCCTGGGGCGACGCACCCAGTGATCAGGACGTGGCCGACTGGGATCCGCTCGGCACCATCCTGGCAGCGGCTGAGCAGCGCGGCTTCGGGGTCTGGCTGGGCCTCAGCCTGGACCCGAACTACTGGCAGGGCGTGTTCGATCCCGCCGCCTCGGCGGCGGAGAACACGGCGCTGATGCTGGAGCTAGAGGAACTGTACGGTGGCTCGCCTGCCCTGGTCGGTTACTACCTGCCAGAGGAGATCGACGACCGTAGCTTCGTGAGCGAACGCGCCCACGAAGCCATGATCCAGTACCTCGGCACCATGGCCACGGCAGCCCATGAACAGGTCGGCAGGCCCGTGATGGTGGCGCCGTACTTCGGCATCGCTCCGAACGCCCTCGCGTACGCCGCCTGGTGGGACACAACCTTGGAGCGCGCCGCCATCGACGTCATCGCCATGCAAGACGGCGTCGGCACGCGCCGCACCACTGCCGAGGAGGGCGAGCCCGTTTACGCGGCCCTGGCTGCCGTGGCCCGCAAGCACGGCGTGGCCCTCTGGTCGGACCTGGAGATCTTCGAACAGATCCACGGCTGGCCCGTCGACGAGCTCGCCTGGCAGGCCACCTCTGCCCGCATCGAGACGGTGCTCCTGCAGCTCGAGCTGGAGGCGCCCCACGTCCAGAAGTTCGTCACGTTCGACTTCACCCACCACATGAGCCCCCGGCTGGGCGGCATGGCGGCAGACCTGTACGCCGGCTACCTCGAATACTTGGAGGGACTCGAATGAACGCCCCACAGAAGTGCCGGCTCGAGACCGCCGGCAGCATGCTGCGCCCGTGGCGCCGCCCCTGGCTGCGGCCGTGGCTCGTGTCCCTCACGCTCGCCCTGGCGTTCACGGGGCTCACCGCCTCGGCGCAGACCACGGTGAGTTTCTGGCACGCCTGGGGCGGCGAGGAGGGCGCGGCGCTCGAAGAGCTCGTGAACGAGTTCAACGCCTCGCAGCAGAACATCGCCGTGCGCTCCTCGTTCGTGCCCATCGGCGACGGTGAGCGCATCCTGGCCTCCCTCGCCGGCGGTGCCCCCGCAGACCTCATCACCGTGTGGGACTGGATGGTGGTTCCCCTCGGCACGAGCGGCGCGCTCCGCGAGCTCTCCGCAGACCTCGAGGCGGCCGGCATCAGCGAGGCCGACTACCTGCCCGGCATCTGGTCCTACGGCGCCTACCGCGGCGAGAAGTTCGGCCTGCCCACCACGCTGAACGTCTACGCGTTCATGTGGAACAAGGACGTGTTCGAGGCGCAGGGCCTCGACCCCGAAGCGCCGCCCCGCACCATCCAGCAGCTCGACGACCTCACGGAGCAGCTCACCACCCTGGATAACCGCGGCAACATGCGGCGGTTGGGCTTCTACCCGAACGTCACCTCCATCTACATGTACGCGTTCGGCGGCCAGCTCTACGACCCGGACACCCTCGCGCCCACCCTCGACCATCCCGGCAACATCGCGGCCTTCGAGTGGCTCGCCGGGTACTACAAGAAGTTCGACATCAACCGCATCAGGCGCTTCCAGGCGGGCTGGGGCGACATGCTGAGCCCCTACAACCCCTTCTACCGCGGTCAGGTGGCCATGCAGGAGGGCGGCCAGTGGGAGGCCCTCTCCACGCAGCGCTACGCGCCGGAGCTGAACTGGGGGGTGACAACCTTCCCGGCACCCGAGGGCGGCCGCGCGGACGTGACGCCCGTGCAGAGCTCGTTCTGGGTGGTGCCTAAAGGCGCCACCAACGGCGACGCCGCGTTCGAGTTCCTGACCTGGCTCACCGCTCCTGAGCAGTCGGCCCGCTTCGCGGCGGCGCTCGCCAACATCCCGCCCCGGCAGGACGCCCTGGCCCTTGCGGCGTTCGCCGACACCGTCACACCTCACATGCAGGTCTACATCGACATGCTGCTCACCGGTTACGTCTACACCCCACCCGGCCTGCCGGTGGGCCTCTACCTCAACGAGCAGCTGAACCAAGCGCTGGCCTCCGTGCAGGACGGCGCCATGACCGCGCGCGAGGCGCTGGAGACCGCGCAGCGCAACGTGATGCGCGAACTGGACAAGTACGAGTGACGCCCAAGGAGCGCAGGGAGATGTGGAAGGGCCTGGCCTTCATCTCGCCCTGGCTCCTGGGCTTCCTGGTGTTCACCCTCTACCCCGTGTTCGCGTCGCTCTACTTCTCGTTCACGGACTACAACGTGGTGTCGGCCCCACGCTGGATCGGCCTCCGTAACTACACGGACCTCGTGGCGGACCCGCTCTTCACCAAGACCCTCTACAACACCCTGTACCTGGCGGTCATCGGGATCCCCGTCTCCCTGACGGTGAGCCTGATGATCGCCATGCTCCTCAACGCCAAGATCCGCTTCCTGGGGCTGTTCCGCACGCTCTACTTCCTGCCCAGCGTGGTGCCCGCGGTGGCCGCCGCGCTCCTCTGGCGCTGGTTCCTCAACCCGGACTACGGGCCCGTGAACGAGTTCCTCTGGCAGCTCGGCATCAACGGTCCCGGCTGGCTGGCCGACCCGACCTGGTCCAAGCCGGCGCTCATCCTGGCGAGCCTTTGGGGGGTGGGGGGCTCCATGGTCATCTACCTGGCAGGGCTGCAGGGCGTGCCGGTGCAGCTCTACGAGGCCGCGGACTTAGACGGCGCCAGCTGGTGGCAACGCCTGCGCTTCGTGACCCTGCCCATGCTCTCGCCCGTGATCCTCTTCAACCTCATCATGGGCATAATCACGTCGTTCCAGGCGTTCACGAACATCTACATCATGACGGGCGGCGGGCCCTCCAACTCCACGCTCGTTTACGCCCTCTACCTCTACCAGAACGCGTTCCAGTTCTTCCGCATGGGCTACGCCTCGGCCATGGCATGGGTCCTCATGTTGCTGACCATCGCGGCGCTGGCGGTCATCTTCCGCACCTCAGGCTGGGTGTATTACGAGGAGCACACCTGATGGGAAGCCGCCGCGCCTGGCGCAGCGCCATCATCTACCTGACGCTCATCGTCGGAGCGCTGTTCTTCCTCCTGCCGTTCGGCTGGATGGTGTCCACCTCACTCAAAGCCGACCATCAGGTGTTCAGCATCCCGCCCGAGTGGATACCGGCGCCCGTCATGTGGTCCAACTACGCGCGTCTCATGACGGAGATCCCCTTCCTCCGTTACCTGGCGAACACCGTCTTCGTCACCGTGCTCAGCGTCACTTTCTACGTGGCGTCGTCGGCGGTGGTGGCTTACGGCTTCGCCAAGATCCGCTTCCCTGGTCGCGACCTGCTCTTCTACTTCCTTCTGGCCACCATGGTGCTCCCGCCGCAGGTGACGCTCATACCGCAGTTCGTCATGTTCCAGAAGCTCGGCTGGGTGGGCACCTTCCTGCCCCTCATCGTGCCGGCGCTGACGGGCAGCGCCTTCGCGGTGTTCCTGCTGCGCCAGTTCTACACGGCCATACCGGCCAACATCAGCGACTCGGCCCGCATCGACGGCGCCAACGAGTGGCAGATCTTCTCGCGCATCGTGCTGCCCCTCTCGCGGCCCGCGCTGGCCACCGCCTCGCTCTTCATATTCATCTGGACCTGGACCGATTTCCTGAACCCGCTCATCTATCTGACCGACGACCGTCTCTACACCCTGGCCATCGGGCTCCAGCAGCTCTCCAGCACCCGCGCTGCGGCCTGGCCCCTCCTCATGGCGGGTTCCCTGCTGATGAGCCTGCCCATCGTGGTGCTGTTCTTCTTCGCCCAGAAGACCTTCATCGAGGGTGTGGCCACCGGCGGCATCAAGGGTTGACAGGTTAGCGCCGGCCGGCCCGGCGCTGGAGGAGTTGCTCATCGATTCGCTACTGCTACTACCACTGGACGAGCGGCCCATAAACGTGCACTTCCCGCGCCTGCTGGCCGCCACGCTCGGCTGGGCGCTGGAGAGCCCCACGGAGTACCTCGGCAGCCGGAAGAAGGGCGCCGACCGCGCCGCCATCGCCGCGTGGCTGCAGGAGAAGGGCGCCCCCTCTCCCGCCGGAGGCGGACCCGTCGGGGCCATCATCGCCATCGACACGCTGGCCTGGGGCGGGCTCATCCCGTCGCGTCAAAGCGGTAACGACCTCGGCGTGGCCTTGGAACACCTGCAAGCGCTCCGGCACCTGAAACGCTCGAACCCGAACCTGCCGGTCATGGCCTATAGCAGCATCCAGCGCGTGAGCCGCGAGAACGACGACGGCGAGGAGCCCGCCTACTACAGGCTCCACGGCCGGAACATCTTCAGGCGCTCCCAGCTGGAGCATCGGGCCGCGGCAGGTGCGCTGGAAGCGGGCGAGGCCGAGGAACTGGAAGCCCTCAGGCGCACGGTGCCCGCCGACGTATGGAACGACCAGCTGGCCATCCGCGAGCGCACCATGGCCATCAACCTCGCAGCGCTGGACCTGGTGGCGGACGGTGTGGTGGACGTGCTGGTGCTCAACCAGGACGACACGGCCGTGTGGGGGCTCAACATCATGAACCGCCGTCGCCTCGAGGCCGAGGTGCGGCGCCGCCGACTCGGCGACAGGGTGCTCGTCTATCCGGGGGCGGACGAGGTGGCTCAGGTCCTCCTGGCGCGCCTCGCTGCACAGGTGAGGGGGAGGCGCACCACGGTGGGCACGCTGTTCTCGTCGCGGCTCGGCCCTACCGTGCAGACCGCGTACGAGGACCGACCCCTCAGCGACCTCATCACCGTTCACCTGCGCGCGGCCGGAGCGGTGCGCGAGCCCGGCAACGAGAGGCCCGACTGGTGGCTGGCGGTCAACAGCCCCAGCGGCGCCCAGGGGCAGGGTGGGGTGCAGTACTCGCTCGAGCACGGCGACCAGGTCCTGAGCGCAGAGGAGCGGCGGTGGTTGGAAGCCGCGGAGGCTCCAGTGAACGGCGCCGATCGGTCGGTGGAGGCGTTCCGGGACCGCGTCCAGCTGCTGCTGGGCCGCGCGGAGCGCGTGAGCGTAGCGGACGTTGCTCACGTGAACGGGGCCGACGATGAGCTGATGCGGCTGCTGGCGAGCGCCGGCGCCCTGGCGCACCTCGTTGGCTACGGCGGCTGGAACACGGCCGGCAACTCTCTCGGTTCCGCGGTAGCACTGGGCTGCCTGGCCGCTCTCGGGGCGGACGAGGGCGCACTGCAGGCCGCCGTTGCCGCCCGCTACGTGGACGACTGGCTCTACCAGGCGCGCGTTCGCTCGCGCCTCCTGCTCGACCCGGAGCTGCGCCCGCTCGGTCTCGGCGGGTTCGTGCCAGAACCGGCCCTGAAGGCCGTGGAGGCCCGCGCCCGCGCGTGGCTCGAGCAGGAGCTGGCCGAGTTCGGCCTGCCCTACTCCGTCAGCCACCTCTCCTTACCCTGGCAACGCGTCTTCGAGATCGATTACCGCCTGGAGCGAGCTTCATGAGGGGCGAGCGCCGGTTCACGCTCGAGCAGCTGCTGGAGGCCTGGCGCGGCGGAGTGATCGTGTCGTGCCAGGCTCCTGAAGGCTCCCCGCTGCGCGAGCCTGCCATCATGGCCGCCATGGCGCGAGCGGCGGAGCTGGCGGGCGCGGTGGGTATCCGCGCCAACGGTCCCGCCGACGTGAGCGCCATCCGGGCGGCCGTGAGCCTGCCTGTCCTCGGCATCGAGAAGCGGCCGGACATAGATCCGGTGGCGTACATAACCCCGAACCTGGCTTCGGTAGCGGCCCTGGTGAACGCGGGCGCCGACCTGGTGGCCATCGATGGCACCCTGAGGCCCCGTAGCGGCAACGGTGCCAGCGGTATGGGCCAGCTACTGGAGCAGATCCGCGCCGCGTTCCCGAACTTGCCCGTCATGGCGGACGTCTCCAACGTGGCCGAGGGCGTGGCCGCCGCAGCGGCCGGGGCGCACATCGTGGCCACCACCCTCGCCGGCTACACGGGTGGCGGGGCGGTTCCCAACGGGCCCGACATCGAGCTGATAGCTGCCCTCGCGAAGGCTCAGAGCAAACCGGTGGTGGCCGAAGGCCGCTTCAGTGCGCCGGAGCAGGTGGCCGCGGCCTTCGCTGCTGGAGCGCACGCCGTGGTGATAGGTACGGCCATCACGGATCCGCTGGCGTTGGCGACGCGCTTCGTGGCCGCCGCACCGAGGGCTACGGCTGAAGCAAGCGAACGTAGATAGACTCTCTGCAGCGGCGCCATGAGGCGCCCCGGCAAGGCACTCAGCGGCCGCGCGGCAGCGCGGCGCTTTCCCAGAAAGGACCACGTCATGGCCTCCCCAACCGTCGAGATCCACTACTGCGTTCCCTGCGGGCATCTGCCCCGCGCCATGGACATCCAGAAGACCATCCTCGAGCGCTTCGGGCAGAAGCTCGACGGGGTGAAGCTCAAGACCGGCGACGGCGGCATCTTCAAGATCCGCGTCAACGACGACGAGGTCTACAGCAAGCCCGCCGACTTCGACTTGGACGCCATCCTCGGCACCATAGAGGCCCGCCTCTGAACTCAGGCGCGGCCTCTTCGGCCGCCCGCCAGGGCTTCTGAACGAAGGTTCGGCTCAATCCGTGGCCTGCCACCAGGGCTGACTGGCGAGGAAGTCGCTGAGCACTTCTATGTCGGCGTCCGTGAGCCCGGCGGCAACCCGGTGCATGGAAGTCATCTGCTCGACCCCGCCTTCGCGGTAACGAAGCAGAGCGTTCTTGACGTAATCCGCTCCGAAGCCGGTCACGCGTGGGATGTTGCGCTCTGCGTTGCCCTGCCCTAGAGCGCCGTGACAACGGGAGCACGCCGTGACTCCGCCGCCGCCAGTTGCGAAGAACTCGGAGCCGAGAAGCACGAACATGCTCTGGAGGTCGTCCGTACCGGTAGTGACCGCATCGGCGGGTTGAGCGGCCCAGTAGGCGGCTGCGTCAGCCAGGTCCTGAGCGCTGAGGTCTTCCACTACCCGGGTCATGGGACGACTGGTGCGCTGCCCCGTCTTGAAGAGCCACAGCTGCTGCTTGAGGTAAGCCTCGTACTGGCCGGCCAGGTGCGGAGTGCTGGCCCTTGCGGAGTGCCCGTCGGCGCCGTGGCAGCCCATGCAACCCTCCGCCACGACAGCTCCGTTGGCAACGTCTCCAACCAGATCAAGTGGGGACTCGTCCGAGGCGAACGCCGCTGCGGTGAACGCGGCGAGAACGAACATGGAAAGCAGCACCCTGCTCATACAGGTTCCCTCCTTTGACTTGTGTCGTACCTGGGACCCTATCACAAGGCCGCAGTAGCACTGCAAGAAAATGCTGCCTTACCACCACATGGCATGGCTTTTCACGACGCTTTTCTGGTCGTAACTCTGCGACAGGATTTCCGCATCCGGAGCATTTTTCGCTGATTCCGCGCTCCCGTTTCTACATAGCATCGCGCCGCCACGTTGGCCAGCAGAGGGACCTCTTGGAGAGCCTCGCTTCAGGGGCGCTGGGTTCACGCCCGGTGCGCCTAGGCCCCAGACCGTGGCGGCACACGGTTGAGCTAGTTAGTCTGAACGAAGGGAAACCGGAGGCTGCGGCCGCAGGCCCCCGCACACAGCTCAGTCTTGCCCCAGGAGTCGCCATGCCCAAAGAACCCGCACTGCGCATCAACACCGGCTCGGCCACCGGCCCGGCCCGGCCCGCGTGGGCCGTCACCGATGAACTCATGCGCAACTACTACGACCACGAATGGGGCGTACCCGTGAAGGACGAGCGCGGCCTCTTCGAGGCCCTCAGCCTCGAGGTGTTCCAGTCGGGGCTCTCGTGGTCCACCATCCTCCGTAAGCGCGAGGCCTTCCGCGCTGCGTTCGCCGACTTCGAGCCGCACCTGGTAGCGGTCTTCACGGACCGGCAGGTGGAGGAGCTGATGCAGAACGAGGGCATCGTGCGTAACCGCCGCAAGGTGCTGGCCACCATCCAGAACGCCAAGGCCACGCTGGCGCTAAGGCAGGCTGGCGGGCTGGTGAAGCTCGTGTGGTCGTTCGCACCTGAGAACCCGCACGGTCGGGTGGCGCCACAAGAGGTCACCCGCACGCCCGAATCCGAGGCGCTCGCCAAGGAGCTCAAGGCCCGCGGCTTCAACTTCGTTGGCCCCACCACCATGCACGCTCTTATGCAGGCCGTAGGCATGCTCAAGGTGAAACCTTGAAACGAGGCCGGCTCTAGCCGTACCTGTTCACCCGCAGCAGTCCGATGTCGTGGTCGGGCGCCTCACCGACCACCAGCTGACTCACCAGTTTGCCCGTCACAGGTGCAAGGCTCACGCCCATCATGGAGTGCCCCGTGGCCACCGTAACGTTGGCGTCAACCGGCGAGTTCCCCAGGTAAGGCAGACCGTCAGGCGAGCAGGGCCGGAAGCCGTGCCAGCGCGGCGGCACATCGAACTCGGCGCGCTGCAGCCCGGGGAAGTAGCGCAGCGCCGATTCGATGATGCCCTCCACTCGCACGGCGTTCGCTCGGTCGTCGAAGCCGGCGATCTCCATGGTGCCGCCCACCCTCAGCCGCTCGCCCATGCGCGTAACGGCCACGCGCGCCTCGGACAGGATGGAGGGCACCCGCAGGCGCTGCGAAGGGTGCTGCAGCGTCATGCTGTACCCCTTGCCGGGCTGCATCGGCATGTTCAACCCAAGCTGCTTGCCCACCGCACCGGACCAGCTTCCTGCCGCCAGCACCACATGGTCCGCCATCAGGCTCTGGGTGCCCCCGGTGTCCGCAGCGACCTCCACGGCCTTAACCCTGCCGCCGGCCTGCTGGAAGCCGGTAACGGCGTGCCCGAAGCGCAAGTCCACGCCATCACGCACCAGGCGCTCCTCCAGCACCCGCATGAACTTCGCCGGGTCGAAGTGCGCGTCCTCCGGGTAATGCACGCCGCCCGCCACGTTCAGGTCTATGCCCGGCTCCATGGCCCGTACCGCCGCCGCGTCCATCACGGTGGCCGCCATGCCGAGCTCGCGCGCCATGGCCGCCACCTTGGCCTCTTCCTCCAGACCCTTCTCGGTGGCCGTGAGCATGTTCAGGCCCTGCCGTTCGAAGGCGAAGCCGCCCCCCAACGTCTCGTTCAGCTTCACGTACTCGTCCCTGCTCGCCAGGTTGAGAGCGAGGATCACGGGTGCGCTGCGCCGCACGTGCTCCGCCGTGCCGGCGCGCCAGAAGCGCCAGCCCCAGCTCAGCACGTCCGGGCTCAGGCGCGGCTTGATGTAGAAGGGGCTCTTGGGGTTGGCCATCCACCGGATGCCCTGCGCCACCACCCCCGGCGCGGCCAACGGCACGAAGTGGCTGGGCACCACCATGCCGGCGTTACCGAACGACGTGGTGTTGCGCCCCGCTTCGTCACGCTCCAGAACGGTGACGGTGTAGCCGCGCTGGCGCAGGTAGTAGGCGCTGGTGAGACCCATGATGCCGGCGCCCACCACCACGACATGACCGCTCATGAGATGCCCCAGGCGAACTCGTCTGCCGGATCGATCACCAGGCTGCCCTCCGCCATCACGTGTGCCCGGCCCGTGATCACAGGCAGGATCCTCGCCTCCCCACCAGTGCCGTCGCCCGCGCCCACGGCTGTTACACCCGTAGCGTCCGCCCACGCGTAGCGTCCCTCGAAACGACTACCGATCACACTCTCCTGCACCCAGGTCTCGCCCGCTGCCAGCTTGCCGTCCGCTGCCAGGCAGGCGAGCTTGGCGCTGGTGCCCGTGCCGCACGGGGAGCGGTCGTACGCCATGCCGGGGCAGAGCACGAACGAGCGCGAGTTCGCGCCAGCGGTGCCGGGAACGAAGAGCTCCACGTGGTCTATCTCCGCGCCGGCCTCACCCGTGATGCCCGCCGCCGCCAGCGCCTGCTTCACCCGCCCCGAGAAATCCGTCAGCGCGGCCAGGTCGTCCGTGCCCACGCTGAGGCCGAACTCGTCCACCGGATCCGTGCAGAGGAAGAACCAGTTGCCGCCCCAGGCCACGTCACCCGTGACCCGCACGGTCTTGCCGCGCCACTCCACTGCCACGCTCACACCGGCGGCCAGGCGGTAGGCGGGCACGTTGTGAACGCTCACGCTGCCGTCGCCATGCAGCTCCGCCTCCACGTCGCCCACCGGAGTTTCGATCACGTGCCTCCCTGGCCCGAGGTCCCCCAGGTAGGCCAGCGTGGCCACCAGGCCGATGGTGCCGTGCCCGCACATGCCGAGGTAGCCGACGTTGTTGAAGAAGATCACGCCAGCGGCGGCCCGTGGGTTCACCGGTGCGCAGAGCAGGGCGCCTACCAGCACATCGGAGCCGCGCGGCTCCGTTACCGCGCCGCGCCTGAAGTGGTCGTGCTCACCGCGCAGACGCTGCAGGCGTTCCGCAAGCGGGCCGCTACCCAGGTCGGGGCCGCCGGCGGTGATCAGGCGCGTGGGTTCGCCTCCGGTATGCGAATCGATGAACGAGATCCGTTTCATGGCGCTGCTTCGCCGTCCCTTCCCTGCGCGCTCTCGCGCGAGCCAACCAACCTAGGATGAGGCCTAGCGGTTAGCATCGAACCACTATGCGCCCCCCTACCCCCAACAACCCATCGTCTTCCCAGGACTCCCGCCGGGAGCGGTTCGCGCTGCCGGGCATGGTGGTCACCAACCACACGTTCGAGGTGCCTCTCGACCACACCGACCCCGCCGGCGAAAGCATCTCCATCTTCGCTCGTGAACTGGTGGCCAGAGGCCACGAGGACGACCGGCTGCCGTACCTGGTGTACTTCCAGGGCGGCCCCGGTGGCGCCTCGCCCAGACCGGAGTCGCGCAGCGGCTGGATCGACCGCGCCTTGAGCCAGTACCGGGTGTTGCTGCTGGACCAGCGGGGCACCGGCCTCAGCACCCCAGTGAGTTTCCAGACGCTCGCGGAGCGCGGCGACGCGCAGGCGCAGGCAGGCTACCTGGCCCTCTTCCGCGCGGACGCCATCGTGGCCGACGCCGAGCTCATAAGGCAGCGGCTCATCGGCCAGGAGAAGTGGGCCATCATGGGCCAGAGCTTCGGTGGGTTCTGCGTGCTGCGGTACCTCTCCGTGGCGCAGGACGCCCTGTCGGCGGCGTTCATCACGGGCGGTATCCCGTCGCTCACTGGCCCGGCCGACGCCGTCTACCGCGCCACCTACCCCCGCGTGGAGGCCAAGAACCGCGAGTTCTTCGCCCGTTACCCGCACGCGCAGGCCCTCGCACGCAAGGTGGCCGACCACCTCCTCAAGGTGGACGCAGTGCTCCCCAACGGTCAACCGTTCACGGTGGAGCAGTTCCAGCAGCTGGGGTTCGATTTCGGCGCCTCGGGCGGTTACGAGCGGGTGATGGACCTGCTCGAGCGCGCCTTCGTGACGGTGAACGGCAAGGAAGAGCTCTCGTACCAGTTCCTGCACGGGGTGTTCGCCGCCAGCAGCTTCCACGCGAGCCCCATCTTCAGCGTGCTGCACGAGGCCATCTACTGCCAGGCCGACCCGGCCAACGCCTCCTCCAACTGGGCCGCCCACCGGGTGCGAGGCGAGTTCCCGCAGTTCGATTACGCGCCCGGCAAGGAGCTCCTCTTCACGGGCGAGATGATCTACCCGTGGATGTTCGATCAGTTCACCACTCTCAAGCCCCTCAAGGCAGCCGCCGAGCTGTTGGCGGCCAAGGCCGACTGGCCCGCCCTCTACGACCTGGACGTGCTCCGCGCCAACCGCGTGCCCACGGCGGCGGCCCTCTACTTCAACGACATGTTCGTGGACCTGGACATCGCGCTCGAGAGCGCCGCGCAGATCCCCAACTTCGAGGTGTGGGTCACCAGCGAGTACGAGCACAACGGCCTGCGGGCGGACGGCGCGAGGATCCTCGGGCGGCTGATGGACATGCTGCCCGTGGTGCTGGACTGAACCGAACCTGGGCGCGGTGTGGCTCAACGCACCAGGAACCCCGCGCCCAGTTCGTCGCCTTCCTGCACGACCCACTGGTTGAAGCCGACGATGTGGGCGCTGCCGCTCACCTCCGGCACCACGGCGCTCAGCTCGCCCACCCGCGTGGCAGAGACCGCCCGACCCGTGAACACCGAGCCGACGATGCTCTCGTTCCTAAGCTCCTCGCCCATTGCCAGCCGGCCTCGCGCCACCAGCTGCGCCACGCGGCCAGAAGTGCCGGTGCCCGTTGGCGAACGGTCCACTTCGCGCTCCGCGAAAACGCAGATGTTGGCCTGGTGGTTGGCCTCATCGCGTGGTGGCCCAGCGATGATGGTGCCGTAGAGCGTGTTCAGTTCGGGCACCAGCGGGTGCTCGATGCTCACGCTGGCCATCACGGCGTGCTTCACCTCGTCGCCCAATTCGGTGAGCCGGTTCGCCTGGGCCGGCACCACGCTCAGGCCCGCCTGGGCTGCGTCCAGGTAGGCGTAGAACGCACCGCCGAACGCTACGTCCACCGTTAGTTCGCCGAACGAGGGCGTGCTCACCGTCAGGTCCTTCAGGTAAAGGAACGAGGGCACGTTGAGGAAGCGCACGGCGCCCACGCGCTCGCCGTCCCACTGCACGAACGCCTCGATGAAGCCGGCTGGCGAGTCAATGCCCACGCGGGTCTCCGGGGCGCTGCGCGCCACCAGCCCCTGCGCCACCACCACCGTTGCCAGCGCGATGATGCCGTGCCCGCACATGTCCGAGTAGCCCTCGTTATGCATGAAGATCACGCCTAAGTCCGCGCCGGGGGTGGTGGGCTCCGTTACGTAGCAGCCGTACATGTCCGCGTGGCCGCGCGGCTCGAGCATCAGCGCGCGCCTGACGTGATCCAGGTTCTCCCGCACCCAGCGGCGCTTCTCGAGGATGGTGGCGCCCGGGATGCGGGGGATGCCGGCCGTGACGATGCGCAGCGGCTCGCCGCCCGTGTGCGCGTCGACCGTGGTGTAGGTGTTGGTGAAGCGCATGGTCATCACTCTATCCCCCGTCTACAGAGCCTCGGACTGGTTGCCGGTGGGCCTTGCAATAGGATTGTATGCAACATACAATATGCCATGCCAAGTTTTCAACGGCCCCAGACCGTGGCCGAAGGGGTGTACCAACATCTCCGGCGTGAACTGCTCACCGGCAGGCTCGCGCCCGGGCAGTGGCTGCGAGAGCAGGAGCTGGCCGAATCGCTGTCGGTGTCGCGCACGCCGGTGCGCGAGGCCGTGCGGCAGCTCGCCCAGGAGGGCCTACTCCAGATAGAGGCCAACCGCGGTGTACGGGTCCGAGGCCTCAGCCTCGAAGAGGCCGTGGCCACCTACGAAGTGCGCAGCAACTTGGAGAGCATGGCCGCCTCGCTCGCCGCTCGCAACATCGACGACGCCGCCCGCGCGGAACTGCAACGGCACCTGCGCGCGATGGAAGCCGTGGACCCGGAGGACCAGGCGGAACACATCCGGACGGACAACGAGTTCCACGCGCTGGTGGCCAGGCTCTCCGGCAACCCGGTCTTGGAAGACCTGGTGGAGAAGCTGAGCGAGCGCGTGATGCGCGTCAAGATACTCACGAGGGACGTGAACGTTAGCGCCGTGGCGCGCGCGCAGCACGCACGCATAGTGGAGGCCATCAGTCGCGGCGACGAGAAGGCTGCGGCGGAGGCCATGAGCAAGCACGTACTCACCAACTTGGAGATCGTGGAAGAGCGGCTCAGAGCCGCAAGAGAGGAAGGAGTGCTCGTATGAAAGTCAACTGGGAAGGTGTCATCCCCGCCATCACCACGCCGTTCAACGAGGATTACAGCATCGATTACAAGCTCCAGGCGGAGCACGCCCGCTGGATGGTGGACGCCGGCAGCACGGGCATCGTGCCGTTCGGCTCCCTCGGTGAAGCGGCCACGCTCACGTACGACGAGAAGATCAAGACGGTAGAGACCCTGGCGGCCGCGCTGGACGGCGTGGCGCCCGTCATACCCATGGTGTCGTCGCTCTCCACGGCCGAAGCCGCGCGCTTCACGCGAGACGCCGAAGCCGCCGGCGCCAGCGGCTTCATGGTGCTGCCCCCCTACGTCTACTCCTCGGACTACCGCGAGATGAGCGGCCACGTGCGCGAGGTCTTCAAGGCCACGAACCTGCCGTGCATGCTGTACAACAACCCGATCGCCTACAAGACCGACTTCCTGCCACCGCAGATCGCTGAACTGGCCGCCGAGTTCCCGCACATGGAGGCCATCAAGGAGTCCAGCGCCGACATGCGCCGCATCACCTGGCTGCGCACGCTCATGAGCGACGACTTCAAGATCCTCATCGGCGTGGACGACCTCATCGTGGAGGCCATCCACACGGGCGCCGTGGGCTGGATCGCCGGCATGGTGAACGCCCTTCCCGAGGAGTCCGTGCGCCTGTTCGACCTGGCTCGCGCCGGCCGCAACGAAGAAGCGTTCGAGCTGTACGCCTGGTTCCTCCCCCTACTGCGCCTCGACATCGGCACGAAGTTCGTGCAGATGATCAAGCTGGCGGTGGAGTACGCGGGCTGGGGCTCCTCCCGCGTGCGCGGCCCCCGCTTCGAGCTGGTGGGCGAGGAGCGCGCAGCAGTGATGAAGGTCATCGAGGAAGGCTTCGCCAACCGGCCCAAGTCAGAGGCCACGGCGTGAGCGGCGCCGCCTCGGCGGCGCGCACCTTCCGGGCCGTGAACCCGGCCACCGGGCTGGAGGAAGGCAACCCCTACCGCGTCACCTCCCTACCCGAGCTGAAGGAGTTGGGAGCCAGGGCGAGAGCAGCGTTCCGCACTTACTCCCGCCTGCCAGGACCGAAGCGCGCCGCGTTCCTGCGGGCCGTGGCCGACGGCCTGGACGCCGCCACGAACGAGCTGGTGCCACTGGCGATGGCCGAGACCGCCCTGCCCGAAGCACGCCTGCGCGGCGAGGTGCTGCGCACGAGCAACCAACTGCGCATGTTCGCCGGCCTCATCGAGAGCGACGACTGGCTCGGCGGCCGCGTGGATGTTGGCGACCCCGCCCGCACGCCGGCACCGAAGCCCGACGTGCGCTCCATCCGCCGGCCCCTCGGCCCAGTGGCCGTGTTCGGCGCCTCCAACTTCCCGTTCGCCTTCTCGGTGGCGGGTGGCGATACCGCCGCCGCCCTCGCCGCCGGCTGCTCCGTGATCGCCAAGGCGCACCCGGGCCACCCGGGTACCTCCCAGGAGGTGGCCGACATCATCGTTAGCTCGGCGGAAGCCACGGGCATGCCCGCGGGCACGTTCGCCCTCGTGACGGACGACGGTCACGAGGTGGGCGCAGCGCTGGT
>CAZVTS010000041.1:19706-23217 GCA_964630175.1 uncultured bacterium
GCAGTTGCCAGAGATCAAGGCCGTCGGCTTCACCGGCTCGCGCGCCGGCGGCGACGCCCTCATGCGCCTGGCCGCGGCACGCCCGGAGCCCATACCCGTGTACGCGGAGATGGGCAGCGTGAACCCCGTGTTCGTGCTCCCTGACGCCGCCTCCGAGCGCGGCACCGCCATCGCCGAGGGCCTGTTCGGGTCGTTCACGCTCGGCGTGGGGCAGTTCTGCACCAACCCCGGTGTGGTGCTGCTACCAAGCGGACCCACCGGAGACGCCGTTGCCGCCAAGCTGGGCGAACTCACCAGCGCCGCCCCGGCTGGCACCATGCTCAACGCCCGGGTGTGCGAGCTGTACGGCACCGGCCTGGCGGACCTTAGGGCTGCCGGCGGTGAACCGCTGGCCGAGGGAAAGTCAGGCGCCGGCGCCACCGAAGGCGTACCGAGCCTGTGGCAGGCGCCCGTAGAGGCAGCGCTCAAGAACCGCGCTCTCATCTCCGAGGTCTTCGGCCCCAGCACCCTGCTCCTGCGTTACGGGTCGGAAGACCAGCTGCTCGAGTTCGCAGAGAGCATGGAGGGCCAGCTCACGGCCACGCTCCAGGGCCAACCGGTGGAGCTGGGCGAGCAGCAGGAACTGGTGGAGGCGCTTGCCAACAAGGTCGGCCGCGTCATCGTGAACCAGTGGCCCACCGGCGTGGAAGTGGGACCCGCCATGGTGCACGGCGGGCCGTACCCGGCAACGTCCGATGGGCGCGGCACCTCCGTGGGCACCCTCGCCATCGACCGCTACACGCGCTGGGTGGCGTACCAGAACTTCCCGGAGGAATTGTTGCCGGCGCCACTCAGGTAACACGGCCAGGCAGCGGTAGCTGCAACCGCACCCTCAAGGCAACGAGGCGCAGCGTGACGCTGCGCCTCGTGCTTTCGTTACACCCTGTGAGCAGTTACTCGAGCGAGATGCCCCTCAGCGTGACCTTCTTCCAGGAGCCGTCAGCCGCGAACTCGAACGCGTAGATGCCGATGACCCGGTTGGCAGGGCTGCCGTCCGTCCCAACGTAAGTGATGTCGCCCGAAACGCCGGGGAAGTCCTGCAGCGCTGCCATGGCGTCGCGCACGGCAGTGCTCTCCGCCACGCCCGCGTCGTTGATGGCCTGCCACACCACGCGGTAGGCGTCGGCGCCGGAGAGGGTGAAGCCCGTGAAGTGATCGTCAGAATGCTGCTGCGAGAAAGCGGCATGGAACTCACGCGCGCGGTCGGCCGCGGCGCCCGTGAGCACCTCGGGTTCACCGAAGCTGAAGAACTCCACACCGTCGAACACGGCGCCGCCACCGTCTGGGCACTGCGAGTCGTCGGTGGCAGCGCCACCGAGGATCGGCTGCTCGAAGCCCTGCTGACGTAGCTGCGGCACGAGCGAAGCGTTCTCGGCGCAGAAGGCGGACAGGTAGATGAGGTCGGGCGTGAAGGAGCGCATGTTGTTGATCTGAGCGGAGAAGTCCACGGTGTTGGCGGCGTAATCGAGCATCACCGCTTCACCGCCCAGCTTCACGAAGCCATCGCGGAAGAAGCCGGCGAGACCCACCGAGTAGTCGTCGTCCTGCTGCCTGAAGATGGCCACGCTGCGCGTGCCGAGGTCGTTGTACGCGTACTGGGCTGCCACCGTGCCCTCGAACTCGTCCGTGTAGGGCACGCGGAAGATGTAATCACCGATCTGCGTAACGGCCGGGTTGGTGGCGCCGGTGGCGACCATAACGATGCCGGCCGCCTGCAGCACGTCCGCCGCGGGGATCGAGTGGCTGGAGGAGTACGAACCGAGCACCGCCACCACGCCCTCGTCCACGAAGCGGTTGGCGCACGCGACGGCGCCCTCCACCGTGCTGGCGTTGTCGCACACGGACAGTTCTACCTTCATGCCAAGCACTTCGGGCTGCAGGCTCTGAGCCACTTCCATGCCGAAGAGGGTGTCGTTACCCGTTACCGCCATCCTGCCGGAGAGCTCGAGCTGCACCCCGATACGGACCGTGTCCTGCGCCAGGGCCAGGCCCCCCACCAGCGCGAACATCACTACGATTGCCGTCATCCGTCTCATCTGTTTCCTCCCCGACAACAGGCGACGTAAGCTCACGACACGGGCCATTAATTCCGTGCAGCACGCGCCAAGACTGTTGTCTGTCTAAGCGAGTATAGCCCCACATCGATGAGCGACCCTGGCGCCCCCAAGGCGGTGTACTCCGAGACGCCGCCTGAACCAGCGATGGCACCATCCCCAGGAGCCGCCCACATGGACGCAGGGGCTATACACTCGAACTCATGAGAACTCGTGAACTCGGCTCCCTCAACGTCTCCGAGATCGGCCTCGGCTGCAACAACTTCGGCGGCCGCCTAGACTTACCCGGCACCAGGAACGTGCTCGACGCCGCCATAGCCGCCGGCGTCACCTTCCTGGACACGGCGGACACCTACGGCGGCACGGAGAGCGAGCGGCTCATGGGCGAGGTGCTGCGCGGACGCCGCGACGACGTGGTGCTGGCCAGCAAGTTCGGCATGCCCAACAAGGTGGCGGGCATACCTGGCGGGGCCACGCCGGAGTACATCCGCACCTCCATCGACGGCACCCTGCGCCGCCTCCGCACGGATCATCTGGACCTCTACCAGCTGCATAAACCGCACGACGACGTGCCCATCGCCGACACCCTTGGCGCCCTGAAGGAACTGATAGACGCCGGCAAGGTTCGCGAGATCGGCTGCTCGAACTTCAGCAAGGCGCAGCTCGAAGAGGCCGAGCGCGTGGCCACCGAGCACGACCTGCCGCGCTTCGTGAGCGTGCAGAACGAGTACAGCATGCTCAGGCGCGAGCCCGAGGCCGAGGTGCTGCCCACGGCGCGGCGCCTGGGCGTGGCCTTCCTCCCCTACTTCCCGCTCCTCAGCGGCATCCTCACCGGTAAGTACCGCAAGGGCCAGCCGCTGCCGCAGGGCACGCGCGTAACTGGGAACGAGCGCTGGGAGTCGCACCTCACGGAACCCACGTTCGAGCTCATCGAGCAACTGGTGGCCTTCTCGGAGGAGCGCGGGCACCAGCTGCTTGATCTGGCGTTCGCCTGGCTCCTGGCCGAGCCCGCCGTGAGCAGCGTCATCGCGGGCGCCATGAGCGCCGAGCAGGTGCAGCGCAACGCCGCCGCGGCCGACTGGACCCTCAGCACGGCCGACAAGCAGCAGGTGGATTCCCTGTTGGCGGGCGCCGGCTTCCACGCCTGAAGCCTCAGGCGAACAAGGAGAGGCGCCGCCCGAAGCTCTGGGCGGCGCCTCCAACATTCAATAACAGCGGACTTCAGGTCTCACCCAGGTAGGCGCGCTTCATGCCTTCGTCCTGCAGCAGGGCGCTGGCCGCACCGGAGAGCACGACCTCACCCGTCTGGAGCACGTAGCCGCGGTCGGCGATGGACAGAGCCACGTTGGCGTTCTGCTCCACCACGAACACGCTGATGCCGCGGTCGTTCACCTGCTTGATGATCTCGAAGATGCGCT
>CAZVTS010000042.1:0-22818 GCA_964630175.1 uncultured bacterium
CGCACCTCGCTGCCGTCGGGCAGGTCCTTCTCCAGCGTCACCACGCTCAGGTGCCCCTGATCGTCCTCCGCGGCCAGGATCATGCCCTGGCTCTCGATGCCGCGCAGCTTCACGGGCTTCAGGTTGGTGACGAGCACCAGCTTGCGGCCCACCAGCTCCTCGGGCTCGTAATGCGCCTTGATGCCGGAGACCACCGTGCGGGTCTCGGGCCCCATGCGCACCGTGAGCACCAGCAGCTTGTCGGCGTTCGGGTGCTGCTCGGCCTTCTCCACCGTCACCACGCGCAGCTCCGTCTTGGCGAACTCGTCGATGGTGATCTCCGCCTTGTGCTCCAGCGGCTCGGGCTCCTCGCCCGCCAGGCCGGCGATGTCGCGCTGCAGTTCGTCTAAGTCGATGCGGGGGAAGAGCGGCTCGCCGGGCGCGGTCTTCGTGCCGGGCGGCACGAGGCCCCACTCGGCGGCGGCGCTCAGGTCGAACGGCACGTTGCGGATGCCGAGCTGCTTGCGGAGCTCGTGCATCTTGCTGGGCATCACCGGGTCCAGCAGGATGCTGGCGGAGCGCAGCGCCTCCACCAGGGTGTTGAGCACCGTGTCGAGCTTCTCGGCGTCCGCCTCGTTCCTCGCCAGCTCCCACGGCTTCACGTCGGAGATGTACTTGTTGGCCTTGCGCACGGCCTCCATCACGCCGTCAACCGCGCGGTCGTACTGCAGGTTGTCCACCAGCGCAACGAGGCGCTTCGGCAGGGCCAGGAAGGCGGCGCGCAGCTCCGCGTCCTCCGTGCTGAGCGCCCCGGCTTGCGGCACCACGCCGTCCCGATAGCGCCCCAGCATGCCCAGGGTGCGGTTGAGGAGGTTGCCCAGGTCGTTGGCCAGGTCCGCGTTGATGCGCTCGGCGAGGGCCAGCTCCGAGAAGTTGGAGTCGAGCCCGAAGCTCATGTCGCGGATGAGGAAGTAGCGGAAGGCGTCGTTGCCGTACTTCTTCTGGAGGTCCAGCGGGCGCACCACGTTGCCGAGCGATTTGCTCATCTTGCGGTCGTCGATGAGCCAGTAGCCGTGCACGTTGAGGTGCTGGTAGAGGGGGATGCCGGCCGCCTTCAGCATGGTGGGCCAGAAGAGCCCGTGCGGCTTCAGGATGTCCTTGGCCACGAAGTGCTCCACATGCGGCCAGTAGCGCTCCACCGTGCTGCGCGACACGAGCGCGCTGTAGTAGTTCACCAGCGCGTCGAACCACACGTAGGTAACGTGGTCCTCGTCCCACGGCAGGGGTATGCCCCAGGGTACGCGGCTGCGGGGACGGCTGATGGAGAGGTCGCCCACGGGCTCGCGCAGCATGCCGAGCACCTCGTTGCGGTAGCGCTCCGGCCTGATGAGGTCGGGCTGCTCGTGCAGCAGGTCGCGCAGCCACGTGCGGTACTTCTCCATGCGGAAGAAGTAGTTGGCTTCGGTGCGGTACTCGGGCTCTATCTCGTGCTGGGGGCACTTGCCGTCCACCAGCTCCTTCTCCGTGTAGTAGCGCTCGCACTTCACGCAGTAGAGGCCCGAGTACTCGCCGTACACGATGTCGCCGGCGTCGTACACCTTCTGCAGCACGTCCTGCACCACCTTCTGGTGGCGCGGCTCGGTGGTGCGTATGAAGTCGTCGTAACGGATGCCGAGCCGGTCCCAGGTGGCCTGGAACTGGGCGGAAACCTCGTCAACGTACTCCTGTGGCGACTTGCCGTTGGCCTCGGCCGCCTGCTGCACCTTCTCGCCGTGCTCGTCGGTGCCGGTGAGGAAGAAGGTGTCGTCGCCCTTGAGCCTGTGGAAGCGCGTCACGAAGTCCACCAGGATGGTGGTGTAGGCGTGGCCGATGTGCGGCACGGCGTTCACGTAGTAGATGGGCGTGGAGGCGTAGTACACGCCGCCGCCGAACTCGCTCTCGGTGCCGGTGGCCTGCGGGGCGGCTTCGGGTGCGTCGTCGGAGCCGGCGCTCACGCCCTGCGTGGGGGCGCTGCTCTCGGCCTCGATCGGCTCCTCTTCGACGACCAGGCGGTTCTTGGGGTTCAGGTCGAGCATCGGGTGTCCTCCAGGACGGTCAAAAAGAAAGGCGCCGGCTGTAGCGAACGGCGCCCTGTGCGACTGATGTGGTTCCTACGCTCAGTCGGTGACAGGGTCCGGTTGCATCATTCGGCGCGCCATGCTGCGCGAAGTATAGCAGGAGCGGCGCCCAGAGGCCCGCTTCAGCCCGCGGGCGGTACCTCGCAGCCGTCCGGTCCGCACGCCGCGTCGTCCTCTGCCGCGGCCACCATCTTCAGCTTGGGCGTCTGCGGCCCCAGCTGCTGCAGGGCGGAGAGGAAGAACTCGGTGGGTTGCGCGCCCGAGATGCCGTGCTGCTCGTCTATTACGAAGAACGGCACGCCCTGCACGCCGAACGCGTTGGCGCGCTGCAGGTCCGCGTTGAACTCGGCCAGGTACTCGTCTGTGGTGAGCAGCGTACGGACGTCGGCCTCGTCCAGGCCGGCCTCCACGCCCAGGCGCACCAGCGTGTTCGGGTCGGCCACGTTGGCGCCCTCGGACTGGTAGGCCTGCATGAGGCGCTCCATCACGGCCTTGCCCACGCCCTTGGCCTCACCCAGCTTGGAGAGCCGGTGAGCGTCGAGCGTGTTGGCGGCCACGGCGTTCGCGAGGTGGTAGGTGATGCCCTCGCCGGCGGCTACGCTCTCCACGTTCCTGAGCATGTCCTGCACCTGCTCCTCCGTGCGGCCGTAACGCGCCATGAGGTGCTCCGTGGCGGAAGGGGCGTTCTCCCAGGGCGCGTCCGGCTGGAGCTGATAGGAGCGCCACACCACGTTCACTTCGTTCGCATGTTCGTACTGAGCCAACGCGTTCTCGAAGCGCACCTTGCCGATGTAGCACCAGGGGCAGGCGATGTCGGACCAGATCTCCACTTTCATGGTGCCACCATAACCACCGGGAGCGCGCGCGGCGGCCTGCTAAGCTATGTCGTCATGGCCAAGAGCAACGCCTTACCCACTCAAGCCGAGGATTTCAGCGGCTGGTACAACGACATCGTCTATCGCGCCGACATGGTGGACCAGGGTCCCGTCCGCGGCACCATGATCATCAAAGCGTACGGCTACGCCCTCTGGGAGAACATCCAGCGGAACCTGGACGCCATGTTCAAGGCCGCGGGCCACGAGAACGTCTACTTCCCCATGCTCATCCCCATGAGCTTCTTCGAGCGCGAGGCGCAGCACGTGGAAGGCTTCGCCCCCGAGCTGGCCGTGGTCACCCACGCGGGCGGCAAGGAGCTCGAGGAACCGCTCGCCATCAGACCGACCTCGGAGACCATCATCGGGGAGGCGTACAGCCGCTGGATCCAGAGCTACCGCGACCTGCCGCTCCTCTACAACCAGTGGGGCAACGTCATGCGCTGGGAGCTGCGCACGCGGCCCTTCCTGCGCACCACCGAGTTCCTCTGGCAGGAGGGGCACACCGCCCACGCCAACGCCGAGGAGGCGCTGGCCGAGACGCGGCTCATGCTCGACATCTACGCGGAGTTCGCGGAGGAGTTCGGAGCGGTGCCCGTGATCAAGGGCGAGAAGACCGAGGGCGAGCGCTTCGCGGGGGCGCTCATGACGCTCACCATCGAGGCGATGATGCGCGACACCAAGGCTCTGCAGTCCGGCACCAGCCACTACATGGGCGAGAACTTCGCTCGCGCCTTCGACATCACCTTCAACGACGTCAACAACCAGCAGGCGTACGCCCACACCACGTCGTGGGGCTTCTCCACCCGCTTCATCGGCGCCATCATCATGGCGCACGGTGACGACAAGGGCCTCATCATGCCGCCCAGGCTGGCGCCCACCCAGGTGGCCGTGGTGCCCATCTACCGCGCTGCCGATGAGGCGGCCAAGGCCACCGTCATGGAAGCGGTTAATCGTTTCACCACAGAGCTGAAGGCGCAGGGCGTGCGGGTGAAGGTGGACGACCGCGAGGGGCTAAGCCCCGGCCGCAAGTTCAACGAGTGGGAACAGAAGGGCGTTCCCCTGCGTATAGAGATCGGGCCCAAGGATATCGAGCAGGGTGTGGCGCTCCTCGCCAACCGCCTCACCGGCGAGAAGGAGCAGGTGCCCCTCGGCGAGGTAGCCGCGCGCGTACCCGGCGCGCTCGAGGCGTTCCACCACGCGCTCTTCCAGCGGGCCGCGGAGTTCCGGGCCGCCCACACGTTCGAGGCCGCCAACTACGAGGAGTTCGTGAAGTACGTGGAGCAGGGCTTCGTGTACGCCACCCACTGCAGCAGCGCCGAATGCGAGGCCGCCATCCAGGAAGAGACGAAGGCCACCGCCCGCTGCATCCCCCTCGAGGGACCCAGCGCGGAGGGCGCCACCTGCGTGAAGTGCGGCCAGCCCAGCGGCTACCCGCGCAAGGTCCTCTTCGGCAAGGCCTACTGATGGGCGGGCCTGCGCGCCGGTGAACGGCAGAGGCTAAGAGTGGACGGCAGCGGCCAGCGCGCCCAGGAGGCGCAGGACGAGCACGGGGCCTTCCAGCGCCGCATCCAGCAGGCGCAGGTGGACATCCTGCGCATGGTGCTGCCCACCGGAGTGAAGGTGAGCTTCGGGGAGGGGCGCCGCGCCGCCGACATAGCCATGGTGCTGCTCACCGGCGAGCGCGCCAAGGTGCTCTCCCTACCCGCCCGGTTAGAGGACGAGCTGGAGCTCCACGTGCACGTGGTGCGCAGCGCCTTCGCGGGCAGCCGCTTCGAGCTGCTGCTCGTGTTCACGGAGCCCCTGGAAGGGCAGTCGTTCCGCAGCCCCGAGCGCCGTGCGGCGCTCAGGCAGCAGCTCGCGTACCTCGAGCGGCAGAGCGCCGAGGACGCGCCACCGCTCGATACTGGCGAGGAACCGAGCGGCGCCTAGCCGCAGAGGTTCTGACTGCACACCGACAGGTGAGCGTAATCGCGCCCCTCCTGCACCAGAAGCTTGAGGTAGATGCGGCCGCTGTTCTCTTCAAAGTAGAAGCCCGTGTCGGCCGCGCTCCGCAGGCTGGCGAGCGAGGTGTAGCGGGGGAGCACGTTGCGGTTGTCTATCCACCAGTCGCGGTAGATGAAGGGCATGTCGCCCGTGTAGGGGATGCTCACGATCATGGAGTCGCCCGGCTGCACCGAGCCAAGCTCCACGGTCAGCGCCCTGGGCGTGTTGCCGGCCAGCTGGTAGTGGTACTCGGAACCCACCGGCACCAGAGCCCGGAAGTGCGTGTTGGGCACGCTCACGCCGCCCTGCGGCGTGCCGAACATGGTGTGGTTGGGGCTACCGCCAACGCTGCCCCTACTGAGAACCACGGGCGCCATCTCGAGCTGGGAACCGCTGGTGTTCCGCAGGGTCAGAGAGACGTAGGTGTGCTGACACACGTTGGCGTTCCAGTCGCTGCGGTACGTGCAGCTCGGCTGCTCGAGCAGCGGGTTGTTCACGGTGACCGCCGCGCCGGGTGAGCCCGACACCGAGCCGTCCCGGTCGACGAACACGCCGCTGCTGTAGCCGTCGTTGCCCGAGTCGCTGGTGGCCGCCCTCTCTGCGCGCAGCGCCACGGGCAGGTCCGCGAACATGACCCTCACGGTGTTCGGTCCGAAGGCGATGTTCTCGGCGTAGCTCAGGGGGCTGAGGGAGAAGCTCGTGTAGTCGAGGATGCTGATGGCGCCCGCCTGGCGCTCGCCGTAAGGGGTGTAGCCCTCGAAGTAGGAGTCTCGTACGAACACGGCGCCGTCGTAGAACTGGAAGCCGCGCGGGGCGAACATGGCGTCCCACGGGCGCGGGATGGGGCGCCCGCCCTCCGTTGCCTCCCACGGTTCCGCGGTGCCCCCGTTGGCGCTTTGGGCCACCACCACGCTGTTGGCCATGCCCGAGGCGTTGGAGGCGAAGGTGGCGCCGATGGCGTTGTCCACCAGCAGGGCGCCCACCAGTTGCGTGTGGTCGCCCCTGAACCAGGCCGCCTCGCTGCGGTGCTTGTAGGCCACGAAGTTCTCGAAGAGCGCGGTCACCGGCGCCGAGTTGCGGTCGCCGGGCACGCTGCGGGGGCGGTAAGAGGCGGATTCGGCCGCCAGGGTGCCTGCGGCCGGTCCGCGGTCCACGTGCAGTCCGTCGTTCTGGTTCGAGTGCGCCAGGTTGCCGTCGAAGCGCCCGAGGGGCGTCTGGCGCGGCCAGATGTTCTCGCCGCCGAACACGTTGTAGGAGGGGCCGGTGGGGTGTTCGGGCAGCGAGTACCAGAAGCCGCTGCCGGCGGAGTGTGCGGCCACGTTGTTGACGAGTACGTTGTCGGGGTTGGTGATCCAGAAGATGGAGGGGCCCATGTGCCCGCCGTCGGTGGGGATGAGCCTGGCTTCGGGCGCGACCTCGCGCGCCATCATGCCGAAGTTGCCCTTGAGCACGTTGCGGGTCTCGGCGCCGTCCTCGAAGAAGTAGCAGTGCCCGAACGTGTTGTAGGCGGCGTTGTCTTCCAGCAGCACGCCGGAGGAGCCGTGGATGGTTATGCAGCGGTTGTAGAGGTCGTGCAGGCTTGAGTTGCGCACGAAGCTGCCGAGCGCGGCTTCGCCCTGCAGGTGGAAGTGCACGGGGTAGCGCATGAGCTCGCCGTACTGGCCCATGGCCGTGAGCTCTATGGAATCGAGCCGCACGCGGCTCTGGCCCAGGGCCTTGATGTGCGCCCCGAAGCGGCTGACGCTGCTGCCCTCGTCCGCGGTGGCCTCCAGGCCCCGCACGGTGACGTTGCGCGTGAGGCGCATGACCTCGGCGCGGGATTCGAGCACGGTGGTGGGGTAGGCGCCGCCGCCGAAGGTCTGGTTGCGGCCGTAGCGGGCGTACTTGAGGGGCTCGTCGAGGCCGAGGGTGTTGCCGCTCACGGAGGTGAGGGTGCGGACCTCGATGCGCCGGTCCATGTTCTCGCCGCTGGTGTTGCTGTAGAAGTCGGTGGAGGAGAGGGCCACGCGGTCGCCCACGCGCCAGCCCGTGGCGTCGTCCACCACGATGCTGGTGTCGCCCGCGGCGGCGTCGGCCGCGAGGCGGGTCCAGGCGCGGCCTGCGTCGTCGCCGTAGACCTCGAGGGTGCCGTGCACGAGGCCGATGTAGTTGTATCCGAAGCAGTCGGACGCGTGCTCGAGCTCCTCGGTGCCCACCGTGATGACGGCGCGCTGCGTGAACGGCTGGGTGGCGGAGCCCACGTACATGCCGCCGTGGACCTCGATGCTGGCGGCGGTTAGCTCCAGGTCCTGGCGGGCGAACACCAGGGCGCCGGCTATGAAGAGCGAGCCCAGCGCGGGCGTGTTCGTGTCGAGCAGCACCACGTCGCCCATGGGGATGAGCACGTCGTCGCCCTCGGCGGGCAGCTGCCCGTTCGGCCAGCGTGCCGCGTCGGACCAGTTGCGGGTGGGCGTGGGTGGGGCTGGGCTGGGGGTCGGGTTCTCGACCGCGTTGGTGTTGATGGCCGAGAGGCCGAGGGTGGAGCCGTGGCCCGTTACGAGCTCGAAGCAGGAGGCGTGCACCTGGTCGTGGCCGTGCGTGGTGGGGCCTGCGCAGGCGATGACGCCAACTAGGGTGATGACGAACAGGAAGGAGAGGCGCCGCATGGTGCCCAAGGCTAGGGGAGCTTCATGGGTAGAGCATGTGAAACGTTAGTTTTTTCGCATGTGCGGTTGGTCACTTCGGCGCCGGCCCCAGCGGCTCTGGCCGGTGCCCGTGTACGGCTCCGAGCTCGGCGCTCAGGCCAGTTCGATCACCGTGGCTTCGCCCTGGCCCACGCCCACGCAGAGGGTGGCCAGACCGTAGCGCATCTCCTCGCCCTCGTCCTGGCGCCTCTGCATCTCGTGCAGCAGCGTGGTGAGGATGCGCGCCCCGGAGCAGCCCAGCGGGTGGCCCAGCGCTATGGCGCCGCCGTTCACATTGGTGATCTCCTCGGAGATCTGCAGCTCGTGCAGCACGGCCAGCGCCTGCACGGCGAACGCCTCGTTCAGCTCCACCAGGCTCAGCGCCTGGTGGTCTATGCCCGCCCGCTGCAGCGCCTTGCGGCTGGCCTCCACGGGCCCCAAGCCCATCACCCGTGGGCTCACGCCGCTGGCGCCCGACGAACGCCAGTAGGCCATGGGCTCGAGGCCCAGCTCCTCCGCCCGGGCGCGGCTGGCCAGCACCAGGGCGGCGGCGCCGTCGTTGAGCCCGCTGGAGTTGCCGGCGGTGACGCTGCCGCCCGGGCGGAAGGCGGGCTTGAGCGCCGCCAGCGCCTCCTCGTTGGTGTCGAGTTCCAGGCCCTCGTCCGTCTCGCGGTAGCGCGGGTGCTCGTCGCGCGTAACGTGGGCCGGCGGCCCACGCCGCTGCGGCACCTCCACGGGCACCACCTCGGCGTCGAAGCGGCCGGCGTTCATGGCCGCCACCGCGCGCGCCTGGCTCTGCAGGGCGAAGCGGTCCTGCTCCGCGCGCGTGATGCGGCCCCCGTAATGCTCGTAGATGTTCTCGGCCGTTTCGCCCATGGCCTCGAGCGGGAAGAGCTGGGCCAGCTTCGGGTTGGGGAAGCGCCAGCCGAGCGTGGTGTCGTACGCCGTGCGGTTGCCGGGCGGGCCGAACGCGCGCTCGTTCTTCGGCATGGCGTAGGGGGCCCGCGTCATGCTCTCCACCCCACCCGCCACGAACACGTCGCCCTCGCCCGCCAGGATGGCGCGGGCCGCCATGTTCACAGCGGCGAGGCCGCTGGCGCACAGCCGGTTCACGGTCACGGCCGGCACGCTCTCCGGCAGGCCCGCCAGCAGCGTGGCCATGCGCGCCACGTTGCGGTTGTCCTCACCGGCCTGGTTGGCACAGCCCAGGTAGACCTCCTCGATGGTGGCGGGGTCCACGCCCGCCCGGCTGACCGCGTGGCGGATGGCCACGGCGGCCAGGTCGTCGGGGCGCACGGCGGCCAGGATGCCGCCGAGCCGCCCGATGGGTGTGCGCACGGCGCTGAGGATCACCACCTCGGTGCTGCTGTTCACGCGGTGCCCCGTGCGTTCAGGTACTGCTGCAGGAGTTCGGTGAAGCGCTCCGGGGCGTCCACCATGGGCAGGTGCCCGGCGTCGTCGATCACCTGCAGCGAGGCGCTGGGCAGCGCCTCCGCCAGTTCGGCCACCAGCGGTGGGGGTGTGGACATGTCGTGGCTGCCGCCCACCACCAGCGTTGGCGTCTGCACTTCGTGCAGGCGGCGCCGCAGGTCCTCAGTGGCTATGGCCGCGCTCACCCCGGCGTAACCGGTGGCGCTGGTGCGGGAGATCATGTTGGTGAGGCCGTTCACGAGCGGCTCGTTGGCGTGCCGGAAGCCCTCCGGGAACCAGCGCAGCAGCGTGCTGTCGGCCAGTGCGCCCACGCCCTGCTCCTCCACCACCTCGATGCGGGCGCGCCACACGTCGGCGTCGCCGATCTTGGCGGCGGTGTTCGAGAGCACCAGTCCGGCCACCCGGTGCGGCCAGTCCAGGGCGGCGCGCAGCGCCACCATGCCGCCCACGGACACGCCCACCAGTACCGCGGTGGCAGCGCCGGCGGCGTCGAGCACGCTCATGGCGTCCTCCGCCAGCTGCAGGATGGAGTACGGCCCGGGCGGGGCGTCCGAGAGGCCGTGGCCGCGCAGGTCCATGCGCAGGTGACGCTGCGCCGGCAGGCGCGCCACCACGCCGTCGAAGATCCGTAGGTCTGCACCCAGCGAGTGTAGGTAGAGGATGGGAGTGGTTGGGCTGGTGCCGCCCGCTGCCGCGTCCTGGCGGACGTGGAGGGTCACGTCTCCCGCCTGCACGAAAGAGCTCACGCCTGTGGGTATGGAGCTGGTCATCGCCGCCTCCAAGGCGCCCGGGGGCCGGTGCCAAGCGCGCTTCGGCGCTCCCCGGCCCGGGCGCTGCGAACCTCAGGATAAGCCGTGCCCAACTGCTCCGTTAGGCCAGGGCGAGCAGAGTGACCCCAACGACCATGCCGAACGCGCCGAGCAGGCGCCGGCGCAGGTGCCCCTCGGCAAGGAGCCGGGCGCCCACGATGGTGCCTATGAGGATGCTGATCTCGCGCGTGGGCGCCACGAGGCTCACGGGGGTGAACTGCATGGCGGTGAGCACCATGAAGTAGGCGAGGGGGCTGAGCAGCGCCACGCCGATGGTGGGCCCCCGCGCTTGGCGCCAGATGCGGGCCATCTCCGGCCGGTTGCGCAGCGCGATGGGCGCCAGGAGAACGGCGCGGAAGATCTCGCCCGCCACCATGAACACCAGCGGCGAGGCGCCGGCGTGACCCACCGCGTAGCCGTCCCACGTGGTGTAGAGCGAGATGAAGACGCCCGTCACGAGGCCGTAGAGGATGGCCTTGCGCGCCCCGGCCCCGCTCGAACTGGGGCCCTTGCCGCCCGTGAGCACGAACACGCTGAGCACCACCAGGAGCGTGCCCGTGAGCGCCTGGAGGCCCGGCCGTTCGCCCAGGAAGATGACCGCGAGGGCCGTGGCCAGGGCCGGGCCGCTGCCCCGCGCCAGCGGGTACACGAGCGAGAGGTCGCCGGCCCGGTAACCGCGCTGCAGCGAGATGAAGTAGCACAGGTGGATGACGGCCGACCCCACGGCCAGCAGCGCGTGCTGCAGCGTGAACTCGGGCCTCGTTAGCCACAGGTACACGCCGAGCACCGGTAGGTAGGCGACGCTGGTGATCAGGGCTATGAGCCACACGAACTCCACGCCGCCCGCCGCGCGCTTGGCGAGCAGGTTCCAGGTGGCGTGGATGAACGCCGAACCGAACACCAGTGCGAGGGCCAGGCCGGTCATGCGTAGGCCCTCGCTACCGGAGGTGGGCTGCTATCAGCGGTCGACGTAAGTGAGCCAATGCTCGAACTCCGGCACCTTGCCGGTGGCCACGTCCAGGTAGCGCTGGCGGATGGCCAGGGTGCGCTCGCCCGCGCGGCCGTGCCCGATGGGCCTCCGGTCGAGGCTGGCCACGGGCGTGACCTCGGCCGCGGTGCCCACCAGGAAGATCTCGTCGGCTATGTAGAGCTCGTCGCGCGTGGCCATGGTGGGCACGATCTCGGTGCCCATGGAGCGCGCGATCTGGATGACGCTGTCGCGCGTTATGCCGCGCAGGTTCACGGAGTGAGCTATGGGGTAGAGCACGTCGCCCATGAAGAAGAACACGTTCTCGCCGGAGCCTTCCGCCACGTAGCCCTCCTTGTCGAGCAGCAGGGCCTCGTCGAAGCCGCTATTGCGCGCCTCCTGGTTGGCGAGCACCGAGTTGATGTAGTTGCCGCCGGCCTTCGACTTGGTGGGCATGACGTCCCCCGGGCTGCGGCGCCACGAGCTCGTCATGAGCTTGGCGCCCTGGCGCACCACGTCCTCGCCGAGGTAGCTGCCCCACGGCATGGTGGCCACCATGAAATGCGTGCGGTTCCTGCCCGGGTTGATGCCCAGACTGTCCGACCCGTACCAGAGGAGCGGCCTGACGTACCCGGACTTCAGGCCGTTGGCGCGCAGCGTGCGGAGGATGGCGTCCTCCACGTCGTTGACGCTCACGGGCGAGCGCATGAGGAGGATGCGGGCGGAATCGAGCAGGCGTTTGGCGTGCTCGTGAAGCCGGAAGACGGCGGGACCGCGGTCCGTTTCGTACACCCGGATGCCCTCGAAGACGCTGGTGCCGTAATGCAGCGCGTGGGTGAGCACCGAGACCTTGGCCTCGGCCTCGGGAACCAGCTGGCCATCGAACCAGATCTGGCCCGTGGTGCTGGTGCTGGTGGTGGACGCTCCCGCGGCAGCGGGTTTGCTAGGCGTGGTCATGCTGTCCTCCTGTTGCACCAGTATCGCCCTTCCAGGCGCTCCTGGCGAAGCGGCTGCGTAGCGGTGCCGGGCTTTCGCTTACACTGCTGCACATGAAAGTCCTAGTCACTGGCGGCGCCGGGTACATCGGCTCCGTGACCGTCGAAACCCTCCTGGCGCGCGGCCACGAGCCCATCGTGCTGGACGACCTGAGCACCGGCCACCGGGCCAGCGTGCCGGACGGTGTGCCGTTCGTGCATGGCAGCGTGGCGGACGCCGACCTGGTGGCCTACGCCGTCAACGACCTGGGCGCCGAGGCGGCGCTCCACTTCGCGGCCTTCTCGCTGGTGGGCGAGTCCATGACGCAACCCATGAAGTACTTCGGCAACAACACTGCGGGCACCCTGGCGCTGCTGGGGAGCCTCACGCGCTGGGGCGTGAAACGGTTCGTGCTCTCGTCCACGGCCGCCGTGTACGGCACGCCCAGCGCCGTGCCCATCCCCGAGACCGCTACCCTGAGCCCGGAGAGCGTGTACGGCGAGTCGAAACTCCTCATCGAGCGCACGCTCGGCTGGCTGGCGCGCACCACCGAGCTCGGCTTCGCCGCCCTGCGCTACTTCAACGCGGCGGGCGCCAGCGCGCTGCGCGGTGAGGACCACCGGCCGGAGAGCCACCTCATACCCCTCACCCTGCAGGTGGCGGCGGGCAAGCGCGAGCACATCGCCGTGTTCGGCAGCGACTACCCCACGCCGGACGGCACCGCCGTGCGCGATTACGTGCACGTGCTGGACCTGGCCGAAGCGCACGTGCTGGCGCTGGAGGCGCTGCAGCCTTCGGACGCGCGCACCTACAACCTCGGCAACGGCCGCGGTTACTCGGTGCGCGAGGTCATCGACGTGTGCCGCAAGGTCACTGGTGCGGACATACCCGAGGTGGAGGCGCCGCGCCGGGCGGGCGACCCGCCGGTGCTGGTGGCCGACAGCAGCCGGGCGCGAGCCGAGCTCGGTTGGGCTCCGACCCGCGAGAGCCTGGAGGAGATCGTGGAGACCGCCTGGGCGTGGCATCAGGCGCATCCTCACGGTTACGACGAGGGCGCGGCGCGTTAAGCGGCTGGTTAACCGCGCGCTACCTTCACTCATCTACGGCGCAACCTGCGGCAGGGATGATGTGATATGACTCTGGACGATGCCAGAAGCCCGTCCCAGCGCGGTGCAAGGTCCGTTCGGCCGCCAGGGCTCGCTCCGCCATGCACTCCCGCGGGTCGCCCTAAGGATGCCCGTGCTACCCTCTTCTGACTTGGAGACCCTCATGAGACGACTGCTCTTCACCGCTGTGCTGGTGTTCGCCCTGGTCTTCCCGGCGGCGTTCGCTCAGCAGGGCGCTGTTTTCAGCGGCTTGGTTCAAAGCACCGAAGCTCTGGCCGACAACACGCTCGTGGCCATCCACGTGGTGGACGCCGACAACGTTTGGGGCCTGCAGGTGGCCTCCGTGGCGCCCGTGGCCGGCACCTTCAGGCTCGCGCCGGGTGAGATACCCTCCGAGCACCTCCGCCCCTTCCGCAGCGGCAGCGTCATCCTGCCGGGCCTTCAGAACGAGTACCGCGTCTCGCCTGACGACGCCAACGTGGCCGTGGCGCGCATCAACATGTACGTGGACGAGAACGGCAACAACGTGTTCGACATGCTGGTGGACCGCACGTACATCGGCATCACCAACTTGGACAACCCCATCGGCTTCTACACGCTCCTGTACGTGGACAAGGCCACCACCCTCACGGCCGCCGGCGTGGAGCTGCAGATGCGGGCGGGCTGGAACGTGTTCACCGTGCGCTTCCCCGGCGACGCACCCGTGTACGACATGACCCCGGGCGTGGAAGACATCGTGCTGGACGTGAGCCTGCAGTAAGCGGCCCGGCCGCTTGAGCTACCGGCGCGGCCGGCGCCCGTGTGCATGCCCCTCGGAACCTACGGGTTCAGTTCTCCAACCAACCCTGAGCGCGCGCGTAGCGCAGCAGTAGCGCCCGCGCCTCCGCGGCGTCGTGCACGTCGCCCAGCGCCCGCGCCTCGGCCACCAGCGCCAGCGCCTCGCCCACCCGCGGCCCCGGCTCCAGCCCCAGCAGCTCCATCACCTCGCCGCCCCTGAGCAGCGGCTCCTGCTGCGGCGGCTCCTCGGCCAGGAGCGCTATGACCTGACCCAGCGCCACGCGGTACGCGTTCCGGCCCGCCACGCTCGACAGGGGGCCGCGAGCTGCCTCCCGGTCGGCGATCATCAGCTTCAGCAGGTCGGGCAGCAGCGCCCGGCGCCGGTGCACGAAGCGCCGCGCCGCCCGCTCCCCCTGCGGCAGGGGCAGCATGTGGTAGCGCACCAGGCCGGCCACGCGCTCCACCAGCCCCGCCTCCATGCGCAGCCGCCTGAGCGCCGTGGCCGCCAGCTCCGCCCCCACCTTGTCGTGCCCGTAGAAGGTGACGCGGCCGAACGGCCCACGCCCGGCGGTGGGCGGCTTGCCCACGTCGTGCAGCAGCGTGGCCCACCTGAGCGCAGCGTCCGCAGCGGGGAAGCCGTGCAGCAGCTGGTTGAGGGCCTCCAGCGAGTGATCCAGCACGTCCAGGTGGTGGAAGCCGCGCCCCTGGGTAACGCCGCGAGCGGCCTCCAGCTCCGGCAGGTAGCGGCGGAACATGCCCAGGTCGCCGAGGAGCTGCATGCCCTGCGCGGCGGTCGGGGCGGCCATCAGGTGCGCGAGCTCCGCCCCCACCCGTTCGAACGCCGGCAGGGGCGCCGCGCCCTCGGCCTGCGCCGTGGCGACCTCGGTCGCGGCCGCCAGCGTCTCATCCTCCAGGCGGAACCGCAGGGTGGCCGCGAAGCGCACCGCCCTCAGTGCCCGCACCGGGTCCGCCTCCAGGGCCGCCCGCGAGGTCATGCGCACGAGCTTCCCCTTCAGGTCCGCCTGGCCGTTCAGGGGGTCTATGAGCTCGCCGGTCTCGGTGAGTGCCATGGCGTTGATGGTGAAGTCGCGCAGCCTCAGGTCGCCCTCTATGTCGGCGCCGCCGTGGCGTGGCGGGGCGAAGTCGTGCACGGGGCCGCCGGCCAGGGCCACCCGCCAGTGCCGCCTGGCGGCGTCCATCTCGAACGGTGAGCCGCCGAGCGCGGCCGCCAGTTGCTGCGCTGCGCTGCGCGGGTCGGCTACCACCCAGTCGAGATCGTTGGACCTCGCGCCCCGCAGAGCGTCGCGAAGCGCGCCGCCCACCAGCCAGCCGCCCGTGGGCCAGGGCCGGAGGTGGGCGAGCAGGTCGCGCACGGCGGCGGGCGCTGAGCCGGCGGCGCCACGGGTAGACTCACGTGTGCCGGATCCGGAACGCTCACTAGGCTCGTCACCACGCATCCTGGGCTCCAGAGTACGACCTCTGATCGTGGGACTAACGGGCAACATCGGCGGCGGCAAGTCGAGCGTGGCGAGGCTGCTGGCCGAACACGGGGCGTTCATCATCGACGCGGACGACCTGGCGCGCCAGGCCACCAGCGACCCGGCGGTGCTGAACCGCATAGGCGCCGAGCTGGGGGCGGAGCTCGTGAAGGACGGCGAGCTGGACCGGCAGGCGGTGGCCGCAGCCGTGTTCGCGGACCCCGCGGCGCGGTCGGTGCTCAACTCCATAATCCACCCCTGGGTGGGCCTCAGGCGCCTGCAGTTGCAGGTGGAGGCGCTGGGGCAGGCCGAGCCGCCGCCCGTGGTGGTGCACGACGTGCCCCTCCTCTTCGAGGTGGGCCTCGACAAGAGCGTGGACGTGACGCTGGTGGTGGTGGCCCCGCTGGCCGTGAGGACCGCGCGCGTCATGCAGCGCTCGGGGCTCTCGGAGGAGCAGGTGCGTCAGCGCGACGCTGCGCAGATGCCGCAGGACGAGAAGGCGGCGCGGGCGGACTTCGTGATAGATAACTCGGCCGGCGAGGCGGAGCTGGAAGAGGCAGTGGCGCGGCTCTGGCCGGAACTGCTGGCCCGCCGCGCCACTGGCGCTTGAACTACTGAACTACTGAAGGCTCAGCGGGGCGCTTAGCGCTGGCCGCCGAGACGCTCTTACCAGTCCACCTGCATGAGCGAGTAGGCGCGCAGCACGCCGCCGTCGGCCACGCCGTAGCCGTACTGGCCGCCAGCCTTGCGGGCGAGGAACTCGATGTACTCGCCGAGCGCGTCGCTGGCCTGCTCGGCGGCGTCGAAGTCGATGTCCGAGCTCAGGAGGCCCGAGAAGAGGCCGAACTGCGAGGTGAGCGCCTGGCCCAGCATGCGGTACGTGGCCGCGCCGTCCTGCAGGGTGACGCTGCCGGCGCCGCTCGGTACGTTGCCGGCGAGCGCTGCCAGGGTGGCCGGTAGGGCGCCGCCGGCGGCCCGCGCCTGCAGCGCGTTGTCCATGGCACTGCTGCCGGTGGCAACCAGCACGTAACCGCCTGTGATGGCCACTTCCAGAGTGACGCCCTCGCCCATCTCGTAACTGGTGACGTTAGCGCCCGCCACGTTGCGCTGGGCGGGTTCGGCCGGCATGCCGTCGCCTTCACCGAACGGGTCCAGGAACGCGCCGGCGAACATGCTGCCCATGCTGAACAGCATCTGCAGGCCCTGCTCCGCAGCGGCGGGGTCGGTGGTCTCGATCAGGTAGAGGCTGTCGCCCAGCAGGTTGTCGGGCGTCATGCCGATGCTGGCGGTGGTGGTGAACGGGGTCACGGTGGCGAAGGTGGTGCCCATCCAGCCGAACAGCATCTCGTTGAGGTCGAGGCCTAAGTTCATGCTCAGGAAGTCGTTCAGGTTGCCGATGCCCACCTCTGGGAGGTCGGCGGCCAGGTCGGAGATGTAGTTCCACCAGGCGGAGACGTTCACGCCGGTGGCCTGGTAGCTCACCGCTCTGGCGTCAACGAACGCCTGCGCCGAGCTGGAGGCCGGCACGTTGGTGGAGAGGAGGTCGTAGAGGGCGGGGTCTAAGTTGCGGTCGCCCAGCACCTGCAGGCTCAGGGTCTCGAAGCCCTGGTTGGTGATGCGGGTAACCGAGGCGTAGGAGCCGAACGTGCGCAGCGCGCGCGCCAGGCGGTCGATGCTGGCGTCGAAGCCCAGGCCGGCAGCGAACGGCTCGGCCAGGTCCACGACGTGAGGCAGGTCCACGAACATCACGGCGTTGGCTGGCAGCAGCGGCGCCACCGTTTCGGAGTAGCCGCGGCTGTCGTGGAAGTTCGGCTCGGCAGCGCCCTGGTAGCGGCGCAGGATGCCACGCAGCACGTCCGGGTTGCTGGAGACGGCCACGAAGGTACCGTCGATGGCGAGCGCCACCGGGTCCTCGAACTCGCTCTCCGCGCCGACGCGGAACTGGATGTTGCCTTCCGTCAGGACCTGGAACTCTCCGTCGGCTGCTTCGCGCTCCAGCGCCTGCTCCAGCGCGGCCGCCGCCTCGGGCGACACGCGGGCCACGGCGCTGATGGCCGGCAGCGGGTTGGTGCGGGAGGCGGACACCGCCACCCACACTTCGTTGCCGATCACGTCGAACAGGTCGAGGTCCTGCAGCTCCGCCGGTATGGCGGCGTCCACGTCGAGATCGAACTCCTCGTCGTCGGGGAACGCCTTGGTGAGGAGCTCGGTGAGGCCCAGGCGCTGCCACTCGTTGATGAACGGCTGGAACTTGGCCTCGTGCTGCGCTATGCCGCTCACGCCCATGGCGGCGAACGTTTCCTGCGGCAGCAAGTTGGTGAGTTGTTGAGCCGAAGCGGTGCTGAGCACCAGAGCAGCGGCCACGGCGAGGATGCCCGCCATGCGCTTCACGGCGCGCACTGTCCTTCTGCGTGTGGTCGTTAGCGGCATAGTTCCTCCAAAGGTCTCACGGCAAGCAGCATTCTAGCCGCGGTTCGCCATGCTGGTACGTGCCGCCGACACCACGTTCTCCACGGTGAAGCCGAACTCGCGCATGACCACGTTGCCGGGAGCGGAGGCGCCGAAGCGGTCGAGGCCTACGACCACGCCTCCTGAACCCACCCAACGTTCCCAACCGAGGGTGGCGCCGGCTTCCACGGCCACGCGCGCGCTGACGGCGGGCGGCAGCACAGCGTCACGGTACTCCGCGCCCTGCTGTTCGAACAGTTCGAAACTCGGCATGCTGACCACGCGCGTGCGCACGCCCTGCGCCTCGAGCTGGTCGCGCGCGGCCAGGCAGAGCTGCACCTCGGAGCCGGTGCCTATGAGGATCACGTCCGGTTGCGCGGCGCCGGCCTGCGCCGGGTCCGTCCAGGCGCCGGCGGCGCCCTGCGCCAGGCCGCCCTCGGCGCCCGCTTCGGCCAGCACGTAGGCGCCGCGCTTCACTGCGCCAGCCGGGATGGCCAGGTTCGGCACGTTCTGCCGCGTGAGCGCCAGCGCGGTGGGGGAGCCCTTGGACGCCACCGCCAGCGCCCACGCCTGCGCCGTTTCGTTGGCGTCCGCCGGGCGGATGACCTGCACGTTGGGGATGAGCCTCAGCGACATGAGTTCGCCGATGGGCTGGTGGGTGGGGCCGTCGCCGCCCAGGCCGATGGAGTCGTGCGTGAGCACGTAGACGACGCCCTGCTGCGTGAGCGCCGAGAGGCGCAGGGCAGGCCGCAGGTAATCGGAGAAGATCAGGAAGGTGGCCACGAAGGGGCGCGCGCCGCCGTGCAGCGAGAGGCCGTTGGCCACGGCCGCCATGCCGTGCTCGCGGATGCCGAAGTGCACTATGCGGCCCGCGTAATCGCCGGGCGCCATGGCCGTCTCGCCGTCGATGTCCGTGAAGTTGGAGCCCGCCAGGTCGGCCGAGCCGCCGAGCAGTTCCGGCATGTTCTTGGCCAGTGCGTTCAGCGCCACGTTGGAAGCCTTGCGGGTGGCCACGGCTTCGCCCACGGGGAAGGTGGGCATGTTGGCGTCGAACCCGGCCGGCAGGTCGCCCGCCATCACGCGCTCGAACTCGGCCGCCAGCTCGGGGTGGGCGCTCTTGTAGGCCGCGAAGAGCTCGTTCCACTCGGCCTCGGCCTGCTCGCCGCGAGGCACCGCCTGGCGGTAGAGCGCCAGCACGTCATCCGGCACGGTGAACGCGGGCCAGGTGACGCCCAGGTTCTCCTTGGTGAGCTCCGCCTCCTTGGCGCCCAGGGGCGAGCCGTGCACCTTGGAGGTGCCGGCCAGGTCGGGCGAGCCGAAGCCGATGATGGTGCGCACGGCGATGAGGCTCGGCCTGTCGGGCACGGCCTTGGCGGCTTCGATGGCGGCCGTGAGCTGCTGCACGTCGTTGCCGTTCATCACCGTGTGGGTGTGCCAGCCGTACGCCTTGTAGCGCTTGGTGACGTCCTCGGTGAAGGTGATGTTGGTGGTGCCGTCGATGGAGATGCTGTTGTCGTCGTACAGCACGATGAGCTTGCCCAGGCCTAAGTGCGCGGCCAGTGAGGAGGCCTCGCTCGACACGCCCTCCATGAGGTCGCCGTCGGAAGCGATCACGTAGGTGTGGTGATCCACCACGTTGTGGCCGGGGCGGTTGTAGCGGGCGGCCAGGTGCGCTTCGGCCAGCGCCATGCCCACGGCGGTGGAGATGCCCTGCCCGAGCGGTCCGGTGGTGGTCTCCACCCCGTCCGTGTGGCCGTACTCCGGGTGACCGGGCGTGCGGGAGCCCCACTGGCGGTAGTTGCGCAGGTCGTCCATGGTGAGGTCGAAGCCCGCTAGGTGCAGTAGCGAGTACTGGAGCATGGAGCCGTGCCCGGCCGACTGCACGTAGCGGTCGCGGTTGGCCCACTTGGAGTTGCGCGGGTTATAGCGCATGACTTTCGTGAAGAGCGTGTAACCCATGGCGGCGGCGCCCATGGGCATGCCGGGGTGACCGTCGCCGGACGCCTCCACGGCGTCGATGGTGAGCGCGCGGATGGTGTTCACGGCGCGCTGCTCGAGAGCGGGATCTACCTGCGGGGACGTGTTGCCCCTGCCTTCGTTGGTGGAACTGTCGGTGTTGGACATTGGGGAGTGCCTCCTGACGCCTTCGCGCGCCACGGCGGCGCGGCCATACCGATGGTACCAAGGCCGGCCGCCAGTTCTCAGGGGCGGATGATGGTTGTGGGGACGCTTTCTGTTACGCGGGCGGAGGGGTGGGGTGTGCTCTTAACGCTTGGTTCCGAACTGCTTCAGTTCCCGCCCGAGTTAAGCAGTTCGGAAGTAGTCGAAAAAGGAGTGCTAGCGCTCCCGCAGGGCCCGCGCTCCGGCCTGCGGCGCCCGCCCGCCGCGCCCGCTCAGGACGGTTCGGGCTGCTTCCGGTCGCGCCGGCGCATTATGTCCTCGCGCACGCGAGCGCCCGTTTCCCAGTGGCGCTTCTCCATGTCCGTCTCCACCCTGAGGGTGGGCACGGGGCAGGGGCGGCCGTCCGGATCCAGGGCCACGAAGTTCAGGTGGCCTATCGTGCATAGGCGGCGGTCGCCCGTGAGTGGGTTCTCGCCGTGCACCTCGCAGCGCACGATCATGCTGCTGCGGCCCGTCCAGGCCACGCGGCACTTGAGTTCGATTATCTCGCCCATGTAGATGGGGTTGCGGAAGTCGATCGGTTCGGTGGAGGCAGTTACCACCACCGAGCGGCAGAAGCGCTGCGCGGCCACGGCGGCGCCCACGTCCATGAGGGCGAGGACCTCGCCCCCGAACAGCGTGCCTAAGGGGTTGGCCATGTGGGGGAAGGCGGTCTGGACGCTGGTGACCCAGTCGGAGACGCGCGGTTCGGTGCTGGTGGTGGGCACGAGGCAAGTATAGGCGGTACTGTCTAGCGCAGGAGGCGTCACCAGATGATGAGCCACAGTAGTTCCACCGCAAGCGCAAGCACCGCAGGGGGCAGCCTAGTAGATCGCCTCGTGCCCGTGAAGGCCGCCAGCTCCAGCCGCGCGGCACTCAGGCCGCTGGTACTCGTCGGTGTGGGGGTGGCGTTCCTGGCGCTCCTGGCGCAACTAAGACTGCAGATCGGTCCCGTGCCCATCACCGGGCAGACGCTCGGGGTGCTCGTGCTCGGCGCGGCCTACGGCGCGCGCCTGGGCGTGCTCACCACCGGCGCCTACGCGCTGCTCGGCCTCGTGGGCCTGCCGCTCTTCGCCGGCGGCGGTGCCGGGTTCGCCTACCTGCTCGGGCCCACCGGTGGTTACCTCGTCGGCTTCGTGGCGGCGGCGGCGCTGCTCGGGGTGCTGGCCGACCGCGGCTGGGACCGCACCTACGTGCGCGCGGCGGTAGCCATGCTGGCCGCCACCCTGGTGATCTACCTGTTCGGGGTGGCGTGGTTGACGGTGGCGCTCGGCGGCAACGTGAGCACCGCCCTGGCGGTCGGGCTGGCGCCGTTCGTGGCGGGCGACCTCATCAAGCTCGGGGTGGCCATGACGCTGCTCCCCACCGCCTGGCGCCTGCTCGGCAAGTAAGAGCCAAAGACTAAAAGAAACCCGCCCCAGTGAATGTCTGGGGCGGGGCGGTGCCTGCCTGGTTCTGAGGGAACCTGATGGTGTCTCTCAGGAGGCGGTCCTTGGGTTACCCTCGGCGGGCACCTCCACTGGTCAGCTGTTTACGGTTACTAATAAGACCACCTCCTTTCCGTGGTAGGGCCAATATATCCAAAGCGAGACACCCGTTTGTGAGGTAACCGACATCCGGGATTAATCCATGCCGGCCCAAGCCAAACTTGTACTCAGTACAAAATGTCACGGTGCGCGTGTGACGACTTACGGATAGACTGACGCCAAATGCTCAGCATCCCCGAGAAGGTCATCTTCGTACTCTTCGCGGCTGCGGCCATGTACTTCGCGTACCTGGGCTTCGCCAAGGTTTGGCGCGCGGTGGCGCGGGGCGACAAGGGCACCACCATCCCCCGGCTCAACGGCCTGGCGCGCCGGCTCACGGACGGCATCCTGCGCACCATGAGCCAGAAGACGGTGTTCCGCGCGCGGCCCGTGGCCAGCACGTTCCACTCGTTCATCTTCTACGGCTTCGTGCTCTACCTCCTGGTGAACGTGTTCGACGCCCTCGTGGGGCTGCTGCCCCGCAGCTGGCTGGAGGCCATGAACTTCGGGGTGCTGGGCAACGTCTACCGCCTCGGCGCCGACATCCTCACCATGCTGATCCTCCTCGGGGTCGTCTACTTCCTCATAAGGCGCTTCATCGTGAAGCCGAAGACCATGGAGTGGGGCCCGCGCACGCTCATGCACGAGGACGTGCAGCAGGGCTCCGTGAAGCGCGACAGCCTGATAGTGGGCTTCTTCATCCTCCTGCACGTGGGCTCGCGGCTGCTGGCCGAGAGCTTCATGCTCGCCGGCACGGGCCACGCGGACGCCTGGCAGCCGTTCTCCAGCGCCATCGCCAACGCGGTGGGCTTCGGCGACAACCGCATGATCGGCTGGCACATCTTCTGGTGGCTGGCCTTGGGCCTCATCCTCGCGTTCCTGCCGTACTTCCCGCGCTCCAAGCACATCCACCTGTTCGCGGCGCCCGTCAACTTCTCGCTTGAGAGGCGCACGCCCGAACTGGCGCCCGTGCCCACGGGCGTGCTCGAGCCGCTCGACCTCGAGGACGAGAACGCCGAGCAGTTCGGCGCAGCCAAGCTGGAGCACCTGCGCTTCCCGCAGATCCTCGACGCCTACGCCTGCATCCAGTGCAACCGCTGCGCCAACGTGTGCCCGGCCAACACCACGGGCAAGGCGCTCAGCCCGGCGGCGCTTGAGGTGAACAAGCGCTACGAGCTGAACAACATCATCAGCGACTTCGCCGGCGGGGCCGAGAGCCCCCGGCCGCTCATCGAGTTCGCGCTCTCGCCCGAGGCCATCTGGGCGTGCACCACCTGCGGCGCCTGCATGGAAGTGTGCCCCGTGGGCTGCGAACAGATGATCGACATCGTCGACATGCGCCGCGACCTCGTGATGATGCAGGGCGAGTTCCCCGCCGAGCTGCAGACCGCCTTCCGCGGCATGGAGCGCACCGGCAATCCCTGGAGCCTCGCGGCCGACAAGCGCATGGAGTGGGCCGAGGGCATCGAGGTGCCCACGGTGGAGCAGAACCCCGACTTCGAGGTGCTCTTCTTCGTGGGTTGC
>CAZVTS010000043.1:0-2202 GCA_964630175.1 uncultured bacterium
CTGCGCAGTGAATGCGTGTTCAAAGTGACTCCTTTCAAAAGTCAACAGGCCCTGTGCTACAGGGACCTGTTAGACAATCTACAGCATCCTGTCGGAAAATGCAACAGGATCCTGTTATAGAAGGAGACCGCATGACGATTCGCCCGCTTGTTCGGTGCCAGGTCTGAAGCCATCCCTCATCTATAACGGGGCGCACGCATAGGGAGCCATCCTTCCCAAGGCTGTGGGCCACCGATCTTGGGGGTGTGGGGCTGCCTGTTAGCTGGCGTCGCTGGTCAGGGCTGTGTCCCGCACCGTCCTGGTCGGGAACCCGTGAACGCCCATACGCTTCATTACATCGCCCTTGGTGAATTGGTAGCGCATCACCCCGGCAACGTGCATGAGCAGGAGTGCGATATAGGCCCAGGCCATGAAGCGATGCGCGGTCTGGGCGCGGGCGTCTTCGAGGACGGCTGGGATGACGGTCCCCGGCTGCAGCGCGCCCGGCAGGATGCCGTTCGTGACCATCGTGCCGAGGCCGCTGAGGGCCAGGAGCAGCGGCACTATCAATGCCAGGCGGTGGATGGTGACGTGTAACACCTCGTTCCAGTGGGGTAGGCCGGGTGGTGGCGCAACCGGCCGACGGCGGGCAAGGACCAGCCGCACCACGGAGGTGACGACGATGAGCAGGCCGTCTACGGCGTGTGCGGAGTACAGGGCGGTGCGGAGGGCGGCGTCATCGGTGCGCGCCATGATGAAGCCCATAGGGAACATGGCGATGATCAGTAAGGCGCTTATCCAGTGCAGCGCCTGCTGAGCGCGGGTGTAGGTGTCCGCGGTGGTGGTTGGCATCTTCGTGACCTCTCTCATTGGTTCTTGCTCACACCTTGATCGGCTTCTAGGTTGGTGATCAGCGTGGCTAGGGTGCCGAGTAGCTGCTCCACGCTCTCTCGGTCAACGCCTTGAAGGGCGATGGCGTTCACTTCTTCGGCGGCGTTCTCGACCTCGCGCCTGAGCTCTACGGCGCGGGGCGTGAGAAGCACTTGTGCCCGCCTCCGGTCGGTGCTGTCGAGCTTGCGCGTGACTAGGCCGTCGCGCTCCATGCGCTTCAGGGTGTGCGCCATGGTGGACTGGTCGATGCGTACCCGTTCGCATAGCTCTGTCTGGGTCACCCCGTCCTGTTCGTATAGGGCGAGCAGTTGGGCCAGCTGGCCGGGCACCACGCCGAGTGGCTCGATCCTCGTGCGGATCGACTGCGCGAACAGTCGGGCTACGTAGTTGACCTGGTGCCCGAGCGAGTTGCGGCGGTCGAACGCCGCTTTCTCGAGGGTGGTAGTGGGTTGTTGGGTCATGCTCTTCTCCTGCCAATACTTGGCTTGCCATGCGTAGTATATGGCAAGCCATGTACCTGTACTGTATCCTGTCGTTACATTGTTCTTCTCTTGGGGCCGCGGCGGTGCAACGGGACGCTTCGTCCTGGGCCGCGCCCGTTCTTGGGAGGAGTGATAATGTCTGCCATGCGAAGCAGTCACGCGCACGCGGCAACACCGCCGCGGTCCCCGGCGCTCGCTGGTCACCTGAGCGAGCGTCGGCGCCGCCACGTGCGCCTGTGGTTGTGGACCGGGGCTCTGCTCACGTTCGTGATCGTGGTTATAGGCGGCATCACGCGCCTCACCGAATCCGGCTTATCCATCGTCGATTGGGAGCCGCTCATAGGCGTGGTGCCTCCGCTTAGCGAGGCGGACTGGCAGGCCGCCTTCGCCCAGTACCAGCGCTACCCCGAGTACCAGATCCTGCGACCGAACATGACGTTGGCCGAGTACCAGTTCATATACCTCTGGGAGTACGCGCACCGGATGCTGGCGCGCTTCATCGGCCTGGTGTTCATCGTGCCGTTCCTGGTGTTCTGGGCGCGCGGCTACCTGCGGCCGGCGTTGACGCGGCGGCTGCTCCTGATCCTCGCGCTCGGCGCCGCCCAAGGCGTGATGGGCTGGTTCATGGTGGCCAGCGGCCTGGTCGACCGGCCCTCCGTGGCGCATGAGCGGTTGGCTGCTCACCTCGCGCTGGCGTTCACCGTGTTCGGCGTCTGCTTATGGACGGGTGCCGGTTTCCTACCGGCGCCGAAGACGGAGGGACACGCGGGCGGGCGCAGCAACCAACCACAGCCTTCCGGCCTCGACCGGGCGGGGAGCGCCTAGCCGTGCCAGCCACCCGACGCCCAGA
>CAZVTS010000043.1:2302-13860 GCA_964630175.1 uncultured bacterium
TCCGGCCTCGACCGGGCGGGGAGCGCCTAGCCGTGCCAGCCACCCGACGCCCAGACCTGGAGAAGCTTCGCACGTTGCTAGTCTGGTTCTTCGTGGTGCTCGCCGTTCAGGTGGTGTACGGCGCCTTCACGGCGGGGTTGGATGCCGGCAAGGCGTTCAACACCTACCCGCTCATGGCGGGCAGCCTGTTGCCACCCCACGCTTGGCGGCTCGATCCCGCCCTTCGCAACTTCGTAGACAACATCGCGCTGGTGCAGTGGATCCACCGCACCTTGCCGCTCGTCCTGCTTGGCCTAGCGCTGTGGGCACTGGTGGTGGCACGCCGAGTGGCTGCGCGCGAGGGTTCGGCCGCTCACGCTCGCTGGGGCATGGCGCTGCTCGCCACCGTGTCGTTGCAGTTCGGCCTGGGCGTAGCGACGCTGCTCCTCTTCGTTCCCATCTCGCTCGCAGTGATCCATCAGGCCGTGGCTGTCGTGCTCTTCGGTGTGCTGCTCATGTGGTTGCACCTCGTGGTGGCCGAGGAGCGCACCCGGAGTTAAGAGCTAGGGAGCGCGGGCAAGTGGCTGCCAACGGACACGGCGCGAAGCCCGGCCCAGGTCGATACTCCTGAGCGTGAGCCATGGCGTCTACCTGGCTCACTGGAGGCCGTTATGACGCCTGGTGCTAACCCGCGGGCCATCCCTCGCACTAGTCCCAACCCGGTGAGTTGGCTTTGCAGCAACTGGCCTTTCGCAGGCACTGTAACCGCCGTGTTCCTGACCTTTCTGCTGCCCCTCGTGGTTGGAGCCTGGCCCACGGGGCTCGTCCTCACGTACCTGCTGCTGCTCCTGTACCTCGTGCATCAGGTGGAGGAGCATTACGGCGACCGCTTCAGGCGCTTCCTGAACCGGCAACTGGCTGGCGGGGCGGAGGCGCTCACGCCCCAGGCCACCTTGTGGATCAACGTGGGTGGCGTGTGGCTACTGTTCCTTCTGGTGCTGCTGCTTGCTGGGCTGGTGGACTTGGGGTTCGGGCTCATCGCCGCGTACACGGTGCTGCTTAACGCCGCCCTGCACCTCGTGATGGCCGTGGTTCTCAGAAGCTATAACCCTGGCTTGTGGACGGCGTTGTGCCTGTTCGTGCCGTTCGGTGTGTGGGCCCTAGCCGTGCTGAGCCCCGCCAACGGCGTCGGGTGGGCGGGGCACCTGTTGGGCGTTGGCGTGGCAGTTCTGGTGCACGGGCTCATCGCCCTGGTGGTTGGCAGACGCGTGGTGACAGGCGCAAAGGCACGGGCGTCCTAGCCGGGCAAACGCGGCGCGGCTACGCCCGGCTCTGCCAAGAGTAGTTCCTTATCATCATGCCGCCCGCTGGCGTCATGCCCAGCCTCTGGTAGAAGGGCTGAAGCTCGGGGTCGCACAGCAAGTCGATCATGTAGAGACCCTCGAGCGCCTCCAAGAGCCGCCCGATCAGCTCGGAACCAACGCCCCTGTGTCTGTACTCCGGGAGGACCTCGAGCAGTGGGATGTAAGCGCTGAGCACGCCGTCCGTGATGGCGGTGGCGAAGCCGACCACGCGGCCTCCTTCGGCGTCCAGTGCCAGCATCACGCGGCTCGATCCGGCCAATAGTCTCAGGTGCGTTTCGGGCGTCGGCGGGTTAATCCAGCCTTCGAAGAAGCCGTGCAGTTGGTCCGGGCGTAAGCCCGCCAGTTCGGAGGTGTAGACGATCATAGGGTTCACTATGGCAGGCGCGGCCCTTCAGGTCTGCCGGGTTCGCGGTCCCTCAGATAAGCGAATGCGGTTCTGAGGCGTTAAGCTGAAAGCGGAGCTAGTCAAGCGATGAGCAGAGAGCCCCCACCAACCCTTTCCCGCACCGCCGCGCTAACGCACGGCTTCGCGCTCGTGTTGCTCCTGACCACTGCCGTGTGGGGCCTCACCATCTACTCGGACCTGCCGGAACTGATCCCCACCCACTGGAACGCCGCCGGGCAGGCCGACGCTTTCAGTCAGAAGAGCGTCTTCAGCGCTTTCGGCGCTCTGTTCGCGGGCGCCCTGCTGGTGTTCCTCATGCTGACGGTGAACGTACTACTGGGCCGCAGTCGCTACCTGGTGCCGGCCGAGCGGCGGGCCAACGAACTCACGCTCGGATATGTGAACATCTCGATGGCGGTCCTCTTCGCCTGGGTGAGCGTCGCCGGCTGGCTAGGCCTGCCTTTGGGACCCCTCTTCATCGTCGTGGTGCTGTTAGCCGGGTTGCCTGTTCTCCTGATCATCGGTCTGCACCTGCCGACCATCATCAAGGAACGCAAGGCGCTCAGCGACCCGGCAGACCCGAGCCTCGACCCGAAGTTCTGGGTGCTGGGAGGCGTCTTCTACAACAACCCCAACGACACGCGCTCTTTCGTGCCGAAGCCGCCGCACACGGGTACTGGCCTAACCATGAACCTCGCCTCCACGGGTGGGCGGCTGGCGCTCGCCCTTGTGCTGACGGTGCTCGTGGGCTCCCTTGTGCTGGTGTTGGTGCTCTAACCCCACCCGCTTCAGCTTGCTGGGCCGTATTCGACGGGCAGGCTACTAACGGCCCCCGGTGGTACCTTCGGGCCAGAGGAGCTCCCGCCGGGGTAGCTCACGACCCACCCAACAAGGAGAGAACACACATGAATGTCACCTTGAAGGACGCCCAAGGCGTGTCCGCTCAGTTCAATGAGCTGCTCAACAAGATCCCCGTGCAGGACCTGGCCCAGTGGCTGGGCACGGACGAAGCCACCGCCTCCGAGGCGCTGGTGGCGGCACTGCCCGCCCTGCTCGCCAAGTTGCAGGACAACGCCGGTTCGCAGGCGGGCGCGGCTTCCCTGGCCTCGGCGCTGGCGCAGCACAACAACGACCTCGCCCGCGGCTCCCAGGTGAACCTGAACCAGGTGGACACGCAGGACGGCAACAACATCCTCGGGCACATCTTCGGCAACCAGCGCCAGCAGGTGGCGCAGCAACTGGCGGGCAACACCAGCAAGGCCTCCAGCGGCCTGCTCGAGTCGCTGCTGCCCCTGCTCGCGCCCATAGCCATGAGCTTCATCTCCAACAACCTGCTCGGCGGCGGTCAGCAGAAACAGGCCGCACAACAGCAGGCCCAACAGGCGGTGCAACAGCCGGCCGGCGCGGACCTAGGCAGCCTGCTCGGCGGGTTGCTGGGCGGGCGCCAGGCCAACCAGCAAAGCAGCGAGGCCGGTCTGGACGTAGGCGGACTGCTGGGAGCCCTGTTCGGGAAGCGCGGCTGAGCCAGGCGCCGCGGTAGCAACTGTGACTATCGGCCCCCGCGCTGGCAACCGGCCCCGCGGGGGCGCTTCATGCATGGTTAACGGTGGGAGCCGAGTTCCGAGGCTCGGTGCGAGCGGCATTGTAGGATGTTGCCTTCAGGCGCCGCCGCTGAGGTTGCGCGGTGGCAGGCCCATCAAGGCCGCAGCCTGATGCCCCTGGGAGGCCCACAGTGAAGACCGCGACGATTCGCCGATTCCTTCTGTCCTGCGCCGCGCTGTTGTTGGTTGGCAGCGCAGCCATGGCTCAGGTCGAGCCGCTTAACCCGCCAGAGCGCGTGAGCGTGGCCTACGTACCCATCATGAAGTTCGCGCCGCTCTACGTGGCGGCGGAGCGTGGTCTGTTCGAAGCGCTCGGCCTGAACGTAGAGATCAACCGCGTAGCTTCGGGCACCGAAGCCATCGCGTTCCTCACGGAAGGCCAGATCGACGTGGGCGGCATCGCCATCGTCACCTCCCTCTGGAACGGCTGGAACCAGGGCCTGGACATCCGCGTCATCGCCCCGGGCGGCCTCGAGCCGTTCGAGAACAGCCCCACCAAGCTCATGGTGCGTAAGGACCTGTTCGAATCCGGCGCCGTTACCAGCATCGAAGACCTGCGCGGCCGCACCGTGTCCGTGGCCGGCGGCCCCGGCAGTGGGGGAGAGTACCTGGCGGCCAAGGCGCTCGAGCGCGCCGGCCTCACCATCCGCGACGTGAACCTCATCAACGTGGCCAACCCCGACATGCCCGCCAGCTTCGAGGGCGGCGCCATCGACGCCGGCATCTTAGGCTCCCCCTACGCGCAGCAGGTGGAAGAGGCCGGCTTCGCAGTGGAACTGGCTGGCGACCTCACTCCGGGCGCCATGACAGTTGCCTTCGTGGGCTCCAACAACTTCGTCACCAACCGACCCGAAGTGGCCAAGCGCTTCGCGCTGGCGCTCATGCAGGCCGCCCGCCTCATGCAGGGCGACGACTTCCTTTCCGAAGCCAACGTGGACTCCTACCTCACCTTCGTGAGCTCCACCCCCGAGGCGGTAGCCGGCGACGCGCTGCTGGTGTTCGACCCCAACCAGGAGATCCCGGTTGCCGACCTGGCGGACGTGGAACGCACCCACCGCGAGAACGGCCGCACCGAGTACACCACCGAGCTCGACCTGAGCAACGTGGTGAACACCGAGTTCACCGAGTGGGCGCTTGAAGTGCTGGGAGCGTACGGGGAGTAATTGCCAGACGCCCCACCCAAGATCAGCGCCAGGAACGTAACTAAGCGCTTCGAGACGGCCCACGGCACCGGCGTCGCCCTCCAGGATTTCAACCTGGACGTGCGCGAAGGCGAGTTCGTGTGCATCGTGGGCCCGTCCGGCTGCGGTAAGTCCACCTTCCTGCGCATCCTCGCGGGGCTCACCGCCCACACGGACGGCACCGTGGCCATAGCGCCCGGCGCTCCCGGCAAGCCCCTCAACAGCGTCGTCTTCCAGGAGTACGCCATCTTCCCCTGGAAGACGGTGCTGGACAACGTTGCGTTCGGCCTGCAGATGCGCGGGCAGGGCAAGCAACAGCGTTACGAGGTGGCGCGCCAGTGGCTGGCCCGCGTGGGGTTAGCCAAGTTCGAGGCGTATTACCCGGCGCAGTTGTCGGGTGGCATGAAGCAGCGCGTGGCCATAGCGCGCGCGCTGGCCAACGACCCCGAGGTGCTCCTCATGGACGAGCCGCTCGGAGCGCTGGACGCGCAGACCAAGACGGTGCTGCAGGGCGAGCTCATGCGCATCTGGGAGGAGCACCGTAAGACGGTGGTTTATGTCACGCACTCGATCGACGAAGCGGTGCTCCTGGCCGACCGTGTGGTGATCATGACCGCGCACCCCGGCACCAACAAGACCGAGTTCGAGGTTACTCTGCCGCGCCCGCGCACCATTCAAACCACAGCCACCGCCGAGTTCGCCGCCATGACCGGCCTCGTGTGGCGCGCGCTCGAGGACGAGGTGCGCAAGGCGATGGAGGCGCAATGAGCGTTCCCGCCTGGTTGGTGTGGCTTATCACAGCTGGCGTGGTGGGGCTCTTCGTGCTGGCTGCGGACAGCTACGGCAAGCGCGTGCCCGCCGGCCGGCGCACCCTCTACAACCGCCTCCTGGCGGTTGGGTTCCCCGTGCTCATCCTGGTTCTGTGGGAACTGCTGGTGAACTGGGGCTACCTGAACGGCCGCTGGTTCCCGCCGCCCAGCCGCATCGGCGCGGCGCTGTGGGACCTCATAGTCACCTACGACCGCTTCAACAAGACGAGCCTGCTTGGCAGACCGTGGCTCATCCCCTCCGTGTTACCTGAGCAAGGTTGGAAGGGTGCCTGGGGCTTGATCGCGGAGAGCCACGTGCTGGCCACGCTGTTCCGGGTGGCGTTCGGGTTCCTCATCGGCGCTGCACCTGGTGTGCTGGTGGGCATGGCCATGGGCCTCAACCGCACCATCCGGCAGATGCTCGACCCGATGATGTCCGCCATCTACGTGCTGCCGAAGATAGCTATCTTCCCGCTCATGATGCTCATCTTCCCGAACCCGTTCGGGGAGGGCCCCAAGGTGGCCGTCATCGCCATCACTGCCTTCTTCCTCATAGCCATCAACACCATGGCCGGGGTCATGGGCATAGAGCCCGTGTTCCTGGAGGCCGGCCGCAACTTCGGGGCGGGCCGCTGGCAGATGCTCAGGCACGTGATCGTGCCGGCAGCGCTGCCCATCATCTTCTCCGGCCTGCGCATCGCTCTCGGCTCATCTCTCATCGTCATCGTTGCCGTGGAGTTCATCCGCGCTCAGCAGGGTGTGGGTTACCTGGTGTTCTATTACTGGCAGATCCTATCTATCGACAAGATGTACGCCTCGCTGTTCGTGGTCATGCTTCTCGGCGTGGGCCTCACCTGGCTACTGCAGTTCATCGAGCGCAAGGTCATGCCCTGGCGGCGCTGAGCAGTCGGGCCCAACCAGGATGGCGCCCCCGGCGATCTGGCTGGGGGCGCCTCCTTCTTCTTGGTTTCAACCAGCTTGAGCGGTTACTTTCGGGGCTTAATCGGCGTTACAGCGGATGTCGTAGTCCCAGAGGGTGCCGGGTTCGCCGCCGATGATGGTGATCTTGAACTCGTCGGCAGCGCCCTTCGTGAAGAGCCCTTCGACCATGCCCAGGCCGGGGCCGGCGATGCCGCCGGGGAACTGGGGGTCGTTCTCGTAACCGCTGCTGCCGCGCCAGCCCGTGTCGTGCACCAGCGTGCCCACGGGGTACTCGATCAGGTACCGGTCGGGCTGCGAGAGCGCGTTGAACTGCATGTCGAAGACGGCGCCGGTGGGTATGGTGCTGATGTCCCAGTAGTCTACAGTGATGCCGTAGCTGCCCTGATCGGCGGCTTCCCAGGCGTTGCACACGGAGAGGTCGAACTCGCGCTCCAAGCCGGTGACGTCGCCCACGGTCACCTGCGCAACACCCGTGAAGATCTCGTTGTCGGCTTCGTCCTGCACGCTCACGAAGACGCCGTATGCGCCCTCGGCCACGAAGGAGTAGGTCATGGCGTGGCTCGCCTTGTTGTTCACCACGTCAACGTCCTGGGAGCCGGTTGCGTTGATGGTGCCGTCGGCGAAGTTCCAGTTGAACGTCACGGTGCTGAGGCCGGCGGGCAGCCCCTCCGCATCGAAGGTGAACTGGATCTGCTCGTTGGCCTCCACTGCCACCGAGGCCGGAGTGATGAAGAGGCCAGTCCGGTTCTCTGGAGGTGTGGGCGCCGGCTTGCTACATGCTGCTATCAGCATGCCTGCCGCTACTACTGCTGTGAGAAGGCGAAGCGTGGTGGTTCTCATCATCGGTGGTACCTGTGCCCTTCCTCTCGCCGGCTTGCTGCGCTGCGCTTCGGGGGCTACAGCTGTGGGTCACTCGTGCCGGCTAGTTCCTGGTGAGTGTAGAAAGAGGGGCGTTAGGGTGGAATTAAATGCCTCTGACGCTTGGTCCATAATGGCTGCATGGCACGTTCAGAGAGTAATGACCGCGATCACTTGCAGCGTTGCGTGGAGCTGGCACGTCAAGCGCTCGAGGCCGGCGACGCCCCGTTCGGCTCGGTGCTCGTGAGCGCGGACGGAGAAGTCCTGTTCGAGGATCACAACCACGTAGCTGGTGGCGACGCTACGCAGCACCCCGAGTTCGCCATCGCCCGCTGGGCGGCCAACAACCTCACGGAGGCCGAGCGTGGGCGCGCCACCGTCTACACCTCGGGTGAGCACTGTCCCATGTGTGCCGCGGCGCACGCCTGGGTGGGCCTGGGCCGCATCGTCTACGCCACCTCAGCGGAGCAACTGCTCGGCTGGCGACGAGCTTGGGGTGTGCGGCCCGGGCCGGTCAGGCCCTTGCCCATCAACGAGGTAGCCCCGGGCGTTCCGGTGGAGGGGCCGTTCCTGGAGTTCGCGGACGAGGTGAAGGAACTGCAGCGGCGTTATGCCGGTGTGTGACGCGCTGCCCCTCAGGCCAGCCGCCAGGCGAGCGCGGCGAGGGTGGCCAGCAGCACGGGCAACGTGAGCGCCAGACCCACTCTGAAGTAGTATCCCCACGAAACGCGCACGCCCTTGCGTGCCAGCACGTGCAGCCAGAGCAGCGTGGCCAGCGAACCTATCGGGGTGATCTTGGGCCCTAGATCGCTGCCCACCACGTTGGCGTAAACCATGGCCTGGTGCACGGCTCCGCCGGCATTGGCGGTGTCCACCGAGAGCGCGCCTATGAGCACCGTGGGCAAGTTGTTCATCACCGACGAGAGGAGCGCGGTGAGCACGCCGGTTCCGAGCGCCGCGGCCCACACGCCGTGCTGAGCGAACTGGCGCAGCAGCTCTGCCAGAAGGTCCGTGAGGCCCTGGTTGCGTAGGCCGTACACGATCACGTACATGCCCAGCGAGAACAGCACTACCTGCCAGGGGGCACCGGCCAACACCTTGCGCGTGTCGATGCGGCCACCCCTACGAGCGATCAGGAAGAGCACCGCGGCTCCGAGAGCCGCCACTGCGCTCACCGGGACACCGAAGTGGCCGAGCCCGAAGAAACCCAGGAGCAGCCAGGCGAGCACCGCCCAGCCGGCCTTGAAGGTCGCCTCGTCCGTGATCGCGGAGGCTGGCGCCTGCAGGTCCGAAACGTCGTAACGGCGCGGGATGCTTCCGTTGAAGAACCAGGTGAGCACCAGCAGGCTGGCGACAACGGATACGAAGTTCACGGGCACCATGACTGCGGCGTACTCGCCGAAGCCGAGACCGAAGTAGTCGGCGCTGATGATGTTGACGAGGTTCGAGACCACCAGCGGCAGGCTCCCCGTGTCCGCCACGAAGCCAACGGCCATCACGAAAGCCAGCGTTGCCGCCGGACCGAAGCCAAGCCGCAGGAGCATGGCCATCACTATGGGCGTCATCACCAGGGCGGCCGTGTCGTTGGCGAACAGGCCGGACACAACGGCGCCCAAGAGGACGAGTAGAGCGAAGAGCCGAAGCCCGTTGCCGCCGCCGAAGCGCGCCATGTGCAGGGCCGCCCACTCGAAGAAGCCGGCCTCGTCCAGCAGCAGGCTGGTGACGATGATCGCCACGAGGGTGAAGGTGGCGTTCCACACTATGCCCCACACCTCAGGCACGTGCTCGAGTTCCACCACCCCCGTGGCCAACGCTGCTCCTGCCCCGAGCAGTGCGCTCCAGCCGATGCCGAGCCCTCTGGGGCGCCAGATCACCAGCGTGAGCGTTGCGATGAAGATCGAGATAGCGATGATGGTCGGGAGGTTCGGGATCACGTTAGGGTCGGTCGGTCGCGCCACTGGTTCGCGGTGTGGCCAGCGCCGATGCTAGCACTGGACGCGGGCGGCCGGTAGGCTTCCAAGTCGCGGGTGGCTGCGCGCCGGTCCTCGAGCCAACGGACGAAGTTGACGCCCACAGCGGCTTTTGCTAGAGTTTGTGCAACAACTGATGTGAAATCGCCATACGTGCAACAACGAATGTCGGGAACACATTGACCTCACCCCGACGAAGGTGAGAGGAGCAAGCGATGAGCGAAGAATCCGGTTCGGCCCTGAGGTTCCTATGCCCTAACGGGCACCTTGGGTTCGCGCCCTTGAAGGTGGACAGCTTCAACATAGGGGTGGCCACCGCACCAGACTTCATACTTGCCGATTCCGGCTCGGACGACATCGGACCGGGCCCGCTGGGAAGCGACACCTCCACGGCGCCCGAGCAGTGGCAGCGGCACGACCTCGAGAAGATGCTGCTGGCCGCGCGCAAGCTCGGCGTGCCCATGATCATCGGCTCCGCTGGCGACACGGGCTCCAACAGCCGTGTGGACCTCTACGTGCAGATGATCCGCGACATCGCTGCCGAGCACGGGCTGGCGCCGTTCAAGCTCGGGTACTTCTACTCCGAGGTACCCATCGATTACCTGCGGGGCCGCATGGCCGAAGGGGAGCGCATCACGGGCCTGGACGGCCGCGGCGACCTGACGCCGGAGGAACTCGACGCCACGGACCGTGTGGTGGCCGTGGCCGGCGTGCACCCGTACATCGAGCTCCTGAACCAGGGCGCCGAGGTCATAATCGGCGGGCGCAGCTCCGACGCCGCCATCTTCGCGGCCCCCGCCATCCGCGCCGGCTACTCCGAGGCCAACTCCTACTACCTCGGCAAGGTGCTCGAGTGCGCCTCCTTCAACGCCGAGCCTTACGCCGGCAAGGAGAGCGTCATCGGCGCCATAACCCATGACGACGTCACGGTAACGGCCATGCATCCCGACCAGCGCTGCACGGTGGCCTCCGTGGCCGGGCACGCCATGTACGAACGCTCCAACCCGTTCTTCGAGAACGTGGCTGGCGGTACCCTCAACATGACGGACTGCGTGTACGAACAGGTGGACCCGAAGTCCACCCGCGTCACCGGCGCCGTGTTCGAGCCGTCCGAGCGGATCCGCGTGAAGCTGGAGGGCGCCGGCAAGGTCGGGGAGAGGTACATGGGCTTCGTGGGCGTACGCGACCCGTTCACGGTAGCGCGCATCGACGAAGTGATGGAGTGGGCCAAGCAGCAGGTCACGGACCGCTTCGGCGACCCGGCCACCGGGGGCTACGAACTGCACTATCAGGTGTACGGGCGCAACGGCGTCATGGGCGAGATGGAACCGCTCAAGCACCAGACCGCTCACGAACTGGGTGTCATGGTGTTCGGGGTGGCGCCCACCGCCGAGATGGCCGAGGAGGTCACCCTCACCGGCACCAGGCAGATGTTCTACGCGAGGCTCCCGAACACCAAGGGCACCGCCGGTGGGGTGGCGTTCCCGCTCGACGAGGTCACGCGCGTGAGCCCCGCCTACCGCTGGACCCTCAACCACACCATCGGTGTCGAGGACCCGCTGGAGCTGTTCCAGCTGCACACTACCGAAGTGGCCGCCGGCAGCGCACCAGAACTCGAGGTGGTCAAGTGAGCGCCCCCACCATCAAGCGCCTCTCCGAGCTGGCCAAGACCGTGCGCAGCAAGAACGCCGGCGTTGACCGCATAACCTTCGACATCATCTTCGAGGACCGCGATTCGTACGAGATGGTGAAGCGCAGCAAGGTACTCACGCGCGAATCTGTCTCCAAGCTGTACGGTTTCGATCCCGCGAGGATCACGGATTTCGTGGAGTACGATCCCGCCTTCGCCATCAAGTTCACCATCCTGCGCGAGCGACCTAGCGGCAGCGCGGGCGACGCGGACATCTTCGGGGCGCAGCAGTACGCCCCGCTGCTTGACGTCATCGTGCCCCTGGACTGAGCCTCGGTCACCCTGTTGCGCGTGGCCGAAACGACGTACTCTAGGGAAGAATGAGCGCTAAAGCAGCCACGCCCCTGTTGGACCGCGTGGACCAGGCGGCCGGGGAGTTCACTCCGCAGGAGCGGAGGCTGGCCGGTCACTTGGTCGAGCACCTCGAACGCTGGGGTTACCTCTCCAGCACCGAGCTGGCGCGCGACCTGGCGGTGCACCGCTCCACCGTGGTGCGCTTCGCGCAGACGCTCGGTTACAAGGGCTACCCGGAACTCCAGGCGGCAGCTCGAGCTGCTTACCTGCGCGAGGTGGTGGCGCCCAGCCAACTGGTGCTCAACGCCGGCGGTGACGAGGAGCTCGGCAAGGTGCAGGCCGTGTTCGACCGCGAGCTCGAGAACCTGCAGCGCACGTACAGCAACCTGGACTTAGGGGTGCTGGAGGACACGGCCGCCAAGATCGCCTCCGCGCGGCGCGTGCTCGTGTTCGGCAGGCGCTTCTCGCACCCGCTCGCCCTCCAC
>CAZVTS010000043.1:13960-22761 GCA_964630175.1 uncultured bacterium
GGCAGCACCAGCATGCTGGACTCGTACACGGCGCTCGTGAGCGTTACGCACGCGCTGCTCACGCTGGCCGAAGCCGCCATACCGGAGGCTGCCAACCGGCTCGGTCTCGCCGAGACGGCGTGGCAACACTTCAACAAAGCCTGAACCCAGGTCAGTGCTTGGCGGAGTCTACGAACTCGCTGAACAGGTTCCGGTAGGCAGGCTGAGAGCTGACCAGCCACTCGGGATGGTACTGAACCCCCACGCCGAAACCGTTCTCCGCTTCCATCGCTTCGATCCAGCCGTCGTCCGAGTAGGCGCTAACGCGCCAGCCCGGGGGTGGGCGCTCGATCACCTGCCGGTGGAAGCTGTTCACGGGTGCGCCGCTGCCCAACCAACCAGCGAACTTACTTCCCGGTTCGAAGAGGGCTCCGTGAGTGGTCTCCGTGGGTTCCTGCGTCTGGTAATGCTCGCGTGCGCCCTCTATGACGCCTAAGTTCAAGGCGGGGCCGCCCTGCAGCGCTTCAGCGATCGTCTGATGGCCGCGGCAGATGCCGAGGAGCGGCAGGCCGCGCACCCAGGCGCCGCGTATGAGCGCCACCTCGTAGTCGTAGCGCACGGGGTTGGTGTCGCGCAGCGAAGGGTCCGGGTTATCCACGAAGTACTGGCCCGGGATGCTGCCGCCCCCGCTCACCAGCAGGGCGTCGAGGCCGTCCAGAACGGCAGTGGCGCTGGCCGCCGCCGCAGCGTGGGTGGGCAGTAGCAGCGGCACGCCACCCGCCTCCGCCACCACCTGCGCGTAACGCGTACCCACCTGGAAGCGCCACTCCAGGTGACCCTGCTTGGCTTCGACCTCGGCAACGTGAACGGTTATGCCTACTCTGGGCTCTCTCATGGCGCCTTCCCTGCGGTCATGGTGCTGCCCGAAGTCGCTGCACCTCCGCCCGAAGCCTTACGCTCCTGCCGGCGGCGCCAGCGGTTGAAGCGCTGCCGACTCTTGCTCTTGGGGTCGTAGATCTCCTGCAGGCGTTCACCCAGCAGGTTGATGGAGAGCACCAGGATCAGGAGAGCGATGCCGGGGATGGTGCTCACCCACCACGCGATGAACAGCACGCCGCGGCCGTCGGCGATCATGGAGCCCCACGCGGGGATGCTCGGCGGGATGCCCACGCCGAGGAAGCTGAGCGACGCCTCCAGCACCATGAAGTAACCCACGCGCAGCGTGGCCAGCACCACCACGGGCGGCAGGACGTTGGGCACTATCTCGCGGAACAGCGTGCGGAAGCGCCTCTGCCCCAGCGCGTGTGACGCCTCCACGTACTCCATGCCGGCCTGATCGAGGGTCTGGCCGCGGGCCAGACGGTAGAACTCCACCCAGCCTTTCAGCGATAGGGCCATGACGAGGTTGGCGAACCCCGGGCCCAAGAACGCCATCATGCCGATGGCGAAGATCAGGTATGGGAACGCGAGCAGCAGCTCGGTGAGGCGCCCGGTGACCGCGTCGAAGGTGCCCCTGAAGTACCCGCCCAGGGCGCCCGTTACAGTGCCGAACACGGCGGTGATGATGACCGTGAGGAGGCCGATGAGAAGGCTCACCCGCGCCCCGTAGATGGTGCGCGAGAGGATGTCGCGCCCGAGCGAATCCGTGCCGAACCAGTGCTCGGCCGAGGGTGCGGCGAGGCGCTGTCCGAGCGCGGCGGCGTCGGGATCGTACGGGGCCACTACCGGGGCGAACACGGCGATGAGTACGTACAGCGCGATGACGCTCGTGCTTATGAGGCCCAGTGGGGTCTCCACCACGCGTGCCAGCAGCTTCATCACGCCGCCGCTGTGAGCACGGCTCATAGCGAGATCCTCGGGTTGAGGAGGGTGTAGAGAGCGTCCACCACCAGGTTGGCGGCCACGTAGGTGAAGGCGTACAGCATCACCGCGGCCTGCACCACCACGTAGTCGCGCGCGAAGATGGAGTTCACCACCAGTCGACCCAGACCGGGCCACGCGAAGATGGTCTCCACGATCATGTTGCCGCCCAGTAACTCGCCGAACTGCAGTCCGGTAACGGTGAGAGCCGGGATGAGCGCGTTACGTAGAGCGTGCTTCACCACTACTGTGAACTCGCGCAGGCCTTTGGAGCGTGCAGTGGTGATGAACTCCTTGTTCATGGCCTCGATCATGGAGGCGCGCACCACGCGTGCCAACACTGCTGCGAACACCACGCCCAGTGTCACGGCCGGGAGGATCAGGTGTTTCAGAGCGGTGCCGAAGGCCTTCAGGTCGCGGGCCAGCAACGTGTCGATGAGCATGAAGCCCGTGACGGAGTCCACCGCCATCGTGGCGGTCAACCTCCCCGATGTGGGCAGTAGCTTGAGCTCCACAGAGAAGAGCAGGATGAGGAGCAGTCCGAACCAGAAGGCGGGCATGCTCACGCCCACCAGCGCGCCGGACAGCACGGTGCGGTCGAGCCAGGATCCGGCACGCACGGCGCTGATGATGCCCACGGGCAAGGCGATGAGGATGGCCACGAAGATGGTGGCCATGGTGAGCTCGATGGTGGACGGCAGCGCTTCCGCTATGAGCTTCACCACGGGTTGGTTCCTCACGAAGCTCGTGCCGAGGTCGCCCTGGAAGAGGTTCATGAAGAAGATGCCGAGCTGCTGCAGGAGCGGTTTGTCGAGGTGCAGCTGACTGCGCAGGCTGTCGACCTGTTGCTGGGTGACGTTGGTGTCGCCCAGCATTATCTCCACCGGGTCGCCCGGCAAGAAGCGCAAGAACATGAACGCCAGAACCGCCACCCCGATAGCGACAGGGATGGCGGAGAGGATCCGTTCTAGTAGCTTGCTTACGCGCATGCGCTGCTTTCACCCTGGCCCCGAGCGGGGCGGCTGCCGAGGCGGCGTTGCGAGAGACGTATGAGGCTGGCTACTCGGTGGCGGGCAGGGGGTGGTGGCGCCCGAAGGTTAGGCGCCACCACGCGCTGGTGAGAGGTTAAGGCCTAGTTGGTCCTGTAGCCCGCCTGGCGGAGCAGGTCCTTGGCGCGCTCCGGGTCGTACGGGAAGGGAGCCAGGTCCTCAGCGTAGCCGAAGCCGCTGGGCAGGAAGGCGGTGGCCAGGCGGTCCGCGTAGCCCTGGTAGATGTTGGTGAGGATGCTGTCCCAATCCACGGCGTAGTTGAGTGCCAGGCGCACCAGGTGGTTGTCGAACGGCGCTGCCCTGTTGTTGAGCTCTATCTGGGCGGCGCGCGTACCGAGTGCCGTGTGCACGCTCACGCCCGGTACGCCGTCGATGCGGTTCACCAGGTCGGGCGGCAGGGCCTGGATGATGTGCACCTCGCCGGAGAGGAGCGCGGCGATGCGGGTGGACGGCTCGGGCATCATGCGGAACACCAGGGTCTGCAACTGCGGAGCGCCGCGCCAGTAAGCGTCGTTCCGCGCGAGCGTCACCTGGGAATCCAGTGCCCCTCTTACGAAGCTGAACGGGCCGCTACCAACGGGGTGCTCCATGAAGGCCGCCACGCCGACCGCGGTGAGGTGGGCCTTGGGCACTATCTGGAAGTGCGTGAGTGCCTGCAGCACGAGTTCCTGTGGGAACGTGTTCTCGTAAACGAAGCGCACCGTGTAGTCGTCCACCTTCTCCACGTGGCTGATGGGGCCGAGGAGACCGGCGCGCGGGCTGGTGGCGCCGTCGATGGCGCCCTCGGTGAGGATGCGGTCGAACGTGAACACCACGTCGTCTGCGGTGAGAGGATCGCCGTTATGGAACACCACGTCGTGGCGCAGGTCGAACTCGTAGGTCAGGTCGTCTATCACTCGCCAGGTGGTGGCCAGGTGCGGCTGCACGACGCCGTCGCGGGTGGGGAAGGTGAGCGCGTCGAAGATGTTGCGCAGCACAGCTTCCGTTTCCCGGTCGCGGTACATGGCCGGGTCCATGGTTATGAGGGCGTCACTACGCATGCCCACTATGAGGCTGTCGGAGCCCGCCACGGAGACGTCATGCATGCTCTCGCTGTTGTCCGCTGCAGGCGCCCAGCCCTGCACCGCGTCGGAGGCAGCTTCGATGTTCTGCAGCACGTAACCGAACACGAACGGCGCGTCCGCGAGGAGCTGTTCCTGTGCGGTGCGGTAGGCAGCTATGCGGGTGGCGTCGTCGATGCTGGTTGACGCCCGGTCGAACGCTGCGTCCACCGTGGCGGACGAGTACCCAGAGTAGTTACCGCGGTCCCCGGTGCGGAGCTTGGGGATGGCCAGGTCGAACGCGTCGAAGTACGCGCTGCCCCAGTCGGTGAGGCTGGCGGAGCGGTTGCCTGCGATCATCTCGTCTCGCAGCACGGTCGACTGCCAGATGCGCACGGAAGCGTCGATGCCGATGGCGCGCAGCTGGGAGACGATGGCCTGCGCTTCGTCCGCCCGGTTGTCCGGGGCGTCCAGCACGAACGTCAGTGTCTGGGCCTGCGCTGCGGTGAACAGCAGTGCGGCCAACGCTATGAGAACCCACTTCCTTAGACGCATCCAGTCCTCCTCCTACCGCCGACCCGGGTCTGGCGGAATTCGCTCCGCGCTGGGAGCCGACTATCGCTAGGCTTTGTACACGCTCTGTTGTACGAAGATACGTTCTTGCAACAAGCGTTGTCAACCGCCGAGTGGCCCAGGCCGCGGGAAACCGCTGTCGCCGGCGGGCGGAGCTGGGGAGGGAGGGCAAGAACCGAACGGAAAGGGCGCCGCTCCGTTTCTTGGAGCGGCGCCCGATAAGCTGCTGAAAGGCGAGGCGACTAACGGTCGCCAACAATTACGGCGTGCTTAGATCGGTCAAGCCTTGTTGCCCTTGAACAGGGCGCCGGCGATGGCCGTGAGGATAGCGCCGCCCCCGCCCCCGCCGAGCACGGAGGTGAGGATGGACGTCATGTCGGTGGCGGTGCCGCCGTCGCCCAGGCCCAGCATCGGTAGCAGCTGGCCGAGGCCCAAGCCTCCCAACGCACCCACGATGCTGTTGCCGGTGGAGCCCAGCGACTTGCCCTTCAGGCCGGAGCCCGCCAGGTTGCCGCCGATGAGGCCGGAGACGAGTTGCAGAACGATCGGTAGCCAGGTTTCCATATGCTCACACTCCTCTACGCTGCGTTTCGCGCGGGGCCGTGACGCACGTGCTTCACTAGCCGCGCGGCTCCCAGGTGGTCGCCGGACCGCCAGTGACGGCGCCGTGGATTGCGACCGCAGTTGCGGAGTTGACGGCATCTTACGCCAATTGTGAGTGTTGTGTGAGAGGCTCTGGCGCGCGGCAGCGCCAGAGATCGCTCGCCCCAGCACCGCAGCGGCTATCATCCTCACCTGGAGGCTCCAGTTGACCAGACTGCCGCACGTTCCCGAACTCATCACGTCAGACCGCCTCGAACTCAGGGCGCCCGCCCTCGAGCATGTGGTGGCGCTCACCGAAGCAGTCCGGGACTCTCTATCGGAGCTTGCGATGTGGATGCCGTGGGCTACCGACGATTACGACGAAGCCGGGGCAGAGGAGAACGTACGTGGCGCCATCGCTGCGTTCGTGACGAGGGCAGATTTCCGCTATCACATGTTCGACGCTGCCGGTCGCCTGGTTGGTTCCTCCGGCCTGCACCGCATGAAGTGGTCCGTGCCGCGCTTCGAGATCGGCTACTGGCTGCGCACAGGGGAGACGGGCAAAGGGTACGCCTCCGAGGCCGTACGGGCGCTCGCCACGGTGTGCTTCGAGGAACTCGGGGCCCGCCGCCTGGACATACGGTGCGACGACACGAACTTGGCCAGCGCCGCCGTGGCCGAACGGTGCGGCTTCCACCTCGAGGGTGTACTCGAGAACTACTCGGTGGGCACGGACGGAACCGTGCGGAACGAGAGGGTGTACGCCCTCACCCGCCTGGCCGACCTCAGGTGAGGCGGGCTAGCATCGGTTCATGAGCGATAACGCAACAGTGTGCCCCGACTGCGGCAGCGAGCACACCTACGAGGTGCCTCCGCTGCTGGCCTGCGCCATCTGCGGGCACGAATGGAACCCGGCAGAAGAGCAAGCGCAACGGGAACAAGATCAGGTGATCCGCGACTCGGTTGGTAATGTGCTGGTCGATGGCGACGCCGTGATCGTGACCCGTGACCTGAAGATCAAAGGTGCCCAGCAGGCTATCAAGGCCGGCACCAAGGTGACCAACATCAAGCTGGTGGAGCCCGTGGACGGGCACGACATCGACTGCCGTGTAGACGGTTTCGGGCGCATGCGTCTCAAGTCCAGCGTGGTGAAGAAGGCCTGACGGAACGCAAACGGGGCCGACGTCACTCCTCGTGGCGCGACAAGTGCCGGACCCCGTGCCAGAGCGGGAACACGGTAGCCACGAGCGTGAGGGCGGCCAGCGCCGCCAGCACGGCCAGGCCCTCTGCGCTGCTCCAGTATGCGGTGGCCGAAGGCTGCCGGAGCGCCGTCCAGGCCGGCCGCGCCAGGACGAGGGTTACGAGTGTGGAATACACGAGCGCCAGACCCATGAACGCTAGCGCCCCGGGCGTCATGGCCAGCTCGTTGGGGTTCGTGTACTTGAACCGCGGGTGCGCCGCGCCCATGCCGACGGCGAGCCCGGTCAGGCCCAGGGCGCTGAAACCCGCGGCCAGAGGTGCGCCGAACGCCAGGGTGGGGCTCAAGTCGAGAACTCGGCCCGCTGCGATGCCCAGCCCCACTGCGAGCACCGTCATGAGCGGCAGCACGAAGAGGAACTTCGCCAGCACCAGGTCGCGTTTGCGCACGGGTTCCGTTTGCAGCAGCCAGTAGGCGGCGCCCTCGTAGGACACGCTGGGATACGCCATCCGCAGCGCCACGCCGGCCACGATGAAGCTCACGAACGCGATGTTCAGAGCGCCCATCACGTCGCGGAACTGCTGCGTTGGCACCGGGATGGCAGAGAGGCTCACGAAGTACACGCCCGCCAGGGCGGCCAGCACGATCACCTGGCTCCACTGCTGCACGTCGCGAGTGAACACGCGCGCGTCCTTGACGATGATGGCGCCAGCGGCCCCGAGGCCGCGTACGAGCAGCCTCTCCCCGGCCGGTTGCCGGCCGGCACGCCGGTACCGCACCGGCGGGGCCGCGTCCAGGCTGCGCACCCAGCCGCGCGCGAACGCGAGCCTCGCCAGCACGCCCGTTACCAGCAACCCAAGAGCGCCCACGAGCAGCAACACGGCCAGCCCGGCGTGCAGGCGCCCCTCCAGCGCGGCCCAACTGGCGTTGGTGGCCCATGCGGGCGGCAACCAACCGATCTCCAGGCGAGCGAAAGCGGTGAGGAACGCCTCGAACGCCTCGGAATCCTGCGCGTCCAGACGCAGCAGTTGCTCAGGCCTGAGCGCACGCAGGCCGAGCAGCGCGGCTGCGGCGGCGCTGATGCTCACCGCCGTGGCCACCTCGCGCACCCGGCCGGCGGGGGAGAAGCGCACCAGCACCAGCGCCAGCAGGCTGCCGAGAGTGACGGGCAACGAGTAGAGCGCCACGGCCGCAAGAGAGCTCACCAGGTAGAAGAGCGCCGGCGCGTGAAGCGCCACGCCCACGCCGGCCAACACTGGCAGCGTGAACAGGAGGGGTAAGCCCGCGGCGTTCACGAACAGTTCCAACACCTTCATGCCGAAGATGCGCGCCGTGCTGGTGGGGTGCGCCAGCAGCAGCTCCAGGTCCTCGCTGCCGTAGAGCGTGCCGATGCTTGCCACCAGCACGCTGAACAGCACCGCCGCCATGAGCATCAGGAACAGCCCCTCTAGGCTGCGCTGCGTGACCGCCGGCGCGATCGTGTCTATGAGCGGGTAGGCGTAGAGCCACCTCACGGCGGCGAGCACACCGCGGTAAGCGGCGTACGTGACGCCACCAAGGAGCAGTGCGGCCCCTATCAGCCAAAGGGGCCGCGCGGTCAGCGAGCGCGCCGCTCCCCGCAGACGCAGCTGCACCAGCGTCATGTGCGCTCGCCGTTCGGGGCGCCGTGGACCATGACAGCCTCGCCGCCCTCGACCTCCGTGAGGTGCAGGAAGAGGTCTTCGAGCGAAGCCGTGTCGGCCTGGTGTGTGGCGGCTCGGAGTTCGGTCATGGTGCCGAGGGCTATGAGCCGCCCGTCGTCCATCACGGCGATGCGGTCGGCCACCTCTTCCGCCACGGCCAGCGTGTGAGTGGTGAGGATGACCGTGGCGCCGCCGGCCGCCAGTTCGCGGAAGAGCCGCTTCACCTCGCGGTGACCCTGCACGTCGAGGCCCACCATCGGTTCGTCCGTCACGAACAGGCGCGGATCGCCCAGCAGCGCGGCGCAGAAGGCTAGCCGCTGCCGCATGCCGTGGCTGTAGCTCTCTATCAACGCGTCCGCGTGCCTCGCCAAGCGGAAGCGCTCCAGCAACTGGCCTATGCGCCCTTCGGCGTCCACCTGACGTCTGATTCCCGCCACGTAGCGCAGCAGTTCCCGCGCCGTGACCTTCGGGTAGAACCAGGCCCGGTCGGGCACGAAGCCGGTGGCGGCCTTGGCGGCGAGCGGATCGGTCACTACGTCGTGACCCGCGATGCTGATGCGGCCCGAGGTGGGTCGCGCCAGTCCGGTGGCGCAGCGGATGGTGGTGGTCTTGCCCGCACCGTTCGGGCCCAGCAGCGCCAGTATCTCGCCCGGCTGGGTGACGAGGTCTAGGCCGTCCACCGCCAGGGTGCGGCCGTAACGTTTGGTCAGGTTCTCGATCTCGAGCAAGCTTCGCCCCCGCCGGGTTCGCGTTACGAACAGCTTATCCGGCGTCGTCGCACAGCTAGGTAGAGCGCCAGCCGAACGTGCCAGGTGTGCGCGGCTTCTGGTCACCGACC
>CAZVTS010000044.1:0-22176 GCA_964630175.1 uncultured bacterium
TTCTGAAGCGGGCACTCGCCGCCCTTGTCACACACCGGGCAGTCCAGCGGGTGGTTGATGAGGGTGAACTCCACCATGCCGTTCTGCGCGTTCTTCACGACCTCGGAGTCGGTGTCGATGACCATACCCTCGCTCACCTGCGTGGTGCAGGTGGCCATGAGGTTGGGGAACCAGAAGATCTTCGGTTCGCCGGTCTCCTCGTCCAAGATCCAGTTGCCGTCCCTGTCCTTGCGGGGCGAACCCACGCGCGCGAGGCACATGCGGCAGGCGCCGATGGGCGACATGTACTCCTGCGAGCAGAAGTACGGCACGTCGTCGCCGGCGGCGAATACGGCATCGATGGCGCTGGTGCCCGGCGCCAGGTCGAGCTCGACGTCGTTGACAGTTACCTTCATTCTTGCCACCAGTCACTCTTCTGGTACTTCGGCCGGCCGTGCTCGGCGAGGTACTCGTACTCGTCGCGGAACCACTTGAGGCTGGCCTGCACCGGCATGACGCAGGCGTCGGCCAGCGGGCAGAAGGCGTTGCCGCGGATGTTGCCGACCACGTTCTCCAGCAGGTCGATGTCCTCGGGGCGGCCGAGGCCGGCCACCAGCTTCTGGTACATGCGGGGCAGCCAGTGCCCCACGCCCTCGCGGCACGGGGTGCACTTGCCGCACGATTCGTGCGCGTAGAAGCGCACGAGGTTGTAGAGCGCGTTCACGATGCATTTCTCGCGGGGTATGACGATGACGCCGCCGGTGCCGAGCATGGAGCCGTTCTTGGCGAGCGTGCCGTAGTCCATGGGCATGTCCAGGAAGCGGTCCTCCCACGGGAACATCGGGGTGGAGGAGCCGCCCGGGATGAACGCCTTGACCTCCTGCGTGGGCCCCCCGGCGTAGTCGTAGATGAACTCCCTGAAGGTGGTGCCCATGGGCATCTCGTACACGCCGGTGCGCTTCACGGGGCCACTGATCTGGTAGAGCTTCGTGCCCTTGCTGTCCTCGGTGCCCATGGAGGAGAACCACGCGGCGCCCTTGTTGATGACGTGCACGGCGCTGGCGAGGCTCTCAACGTTGTTGATGGTGGTGGGTCTGCCGTACATGCCTGCCCCGGCTGGGAAGGGCGGCTTCAGGCGCGGGTTGGCGCGCAGGCCCTCGAGCGAGTTCATGAGGGCGGTCTCTTCACCGCAGATGTAGGCGCCGGCACCGCGGTGCACGGTGATGTCGAACGAGAACTGGGTGCCGAACAGGTTCTGGCCGAGGAGCCCCGCGGCGCGCGCCTCCTCGACGGCGGCCACCGTGCGTTCGTAGCCGTGGTAGTACTCACCGCGGATGTAGATGAAGCCGTAGGTGACCTGCATGGCGAAGGCGGCGATGATCATGCCCTCCACGAGCTGGTGCGGGTCGTCCTCCAGGAAGTAGCGGTCCTTGAAGGAGCCCGGCTCGGACTCGTCCGCGTTGCACACCAGGTAGCGCGGGCCGCCGTCGGGCGGTGGCATGAACGACCACTTCACGCCGGTGGGGAAACCGGCGCCGCCACGGCCGCGCAGGCCCGAGGCCTTGAGCTCGTCCACCACCCCGGCCGGGGTCATGGTGGTGACCGCCTTGCGAGCCGCCTCGTAACCGCCGCTCTGCTGGTAGTAAGCCAGCGTGTGCGCGCCCTCCACGCCCACGTGGCGGTACATGGTTACCTGGTAACGGGGGTCGTGGCGGCTGTTGATGAGCTCGCTTGGGCCCCTGCTCTGGTCGCTCACGCCTCTCCCCCCTCCTGGGCGGCGGAGCCGCTCGAGTGGCCGAGCGGTTTGGCCTTGTCGGCGCCCACGTTGTCGCCCCCGCGCTCACGCCACGGTTCGGGCATCTCGTCGCGCCTCAGCGCCTCGATGAGGTGATGGCAGCGGGTCCTGGTGACCTTCTCGTAGTAGGTGTCGTTGACGAGCAGCACGGGGGCCGTGCCGCAGGAGCCCACACACTCCGCCTTCTGCAGCGAGAAGCGGCCTTCGGCGTCCGTCTCACCGTTCACTATGCCGAGCTCGTTGACGAGGTGGTCGTACATCTCGTCCGAGCCGGCGAGGGCGCAGGAGAGCGTGGAGCAGATCTGGATGTGGTACCTGCCCACCGGCTGCTCGTGGAAGGTGGAGTAGAAGCTGAGAACGCCCTTGACCTCGGTGGCGGTGATGCCGAGGATGTCTGCGATCTCCTGCATGCGCGACTCGGAGATGTAGCGTTCATGGCGCTGCACCTCCCAGAGCAGGGGCATGAGAGCGCTGCGGCGGCCCTCTTCCGGGTAGCGCCCGAGGATCTCGTTCAGCACTTCCGGCTTGTCGGCGAAGTAGGGGGTGGTGGTATCTAGTTCGATCATCGGCTCACTTACTTATCTACGTCGCCCAGAACGGGGTCGAAGCTGGCGATGTTGATGACCATGTCGGCGAAGAGCCCACCGATGCTGGAAGGCTCGAGGGCTTGCAGGTTGGCCAGGCTGGGGGCGTGCACCTTGACGCGGTACGGCATGGAACCGCCGTCGCTGACTATGTAGTAGCCCAGCTCACCGCGCGCGGATTCCGTGGGCACGTACACCTCGCCCTTGGGCGGGTGGAAGCCCTCGGTGACGAGCTTGAAGTGGAAGATGACCGCCTCCATGGAGTTCTCGAGTTCCTGGCGGGGCGGAAGGCTGATGCGGCGGTCGGGGTCCTTCACCGGTCCAGGTTCGAGCATGTCGAGCGCCTGCTTCACGATGCGAGCAGACTCGACCATCTCGTCGAAGCGGATCATCATGCGCGCCCAGATGTCGCCTTCCTGGTAAACGGGCACGTCGAAATCGTAATCCTCGTAGCCCGAGTACGGCTGGGCCTTGCGGAAGTCCAGACCGATGCCGCTGGCGCGCAGCGAGGGACCGGTGAGCGCGTAGTCGAGCGCCATCTCCGGGCTAACCACGGCCACGCCCTTGGTGCGGGCCAGCACGATATCGTTGGTGACCCACAGGTCGCGGTACTGCTGGAGGTACGGCCAGAAATCGTCGTACCAGGCCTGCACGCGCTCTTCGAAGCCCTCCGGGGAGTCCTGGTAGAGACCGCCCACCCGGAAGTAGCCGTAGTTCATGCGCACGCCCGAGATGAGCTCGAAGATGTCCAGGATCTTCTCGCGTTCGCGCTGCGTGTAGAAGAACGGTGTGAGGGCGCCCATGTCCAGGAGGCCCGTGCCGAAGAAGATGAGGTGGCTGGCTATGCGGTTGAGTTCGTTGAGGATGACGCGGATGCGCTGCGCCCGCACGGGCACGCGCGAATCCATGAGCTTCTCCACGGCCAGCACGTAGGCGAGGTCGTGCCCGAACCCGTGGAGGTAGTCCATGCGGTTGGAGTACGTGACGCCCTGCTGGTAGGTGCGGTGCTCGAAGGTCTTCTCGAAGCCGGTGTGAAGGTAGCCCACCTGCGGCTTGAGCGAGATGATCTGCTCGCCGTCCAAGTCCACCACCAGGCGCAGCACACCGTGGGTGCTCGGGTGCTGCGGGCCCACGTTGATGCGCATGTACTCGGTGGAGAAGCTGCCCTCGGCGCGTTCCTGGGGGCGCTGCGGCGCCTTGACGGTCATGACCCTCCCCCTTCACCTGGTAGCTCGCCCTGCGTGCTGCGCACGCCGTGTCTGGCGCCGCCCTTCCAGCCCGTGAGGCCCGTGTCGGTGCCCATGAGGCCGGCGCGGAACGTGGCCGGGTCGAGGAAGCGCCCGTCGTTGAAGAGGGTGGGCGACTCGCCTATGGGGAAGTCCTTGCGGTGCGGGTGACCCTCGAGGTCCTCGGGCGTGAGCAGCTTGCGCAGGTTCGGGTGACCTTCGAACACCACGCCCATCATGTCGAACGCCTCGCGTTCCAGGAAATCGGCGCCCCGCCACACGCCGGTGGCGGTGGGGCAGGTCTCGCCGTCGTCGAGCTCAACGCGCACGAACAGCCGCTCGCGGCCACTGATGTCGTGGACGTTGTAGATGACGGCGAAGCGCTTGCCGCGGTGACCCGGGTAGGTGAGGTAGTCCATGGTCACGACGTCGGTGAGCATGACCAGCCCCTCGGCCTTGGCGGCTTCGAGGCCGGCAACCAGCGCGCCCTTGTCCAGCGTGATGCTGATCATGCCCTTGAACTCGCTCGTGCGACCACCGAGTTCGGTGAGGCGCTCCAGGGCACGTGCCAGCGGCCCCCCCGCAGGGGCGAGGGCGGCAGCCCGTTCCGAAGCGCCAGCGGCGTCTGCAGCGGCTGTCATCCGCGTGACCAGCCTTCCACCATGGGCAGCTTGGTGCCGCGCTCGTCGAACGCTTCGCCTCTGACCTTCTTCTGCAGCTGCATCACGGCGTACATTAGCGACTCGGGGCGCGGCGGGCAGCCCGGCACGAAGATATCGACCGGCACCACGGAATCGACGTTCTGCACGATGGCGTAGTTGTTGAACATGCCGCCGGAGCTGGCGCACGCGCCCATGCTGATGACCCACTTCGGGTCGGGCATCTGTTCGTAAACGCGGGTGAGAACCGGGGCCATCTTCTTGCTGAGCCGCCCCGCTACTATCATCACGTCCGCCTGGCGCGGGCTGGCCCGGAACACTTCGGACCCCATGCGCGCCATGTCCGTGCGCGGGTTGGTGGAGGCCATCATCTCGATGGCGCAGCAGGCGAGCCCGAAGGTGGCGGGCCAGAGCGAGTTGGAGCGACCCCACGCCACGAGCTTCTGCAAGCTCGTGAAGAGGATGCCGTCCGCTTCGAGCTCCTGAACGTCCTTCTCGAACAAGTCGCGTAAACCCATGCTCACTTCCAGTTCAGGACGCCCTTGCGCAGCAGGTAGAGGTACCCGACTGCCAGGATCGTCACGAAGATAATGGCGTTAACGAAGAGGAACTGCGGCGCTGCTCCGAACTTGACGGCAAGCGGGTAGAAGAAGGCCGTCTCCAGTTCGAAGATGATGAACATCATGGCTACCAGGTAGAAGTGCACGGGGAAGCGCTCACGCGCCGTGCCGCTGGCAGGGATGCCGGACTCGTAGGCCGAGAGCTTGACGTCCCCGCCCTTCTTGGGGCCGAGAAGCCGACCCGCTACCAGCGCAGCGACCGCGATGAAGCCGGCCGCGAGGAACATCATCAATACTTCCAGATACAAGGCGCCATACTCCCTTCGGAGCACCGCGCCCTTCGGCGCGGCGATATGAAGGTGTGATCGCCACACGATGCGACCCAACTCACCTCGTGCGCGATTTCACAACCAAACTCCCGTTCAGTCTAGCAGGGGCCCTCGGGCCCTAACAAGGTGAGTCCGGCCCGGACCCGAGGGCCGCCCGACCCGCACTGCCGTGGCAGGTTGACAACTCCCCGCCCGACCTCTAATACTGCTTGGGCTGTTGGGTCGTTAGCTCAGCCGGTAGAGCAGCTGACTTTTAATCAGCGGGTCGCAGGTTCGAGTCCTGCACGACCCACCACGACCCCAGAGTCGCACGGCATGGCGAGGCCGGGCCCCTTCGACTAGCGGTTAGGTCACCACCCTTTCAAGGTGGCGGCACGGGTTCGAATCCCGTAGGGGTCACCAAGAGCGGAGGCGCTGCCCCAGCGCCTCCTTCTCGTCTCGCGAGAGCCGTCGCCGGTCAGTGCGACACTGGGGTTCACCAAGGGCGATTAGCTCAGCGGGAGAGCGTCCGCCTTACAAGCGGAGGGTCGGCGGTTCGAATCCGTCATCGCCCACCAGACCGAGCGAGCGCGCGCACCGTGTTACGAGTGCGCGCGCTCGTTTCTTGGCTCGTGCCCAGGCCGCCCCGGCTACTGCCGGCCGCCCCCAGCGAGCAGCCAGGCGATGGTCTTGTCCGCCAGGCTGTCCAGAGCCACCACGGACTGCTCCAGGTGCTCCTCCTTGGTGTCCTCGATCTTGTTGTGGGAGATGCCGTGCAGGCTCTGGGTGAAGAGCATCACGGTGGGGATGCCGGCGCGCGCCACCTCCGCCGCGTCGTGCAGGGGGCCGCTCGGGAGCCGGTGGCTCAGCCCGCCCGTGGCTTCCTTCACGGCTTCCTCGGCCATGTCTAGCAGGTCGGGATGGAACGGCATGGGGTCTATGCGCCAGATGACTTCCGTGGACGCCTCTACCCCGCCCTCCTCGGCGAACCGTTGGCTGGCCTCGACGGCCCACTCGTACATGCGAGTGAGCGCGCCCCTGTCCAGGTGGCGCTGATCCAGGGTGATGTCGCACTCCGCCACCACCGAGGTCACGATGCCGGGCCTCGTCACGCAGCTGCCTATGGTGCTCACGCCACCCAGGGCGTCCGTGAGCGCGTAGATCTCCTGGCTCATCTTGCCGGCGGCCAGGAAGGCGTCGCGCCGCCGGTTCATGGGCGTGGAGCCCGAGTGGGCGGCCTGGCCCACGAACTTGAACGCGTGACGCTCCACCCCGTAGGTGCCGAGCACCACGCCCAGCGGGAGGTCCATGTCCAGCAGCACCGGGCCCTGCTCGATGTGCAGCTCGAGGTAGGCGCCGGCCTTGGCCAGCTCCGCGTGCGCCTCGTTCATGCGGTCCAAGTCCACGCCGCAGCGCTTCAGGGCGTCTACCAGCAGCACGCCGTCGGCGTCCTTGCGGTGTCGTTCCTCGTCAGGTACCAGCGTGTTGCCGGCCGCGCTGGAACCGAGCAGACTGCGACCGAAGCGGGCGCCCTCCTCGTCGGCCCAGTCCACCAGTCGCACGGTAACGGGCGGGCGGCCGCCGTACTGCTCCTTGATACGCCTAATGACCTCGAGGCCGGCCAGTACGTTGAGGCAGCCGTCGAGCCAGCCGCCGCCGGGCACGGAATCGATGTGTCCGCCTATCAGCAGCTCCACGTCCGATTCGCCGGCGAGGGTGGACCATACGTTGCCGGCCGCGTCCATGTGCGTCTCCAGGCCCAGCGCGTCCGTCTTCTCGCGCATGAAGCGCCGCGCCTCGAGCCAGGTGTCGGTCCAGGCCACGCGCCAGGCTCCGTCTTCGTTGCCGGTGAGGGCGCGAAGCTCCTTGAGCTCCCGTACGGTGCGTTTCGGATCCAGTGGGCTCATACGTCCTCCCGTCCACGGCGAGAAACGCGCCGCGGCAGCTAGCTTGCTTGGCAAGTCGAGAGATTGTAACAAGCACCGCACTCAGTGGGCGCCGTCAGGCGGTTCCCTCGCGGCGGGTTCGTCCGCCCTTCGTGTGCTTCCGCAGGGCGGTCACGGCCCGGCTCCTCAGTTCTTCAGTGTCGAACTCCACGCGGTGTCGCCTGAAGGAGGTCTGCAAGGACTCCACGTCGCGTTCCAGCAGCTCCACCGCCTGGCGCGACGCGCTCCTTACGTCGAGGACCTGCGGCACGTCGATGAGCACCACGCGGCCCTCGTGCCACAGCAGGTTGTAGGTGGAGAAGTCGCCATGCACCAGCCCGAGCTTCGCGAGCTTCAGGAGGATCTCCATGCTCTGGTCCAGCGCCGAGCGCGCCTCTTCGGCCTCGAGCCTCACGTCGGAGAGGCGGGGAGCAGGCAGGTCGCCGTCGCCGATGAACTCCATGAGCACCACGCTGCCGGCTTCGGCGCACTCCTTGGCACCCGGGCCCACCAGCGGTTTCGGCACCGGCACGCCGGCCTCGTGCAGGCGCCACAGGTTGGCGTACTCCCGCATGACCCAGATGCCGTGCTGGGCCACCCGGCCCGTTCGTGAGTGCTTGCGGATGGCGCGCTCCACGCGCTTGTCGCCGATATGCACGCCGCTCCAGTAGGTGGCGTCGTTACGGAAGGAGCGCGATTCCAGGTCGGCGTACACCTTGGCGGCCAGCAACTCATCCCCGCGGCGCATGAGGTAGACGGTGGCTTCCTTGCCACCCTTCACCTGGCCCACGAGTTCGTCGAAGTAGCCGCGCAGGCGCAGGCCCTCCATGTCGGCGTCGGCGAACATGGGGGCGTCGTCGCCTTCGACCGCTTTCGGGTCGGCCAGCAGTTCGGTCGCCGTGCGGCGCGATCTGGGCTTGCGCCTCACCTTGCGTTCGGCGGGCTGCAGGGCACGCCCGCGAGAATCGACGCCGTCCACCTCCGAGTCGTCCAGCCAGTGATCGTCTTCGTTAAACAGTGTCCGCCTCCATGGTCGCTCTCGCCCTACGCACCATATCGGGCTCCCGGCGAGAACGCTGCACTCTGCCACCTGGCACCCGCCAGTCTGGAACGTGGAGTATGGGCGGTGAGCCGTTAGTATGTCAAGCGACCGGTCCCGTTGCCGGCGGGTGAGGTTGAGACGATGAAGTGGCGCAAGGTAGTGAGGTCCGGAGCACGGCTGGTGGGCCGGGCGGTTCTGTTCGCGCTGTTCGCGTCCGCCTGCCTGCCCCAGAGCGCGGCTGCCAAGAGCACCTTCACGCTGGCGCTGCCGGAAGAGCCGGACACGCTCGATCCCGCCGCCGCTACCCTGGATAGCGCGCTCCTCGTCACCAGTCAGATCTACGAGACACTGTTCCAGCTCTCGCCCACGGGCGAGATCAGCGGCCTACTGGCAGCAGACTGGTCTTACGCCAGCGCCGATCGCCTCCGGGTGAGGATCCGGGCGGGCGTCAAGTTCAGCGATGGCGCGCCTGTCGACGCCGCAGCCGTGCAGGCGTCGCTCAGCAGGCTCCTTGACACCACCGACAGGGATCCCTCCCTCCTCGAGACGGTGACCGGCGTGGGGGTCGAGGATGCGTACACGGTGATCATCCAGACCTCCGAGCCGTACGCGCCCCTCATGGCGCACTTGGCCCACCCCGCCACAGCCATCGTTCCGGGCGGGCACGGGCGCGATCTGGGCCGCGCCCCAGTGGGCTCCGGGCCGTACGTTCTGACGGCCTGGCAGCCAGCCGAGAGCCTCGTGTTGCAGGCCAGCACCGACTACTGGGGCGGCGCACCCGCCATCGACCAGCTCACGTTCCGGTTCGCCCTGGGCCCTGAGGAGCTCGGCGCGGGCCTGCGGGCCGCTGCGGTTCAGCTGGCGTTCCGCTTGCCGCTCTCCGTCTACTCCGAGTTGGCGGCCGAGCCGGGCATCGTCACGGAGCTGATGCCGGGCTGGAGCGCGGTTCAGCTGGGCATCAACTCGACCCACCCCAAGCTGGCGGACCTGAACGTGAGGCAGGCCCTGGCGTTGGCGATAGACAAGCATTCGCTGGTGGACGCCGTGCCCGGCGGCCTGGTCGAGGCCGCAGTGAGCGCCCTGCCGCCCACCCTCAGGCTGGCGCCTTCCGACACACTGGAGCCTTACCCTTACGAACCCGAGGCGGCCCGCACGCTCATGGAACGGGACGGCCCGGCGGACGCTGCCTTCACGCTGAACGTGCCGCAGCAACCGGAGCTGCTCTTCGTGGCCGAAACGCTCTCGCGCATGCTCGCCGAGGTCGGCGTGGTGCTGGAAACACGTGTGCTGGACGGAACGCAGTTCCTGAACCAGTTGGAGAAGGACGACCTGCAACTGTTCCTCACCAGTTGGAGCGCCCCCACTTTCGACCCGGACCAGGCCCTGTTCCGAGCGCTCCACTCGTCGACCATCCCGGGCGGGAACGCCTCCCGCTACCGAGTGGCGGCAGTTGACGCGCTGCTGCGAGAAGCGCGTAACTCGACCAGCCAGGTGGTGCGGACGGCCGACTACCTGGACGTGCTGGACACGGTGCTCACGGACCTGCCGGTCATCACTCTCTATTACCCGCAGTACGCCGTGGCCAAGACCGCTGCGCTAACGGGTGAACTCCTTGGCCCAGCCTGGTATCACCTGGACCTGAGGCGCGCAGTTCTATCTGACTGAACCTCCGGGCTGTTAGCCTGCTCGCATGATCCCCGTATTCGACGGCCATAACGACACGGTTCTCAAGCATCTGGAAGACCCCTCGCGCGACTTCTTCGCCCGTCAGCCCGACGGGCACATAGACTTCGTGCGTGCCGGCGAGGGCGGCCTGTTCGGCGGCTTCTTCGCTGTCTACGTGCCGGGTCCCGGCCTGGCGGCGCGCTGGGAGTACCTCAACACCGTTGAGGGCATGGCCTACCCGCCCCCCTTCGGCGCCGTGGAACTGACGGACGCGGTGCGCCACACCAACGCTGCCGTGGCCACCATCCTCGGCTGGGCAGCGGACCCGCAGGGGCGCTTCCGCGTCGTGAGGAGCGCTGCCGAGCTGCTTCAGTGCAAGGACCAGGGCGCGCTGGCCGGCATACTGCATTTCGAGGGTGCCGAAGCGATCGGTCCCGACCTGGCCGCGCTCGACGTGTATCACGCTGCTGGCCTGCGCTCGCTCGGCCCGGTGTGGAGCAGGCCCACCCTGTTCGCTGAAGGGGTACCGTTCGCGTTCCCCGCCAGCCCCGACACAGGCCCCGGCCTCACCCCGCACGGGCGGGCGCTGGTGAAGCGCTGCAACGAGCTCCGCATCATGATCGATCTCTCCCACATGAACGAGCGCGGCTTCTGGGACGTGGCCAAGCTGTCGGACGCGCCGCTGGTGGCCACCCACTCGAACGTGCACGCCATCTGCCCTTCGCCCAGGAACCTGACCGACGAGCAGTTGGAAGCGGTGCGCGCTTCGGGCGGTGTGGTGGGGCTCAACTTCGCCACTGGCTTCCTGGCGGCCGACGGCTCCCGCGAACCCGACCTGTCCCTCAGCGTCATGGTGGAGCACTTGGATCACCTGCTCGAGAAGCTCGGCCCGGACGGCGTGGCGTTCGGTTCCGACTTCGACGGCGCCGGCATCTCGGACGAGATCGGTGACGTGGCCGGCGTGCAGGCTCTGCTGGAGGCCATGAGGGCAGCCGGGTACGACCAGGCACTGCTCGAGAAGATCGCGTGGCGCAACTGGGTGCGTGTGCTCGAGGACACCTGGGGCGCCTAGGAGCGCATCAGGTTCCGGACTGGGGCAGCCGCCTGAGGGTCTCCGGTACGCGGTAGGCGAACCAGCTGGCCGCACCCGCCCCGAGTGCTCCGAGGGCCAGGCCGGAAGGCCCGAGGCCGGCGGCCTGCGCCACCAGCCCTACCAGCAGCGGCCCGCCCACGAAGCCCACGTCGCCGATCAGGCGCCAGAGCGAGAGGAACTCCGCCAGCGCCGCGCGCGGCGCCAGGTCTGACCCGAGCGTCATCATCGTGCCGGTGGAGAGCCCGTTACCCAGGCCGCCGAGGCAGGCAACGAGCAGGAGCGCCGTGAACCCGCCCGTCAGGGGCAGGAGCGCCATGGCGGCGCCCTGCAGGATGAAGCTCGGGATTATGGCCGCCTTGCGGCCCAAGCGGTCCATCACGACGCCTGCCGGGTAGAAGAGTGAGAAGTCCACAAGGCTGGCTACGCTGACGATGAGCCCGACCGCGCCCACGTCCAGGCCAAGCACCTGCGTGCCGTAGAGCGGCACCAGCACAGTGCGGCCTGCCCTGAGCATCTGCACCATCACCTGCGCGGTGCCCACGTTCACCAACACGGGCACGCTCGCTCGCAGGGCGGCCCGCGCGGTGCCCGTGCCGCGCCGTAGACCGGCGCCACCGGGACGCTCCTCGTCCGGCAGCATGAGCGCAATGAGCACCAGCGTGGCCAGCACCACGAGGGCGTAAAGGAAGAACGGCGCCCGGATGCCCCACAGCACTGCCACGGCACCGCCCACGGCTGGTCCGATGAAGCCGCCGAGCCTGGTCACTCCGCCGAACAGGCTTATGGTGCGGCCGCGGTTATGGCTGAGGGTGGCGTGCGTCAGGTAGGCGTGGCGGGAGAGGTTCCAGAGCGAACCGCCGGCACCGGTGAACGCCAGGCTGATGAGCACCATCCATAGCCGCGGGACCGTGGCGGTGGCGAGCACGCCGAGGCCTACGGCGCCCACGCCGTATAGCATCGCGAGCTTCGGGTTCAGGCGGCTCACCAGGTAGCCGGCGGGCGCGTCGGCCAGCAGCATGCCCACCGCTTCGGCTGCCAGTACCACGCCGATCAGCGCCAGCGAGATCCCGAACGAGTCCGCGAACACGGGTAGGGTCGGCACGAGCAGGCCCCTGCAGAACGCCAGCAGGGCCGCCGGGATGTAAAGGGCTAGGAGCGCACGGTTCAACGCGCGGATGCTAACATCCGCCCTTCGAGCACGCTTGTGCACAACACGGCGCTAGCCAGGATGCAATGCTCCGCATGTGCCCTGGCAGTTCCTGAGCCGCTTCCTGCCCGCCGGACGTCCGCGCGAGGCGCTCTCGGTCATCCTCACCGCTGCCCTCGTCGGCGCACTGTCCGGCCTGGCCGCCGTGGCGTTCGACGTCTCGGTGCGGCTCACCGGCGAGAAGCTGACCTCGCTGCCGCAACTGCTCGGACCGTACCTCGGGGCGGCGGCCATCCTCCTGGTGCCGGCTCTGGGTGGGCTACTGGTAGCGCCCATAGTGGTGCGGTTCTCGCCGGAATCACGCGGGTCTGGCATCCCCGCAGTCATGTTCGCCGTCTCCAACTTGGGAGGCCACGTGCCCAGGCGCCTGGCTTTCTGGCGTCCGCTCGCCAGCGTTCTGTCCATCGGCACGGGCGGTTCGCTGGGTACGGAGGGGCCGGTGGTGCAGCTCAGCGCCGCCGTGTCGTCCATCATCGCCACGCCACTGAAGCTGAACGACGAGAGGCGGCGCACGCTGGTAGCGGTGGCGGCCGCCGGCGGCATAGCCGCCACGTTCAACACGCCCATAGCAGGGGTGCTGTTCGCGGTCGAGGTCATCTTGGGCGAGGTCCGCGCCCGCTACTTCTCGTCCATAGTCATCGGTGCGGTCACGGCCACGGCGGTCTCGCGTGGCATCTTGGGCGACTCACCCGCCTTCCCCGCCCCCGATTACGGGCTGGCGTCGCCCCTCGAACTGCCTCTCTACCTGGTGCTCGGGTTCGTGTGTGCCTTCGCTTCCCTGCTCTTCACGCGGGTGTTCGTGGGATCCGAGAACGTGTTCGGCCGGTTGAGGCTTCCGCCCATGCTCAGGCCCGCCGTGGGCGGTCTCCTGGTGGGCCTGCTGGCGTTGGGTGTGCCGCGGGTGCTGGGGCGCGGCTACGAGACGATCGGCGAACTGTTGCAGGGCAACGCTGCACCCACCGCCCTGCTCCTCGTGTGGGTGGTGGCCAAGCTCCTCGCCAGTGGCGCCTCGTTCGGGTCGTGGGGTTCGGGCGGCATCTTCGCGCCCGTGCTCTTCATCGGCGCGGGCGTCGGGGCTGCGTTCGGGCAGCTCGTGGCGCCGCTCTTCCCGGAGCTCGGGCTGGCACCCGGCGCTTACGCCCTGGTCGGCATGGCGGCCGTCATGTCGGGCGTCACTCACGCACCCATGAGCAGCATCGTCATCGTGTTCGAGCTTTCCGGCAGTTACGCGCTCATCCTGCCCCTGCTCCTGGCCGCCGTGATCTCCACGCTAGTGAGCGACGTGATGCATCAGGAGTCCATCTACAACGTCATGCTCTCGCGCACGGGGCGCACCCTGCACCGCCTGCGCGAGATAGACATCCTGCAGACGGTGAGCGTGCAGGAGCTCATGGAGCCCGGCACGCCCAGCATCGCGGCGGAGCAGACGCTGGGCGACCTGCTGGAGCGCACGGCCACGCTGGGCGAGACGGAGTTCCTGGTGAGCCCGCGGGAGCAACCCGGCGAGGTGCTGGGCGTGCTCACGCTGGCGGACATCGAGCGCGCCAGGCGTGCGCAGCTACCGGCCACGACGCCACTGGCTGAGCTGATCAGGGCCAACCCCCCGACCGCCAGACTGGACGAGAGCGCGGGCGAGGCGCTGGAACGCATGGCGCGCCTGGGCGTGACGGTCATGCCGGTGGTGAGACCCCAGGCCCCCAGGCAGGCCGTGGGCCTGGTTACCCAGTCCAACCTGGTGCGGGGCTACTACCAGGCCCTGGAGCGCGAGCGGGTGCGAGAACAGACCAACGAGGAGCTGCGCTTGCGCGACCTCACTGGGCAGGAGATCGTGGAGGTGCGCGTGCACCCGAGCGCGCCGCTGGCGCACCGCACGCTGCGCGCCGCTGAGCTGCCGCCCAACTGCGTGGTGGTGGGCATAAGGCGTTCGGGCCGCACCGTGTTCCCCAAGGGAGACACCACCCTGGAACCGGGCGACGTGGTGGTGGCCAACGTGGAGTCGAGCAGGAGCGCCGAGTTCCGGGCGCTGTTCCAGGAGCAGGTCTGAGGCTCAGGCCGGCTGACGCTGCGCCACGCTCAGGTTCCGCACGCGGATGGCCTGTCGGTAGCGTGTCACCAGCGCCTCCGTGGCTGCCTCCCACGACCAGCGCTCGGCCTCATCGCGCCCGGCGCGCGCCAGTTCCGCGCGGGCTCCCTCGTCCACTACCAGACGGGTGAGCTCGTCCGCCAGCGCCCGGCCGTTGCCTGGCGGCACCAGCACGCCGTTCACACCGTGCCTAACGATGTGGGGTATGCCGCCGGCGTCCGCCGCCACCACGGCCACGCCGGAGGCCATGGCCTCTATGGCCGCGAAGCCCAGGGTCTCGGAGTCGGACGGGAACGCGAACACGTCGCCGCAGGCGTAGGCGTCGGCCAGCTCCGCGCCGTCTAAGAAGCCCGTGAAGAGGGTGGGGGTGCCGGCCAGTTCGCCCTTCAGCCACTCGAGCGCGGGTCCGTCGCCAACCACCGCGAAGCGCGCACGGCGGCCCTCCTCGCTCTCCCGCATGAGCCGTACTGCCTCGGCGAACGTGTCCACGCGCTTCTCGAACGACACGCGCCCCGCGTACAGCACCAGCGGCGCGGCGGGGTCACCGCCGGTGAGCCGAAGCCGCATCCCCGGCGTGGCCGCCTGCGGGTGGAAGCGTTCGCTGTCCACCGCCTTGGGCCAGAGGCGCATGCGCCTGATGCCGAGCCCGCGGGCCAGTTCCACCATCTGCGGGCTGGTGGCCAGGTTCACGTGCGCCCGGTTGTGAAGTTCACGGTCTATGGTCTCGAGGGGCTTCTGGAACCAGCCGATCTTGAGCCGCTGCACCACCTTCGGGTCGGTATGGAAGCTGGCGAGCAGCGGCAGCTGCTTGCGGCGCGCCAGCCACGTGCCCCACGCGCCGAAGAAGATGGGGTTTATGACGTGCACCACGTCCGGCTCGAACGCCTGGAGCTCTCTGGCCAGCGCCAGCGACGGCCGGGCAGCGGTGTGCTCCGGGTACCACGGGAACGGCACGCCGGGGGCCGAGATCACCCTGTGCCCGGCGAACTCCTCCGGGGCGCCGGGGGGCGCCAGCACGAGCACCTGGTGCCCCATGTCGGCCAGCACCCGCAGCGTGGCCACCAGCCGCGTCACTACACCGTCCACCTTCGGGAGGAAGGTCTCCGTTACCAGCGCGATCCTGAGTGGTTTCCCGCCCTTGCGGTCGGGAACGTTCAGGCGTAAGCCGCCATCAGCTCGCTAAGCTGGGCCGCGCTCGGCCTCAGTTCGGCGTCCGAAAGCATGGAGAGCGGGGTGCTGGTGAGGTCGCTGGTTTCCGCCAGCGAGGGCCTATCGGCGTTGTAGTAGAGGATGCCAGTGAGCACTTCGCCAGTCTCCTCGGCGCGGCGGATACGCGTGATGGCGATGGTTGCGTCGTTGGCTTCGTACTCGGCCTCGAGCTTGCGCAGCGTCATGCGTGAGCCGTCGTGCAGCTCCACCACCTGGAACTCACCGGGGCCGTAATCCGCCACGGTTATCTCCTCTTCCGCCGGGAAGAAGCCGATCTCCTGCAGGGCCACCTGGTGTTCGCGGCCGTAGGCGTAGCTCTTGGTGGAATCGGGTTCGTCGTTGAACGCAACGCACGGGCTGATGATGTCTATGACGGCGGTGCCGCGGAACGAGAGGCCCGCCTTGACGACCTCGCGCACCTGCTTGGCGTCGCCCGCGAACGCGCGCGCCACGAAGCCGGCACCGGCCGCGAGCGCTTCGGTGCAGATGTCGATGGGCGGGAACGGGTTGACGCCCGCGTACTTGAGCTTCTGTCCGTAATCGGCCGTGGCCGAGAACTGCCCCTTGGTGAGGCCGTACACCCCGTTGTTCTCGACTATGTACACCATGCGCACGTTGCGCCGCATCATGTGCTTGAACTGACCGAGGCCGATGGAGCCGGTGTCGCCGTCGCCGCTGATGCCGATGGCGCGCACGTCCTGGTTGGCCATCAGAGCGCCGGTGCCCAGCGACGGCATGCGCCCGTGCAGGGAGTTGAAGCCGTGCGACTGACCGAGGAAGTAAGCGGGCGACTTGCTGGAGCAGCCGATGCCGGAGAGCTTGATGATGTCGTGCGGCCGGAGGTTCAGCTCGTAGGCCACCTGGATGAGCTGGGCGGCCACCGAGTTGTGCCCGCACCCCTTGCAGAGGGTGGAGGGGGCAGCAGCGTAGTCCGCCTTGCTAAGGCCAAGGGCGTTCACTTTGGGGGCACGGTCCATGCTCAGGCTCCTTCCGCGGCGGCGCCCAGGTGAGGGGTGAGCCGCTCCACTACCCACGCCGCAGTGAGCGGCATGCCGTCGAGGTGCGCGATCGGCTTGATGCGCGCTGCGAGCTCCGGCAACTCGTTACGCAGTATGCCCGTGAGTTGCGCGTCGCGGTTCATCTCTATCAGCACCAGGTTCTCGTGCCTGGCAATGAAGTCCCTGACCTCGGCTCCGATGGGCAGCGCCTTGATGCGCATGAAGCTGGTCTTCACGCCGCGCGCCGCCAACCTGTCGCGGGCTTCCTCTATGGCGTAGCGGGTGGAGCCGTAGGCCACGATGGCAAGCTCGGAGCCGGACACTTCCTCGATGACCGGGCCGGGCACGAGCGTGCGCGCGGTGTCGAACTTGCGCGCCAGCCGCTCCATGTTCTTCTCCCAGTCGTCCGGCCGCTCGGAGTAGCGGGCGTACTCGTCGTGCCCCGTCCCGCGGCCGAACCAGGCGCCGCGCGGGTTGACGTTGCCAGGCAGCGTGCGGTACGTGATGCCGTCGCCGTCCACGTCCTTGTAGCGCCCCCAGTTGGCGAACTCCGCCAGTTCCTCCGCGTTCAGCACCTTGCCCCGGCGGAGGGGCTCCCCCGGGTACTCGAAGGGCTTGCCCATCCAGTTGTTCATGCCGATGTCGAGGTCCGACATGACGAGCACCGGTGTCTGGAGCGTGTCCGCCAGATCGTGCGCCTTGTAACCGAACTCGAAACACTCCTCGATGGACGAGGGGAGGAGCAGCACGTGCTTGGTGTCGCCGTGACCGATGGTGTACGCGAAGCCGATGTCGCCCTGGCTGGTGCGCGTGGGAAGGCCCGTGGAGGGCCCCACCCGCTGGATGTCCCACACCACCGAGGGCACCTCGGCGTAGTAGGCGAGGCTCAGGAACTCCGCCATGAGCGAAAGACCGGGCCCGCTGGTGGCCGTGACGGCCCGGGCTCCTGCCCAGCCCGCACCTACCACCATGCCGATGGCAGCCAGCTCGTCCTCGGCCTGGATGACGCTGTAAGTGGCGCGGCCCTCTTCGTCGCGCCTCAGCTTGCCCAGGTACGACGTGAGCGAATCGATGAAGCTCGTTGACGGGGTGATGGGGTACCAACCGGACACGCTCACGCCTCCGAAGACGGCGCCTAGGGCCCCGGCCTCGTTGCCGGTCATGACGATGAGCCCCTCCGTCTCGTTCATCGGTTCCACCCTGAAGGGGTCGTTCTTGGCGAGGTTCTCGGTAGCCCAGTCGTAGGCCAGCTTCACGACCTCGAAGTTGGAGTCGACCAGCTTCTCGCGGGCACCGAAGTGGTGCACCAGTGCGTCCCTCACCACGTCCATCGGCACGCCCAGCAGGTGCGCCACCACGCCCACGTAGGTCATGTTGGCTATGTACTCTTTGATCTTGCCCTTCACTTCCACGTTGGCCAGCAGTTCCTTGACGGGCACCGGGTAGTAAACGAGGTCCGTGCGGTCCGTGCTCAGGCGCAGGTCCGAGTTGTAGATGCACACCCCGCCCTGAGGCAGGGTAGCCACGTCCTCCACCATGGTGTCGCGGTTGAACGCCACCAGCACCTCGGACGGACGGCGCGCAACGTAGCCCTCGTGGCTGACGCGGATGTGGTACCAGGTGGGCAGCCCCTGGATGTTGGAGGGGAAGATGTTCTTGCCGTGTACCGGGATGCCCATCTTGAAGAACGATCTGAGCAGGGTGAGGTTGGCGGTCTGGCTACCGGTTCCGTTGGCGGTGGCCACCACGAGCGAGAAGTCGTTGACTACCTTCGCGGCACCCTCGTGCGACTGCCGGCGTTCCAGCGTATCGGTGTCACCCATGCGGTACTGCACCTCCAGGATGGGCCGCGCGAGACGCGGGGGTTCGGCGCGGCCGCTTCCCTGTAGATAGTACCGCCGCCGGCAGCGAGTATGACGCTACCTGGCGGCGTTCGGGTACCCACACGGGTGTCGCGCGGGCGGGCGCCTCACGCGGACGCGCTCGCCCGCTCAGTCCGGCAGCACGGTCTTGACTATGGCGGCGTCCAGCGCCTCGTAGCCCGCCAGGTCGATGGTGTCGTAGAGCTGCTGCCGCGTCTGCATGCGGTCGAGCTGACCGGCGGCGCTGCCCTCGGCGGCCAGCGTGGCGTAGAGCTCAGCCTGCGCCTTGTTCGCCACCCGCAGGGACGACACGGGCCAGATGACGATCTTGTAGCCGAGGTCTTCGAACTCCTGCGCGCTCAGGTAGGGTGTGCGTCCGAACTCGGTCATGTTGGCGAGGAGCGGCACGCCCGGCAGGGCCGCCGCCACCTGGCGGAAATCGTCCATGGTGGTGAGCGCCTCCGGGAAGATGACCTCGGCGCCGGCCTGGAGGTAGAGCTCCGCTCGCTCTATGGCGCCGGCCACCCCTTCGCTGGCGGCCGCGTCCGTGCGGGCCACTATCACCAGGTCGGTAGCGGCCTTGCGGGCCGCTGCCACCTTGAGCGCCATATCTCCCGGCGCCACGATGCGTTTGTCGTTCAGGTGCCCGCACTTCTTGGGCAGGAACTGGTCCTCGATGTGCACGGCGGCGGCGCCGGCGGCCTCGAAGGTGCGCACCATCTGCATCACGTTGAGCGCCTCCCCGTAGCCCGTGTCGCCGTCCACCAGCACCGGGAGGCCGGCGCGGGCGACCTGACGGATGAAGAACGCCACGTCGTCGATGGTGATGATGCCTAGGTCGGGCAGGCCCATGGAGGCGCTCATGGCGGCACCGGATAGGTAGGCGGCGGAGAAGCCCGCCTGGCGCACCTGGAGCGCGGCCAGGCCGTTGTGCGCCCCGGGCATGCGCACGATGCCCGGCTCGGCCAGGAGCTTGCGCAGCCGGGCCCCGGGGCGCTCGGTGGGCAGGTGTTCGGCTACCAGGTAGGGCACGCGTTCACCTGTTGTTCAGCGGCACGAACTCCCGCGCCCCCGGCCCCGTGTACTCGGCCGAGGGGCGGATGATGGTGCCGTCGCGCCGCTGCTCGATGACATGCGCAACCCAGCCAGCCACGCGCGACATGACGAAAAGGGGCGTGAACATGTCGGTCGGCACACCCAGTTTGGCGTAGGCCACGGCAGAGAACCAATCGAGGTTGGGGAACATGCGCTTCTCGGCAGCCATGACCTCTTCGATGCGTTCCGCCACCCTATAGACGCGCATGTCGCCGGTCTCTTCCGACAGCTCGCGCCCGGCAGCCTTGATGATGTCGGAGCGCGGGTCGCTGATGCGGTAGACGGGGTGCCCGAAGCCGATGATCACTTCGCGGGCCGCCAGCTTCTCCCGGATGTCGGCCTCGGCCTCGTCGGGCGTGAAGTAGCGCCGCTGGATCTCGTAGGCCACCTCGTTGGCCCCGCCGTGCTTCGGGCCCCGCAGGGCGCCGATGCCGCCGCACACGGCGGAATACACGTCGGAGCCGGTGCCGGCGATCATGCGGCAGGTGAAAGTGGAGGCGTTGAACTCGTGCTCCGCGTAGAGCACGGCCGAGAGGTGCATGGCGCGCACCCAGCTCTCCTTGGGCGGCCTGCCGTGGAGCAGGTGGAGGAAGTGCCCACCGATGCTGTCATCACCAGTCTCCACGTCGATGATGTCGCCCCTCTGGCTGTAGTGGTACCAGTACAGCAGCATGGACCCGAGCGAGGCGACGAGGCGGTCCGCGATATCGCGCGCGCCGGCGTCGGAGTGGTCGGCGCCCTCGGGCAGCGCGGTACCCAGCGCGGAGACGCCGCTACGCAGCGCGTCCATGGGGTGCGCAGCGGCCGGGGTGGCCTCCAACACGCTCTTCACGACCGCAGGCAGGCCGCGTAGGCTGCGCAGGCGCTCCTTGTAGGAGGCGAGCTGCGCGGCGTCCGGCAGGCTGCCGTGGATGAGGAGGTGTGCCACCTCCTCGTACTCGCATTCTCGGGCGAGGTCGCGGATGTCGTACCCGCGGTAGCGGAGCTCGTCGCCGCTGGCACCCACCGTGGAGAGTTGCGTGGTGCCCGCCGTGACGCCGGACAGAGCGACAGATTTCTTCCTCTTCACTTCACCGCCTGTGGTTCCTGGGTCTGGCAGCATGCTGTTCCTTCCTGGCCGGGCGTTGCCAGCGGCCCTTCCGGTTCGTGCCTTGGGTCAGAAGATGCCGTCGGGGGCGCGCTCTCCCAGCTGCGCGGGGTCTACCACCACGTCGAGCTGGCGTACCTCGTCCGCGTTCAGGCTGCCGAGGCGCTCCACCAGCTGCAGGAAGCGTTCCTGCTCCTCGGGCGCCACTACGCCGTCGGCCAGCATCTGGAACTTCTGAACGTACTGCGGGCGGGCGAAGGGCCTCGCGCCGAGCGGGTGAGCGTCGGCCACGGCCAGTTCGTCCTCGATGACGCGCCCGTCGTTCATGGTTATCACCACGCGGCCCCCGAACGCCTTCTCGTTCGGGTCGTGCGAGTGGTAGCGCTTCGTCCACGCCGGGTCTTCGACGGTGCTGATCTTGCGCCACAACCTCACCGTGTCGGGCCGGTTGGCGCGTTCCGGGGCGTAGCTGTGCTCGTGATGCCAGGCGCGGTCCTGCAGCGCCACCGCGAAGATGTACATGATGGAGTGGTCGAGCGTCTCCCGGCTGGCGCTCGGGTCGAACTTCTGGGGGTCGTTGGAGCCGGTGCCTATCACGTAGTGCGTGTGGTGGCTGGTGTGGATGACGATGGAGGCCACGTCGTCCGTATCCTGCACCTGTTCACCCATGCGCCTGGCCAGGTCGATGAGGGCCTGGCTCTGGTACTCGGCGGAGTGTTCCTTGGTGTAGGTCTCGAGGATGCCCCGCTTGGCCTCGCCGGGCTCGGGGAGCGGGACGTGGTAGCGCGCCTCCGGTCCTGAGAGGAGCCAGGCGATGAAGCCGTCCTCGCCCTCGTAGGCCGGCGACGGGGCACCTTCGCCACGCATGACTCGGTCCACGGCCTCGATGGCCATCTTGCCCGCGAACGCGGGCGCGTACGCCTTCCAGCTCGATATCTCGCCCTTGCGCGACTGGCGCGTGGTGGTGGTGGTGTGCAGCGCCTGCTGGATGGCCTGGTAGGTGGTCTCGGTGGAGAGGCCGAGCAGGGCACCGATGCCGCCGGCGGCGGCGGGACCCAAGTGGGCGATGTGGTCGATCTTGTGTTCGTGGAGGCAGATGCCTTTCACGAGGTCCACGTGCAGCTCGTAGGCGGCAGCCAGGCCGCGCACCAGGGCGGCCCCGCCCAAGCCCTTGGTCTGAGCCACGGCCAGCACTGGCGGGATGTTGTCGCCCGGGTGGGAGTAGTCGGCGGCCAGGAAGGTGTCGTGGTAATCGAGCTCGCGCACCGCGGTGCCGTTGGCCCACGCCGCCCATTCGGGCGAGAAGGTGTTGGCGTTGGGTACCCCGAACACCGTGGCCCCTGGCGCGCGCGGGTGGGCCAGGGCCTGCGCCCTGGCGGTGGCAACGGGGCGCCGCGCGAGGGAGGCCACTGCCACCGCGGCGTTGTCGATGATGCGGTTGCCGATCATCTCTTCCACGGCCGGCTCCACGGCTACGGGGTCGGTGGCCACGGCGGCCATCTTCCAGGCTAGTTGGTCTTCGCGGGGGAGGTGCTCGGCGGACTTGTAGGTTCTTACTTCATGTACTTTCATCGTTACCAACGAGGATATCACCCGGCCCCGCAGCCCGGACACGACCGCGGGCGCCGTGGTAGCCGGCGCCCGCAGGAGGCTTGCGTCGTGCTCCTTGCCCGAGGGTTCAGGCTTCCATGGCGAGGGCGTCCTCTTCCAGTTCCTCCGGATCGGCTCTGCCAACGGGTTTGTTGCCGGTGTTGAGTTGCTCCAGCACCAAGCGCCGGATCTCAGCCGCCAACGCCGGA
>CAZVTS010000045.1:0-22009 GCA_964630175.1 uncultured bacterium
AGGTGCGGGTCAGCGCCGTTGCAAGCTCACGTGCGCTATCAGGGTGCCTCGGGTCGTCAGCGTGCATGCCGTGCCTCCTTACACCGTTGATGGTACCCGTGCACCGCACTCTGGGTGACCGCCGCCTGTGAATCCGGGCGACAGACCGGTCTGTACGGTGAGCCTTTGGCCTTAGCGGGTTAGCCGTTGCGGTAGCCTCGCGGCGTGGACGAGTACAAGTACCTCGTGACCGTGGAGTTGGCGGTGTATCGAGGGGAGAAGTTCCTCGTCATGGTCCGTTCCGACGAGGAGGATTACGCTCCTGGCCTCCTCGCCTACCCCGGCGGGAAGGTGGAACCGGGCGTGGTGGGCATGAACGTGCTCGAAGAGGCGGCCAGGCGAGAGCTGATGGAGGAGACGGGCCTCACGGCGCGGCACCTCGAGTACCTGGAGAGCAAGAGCTTCGAGATGCACGAGGGCACGTTCGTGATGGACGTGGTGTTCCTGGCCGAGGCCGAGCCCGGGGAGGCGCTGGTGAGCGACCCTCACGAGGTGGCGGAGCTGCTGTGGCTCACGGCCGACGAGATCGTGGCGCACCGACTCGCGCCCGAGTGGCTCGCCAAGAGCGTGCGTGTTGCGGAGGAGCGGTTGGGCGCCAGGCGGCAGACCGGCTAGAGGCGCTCTGCTTCAGTGACCATGGCGCGATGATGGCACACGCACGTCAGCCGACAACGTGCTCCACCCGCCCGCTCTGCGCCAGCACCAGCAGGCCCTTTGTGGCGCCGGTGAGGCGCAGGTAGGCGCGCAGCTGGTCCTTGTAGTGCTCCAGGACCTCCTGGTTCGGGTTGCGGTCGCTCTTCCAGTCGATGACCACGTCCACCGTGCCGTCGTCCGCCAATGCCACCGCGTCAGCTACTCCGCCCCAGTACACCTGCTTGGTTCGCCCATCGGCGGTGCTCACCTGCTCAACGCCCGCCACTTCCACCTCGGCCAGCAGGCGATCCTTGAGCGCACTCACCTCCGGTAGCTGCCAGGAGCGCAAGGCCAGTTCGGCCACCTCCTCGGCGTTTAACGGTTCGCCTACCGTCTTCAGCGAGGGCACCAGTTCTGCGGCGCGATCTGCCAGGGCCGTGGCCGTACCTTCGGTCTCGCCGTTTATGAGCTCCTCCATGAGCTTGTGGAGCAGGATGCCGCGGGCTGTGCCTATGTGAACGCGGCGTTCGGCCTCGGGCGGCAAGCCGTCGTGCGCTTCGAGCCTGCTGAGCAGCCCGGTCGCTGAGTCCTCGTCGAGTATGAAGCGCGCTTCCGCCTCTGCCGGTGGGGCGTGTTCGTCAGATGCGGGTGCCTCTTCGTCCCGGCGGCTGGGCGCGCGGCGCTCTATGTGCACGAGAGAGTCTTCGATCAGCCGCGCTTCGTCCAGGAACTGCGCTCGCGACTGCGCTGTATGCATTTCGAAAGCGGGAGCTTGCCTGGACCTGGCGCGCGCTTCGACGCTCACCACCGGCGCGTCGGCAGGCAGCCACTCGAGCATGTTGCACCACGCACTGTCGGTTGTCTTCGCCTCGTGCTGAGGCACCACCAGCAGGTCGCGGGCGCGCGTGGCGGCCACGTACCAGAGGCGCATGCGCTCGGCGGCCAACTCGTCGCTCTCCTGTTCCCTCACACGCTCGTAGTCGGAGCACGGCTGACCGAACAGCTTGGCGGCCACGGTGTTGGTGTAGCGGTCGTACAGCACGCCGGAAACGGCGCGGGGCGAGGAGACCATGTTGATAGGGATGACCACGGGCCACTCCAGGCCCTTAGCGGAATGGATGGTGATGAGGGTAACGGACTGGCCCGCCGAGTCGGTACGGCCCTCCAGCTCACTCTCGCCGTCCGCCCACTGTGCCCACACGTGCTGCGCGAAGGCCGTCAGGCCGCGGGTACCGAACGCCCGACTGTGCTCCAGGAACCGCTCCACGTTCGCCAGTGCCCTGTCGGCATGATCGCCGTGCCTGTGCCCCAGAACGGCGCGCACGTCCAGCGCGTCGAGGGCGCGGGACAACAGCACGTACGGAGTGGTGCTGAACCGTTCGAGCCCCAGCGGTTGCAGGCGTTCCAGCGTGCGCCTGATCCCGCCCACCGGCAGTAGTGCCGGGTCCGTCAGCACGCTGACGTAACGCTGATCGCCCTCCAGGTCGTTCAGCAGGTCGGTGGCGTCCAGCAACTCCTCGTCCGTGGCGCCCACCAGTGGCCCCTTGAGGAGCGCACCCAGCGCCAGCCGGTCGCGGGGGTCGGCCAGCACCCTCGTCAGGGCCACCAGGTCCTGCACTTCCTGGCGCCGGAAGAAGCCCTTGCCGGCTTGGCTGGCCACGTTCACCTGAACGGCGTCGAGCGCCCGCTCGTACACGTCCAATCCAGAGCCGACCGGCGCAAGCAGCGCGATGCCCCCAGGGTCAATGGCGCGTGGCAGCAGGTCGCTGGAACCCGTGATCAGGTCCATGACCAGAGCCGCCACCGCCTCGGCCTCCGCTTCGCGCAGTTGCTCCACGTTGGTCCTGGCGCCGGTAGCAGTGGGGTCCGGCACCTGAAGTCGCGCTACGCCGCGCATGGGAGCGTCCGTTCGCCATGAGTGCAGCGGACGGTAACCTGGCTGCCCCGCTTGCTGCAGCGGCGCTTCGAAAGTGGCGTTCACCGTGGTGAGAACGGTGCTGACGGACCGGAAGTTGGTGCTCAACTCCAAGGCTTTCGAGCCCGGGTCCGAGTTGAGGCTCTGCGTCAGTTGAGCGTAGGTCGAGGCGTCCGCCCCTCGGAAGCGGTAGATGGACTGTTTAGGGTCGCCCACCACGAAACGGGAGCCCGGCCGCGAGGGCCACGTGCGCCAATCCGCCTCGCTGGGCTGCCCCGTGATGCGCCACACGATCTCTGCCTGTAACGGGTCGGTGTCCTGGAACTCGTCGATGAGCACGTGCTGGAAACGCTGCGCGAAGTCGTCACGAAGCGAGTCGTACGTGCGGAGTAGATGCAGCGCCGTGTAGATGAGGTCATCGAAGTCCAGTGCGGCGGCCTCCCGCTTGCGGAGTTGGTAGCGCCGCCCCACCTCCTTGAGTTCCTCAACCAACGCCTGCAGCAACAGGTCCGCAGCACCGGCGCACAACTCATCTAGTGCACCTTCCAACTCCTGGTACTGCTCGAGTGCCAACGCGAACGTGGCTTCGGCGGAGGTCTTGCTCAGGCCGGCCTCAACGCCTGCCGCCACCCACTTGACTTTCACGCGGATCTTGCGCAGCGTGCCCGACTGGGTGAACAGGTCCGGCGGTCTATCGAGGTTGAGAACCCGCACCGCGCTCTCCAGGTCTGAACCTAGTCCCTCGAGCTGCCGCACGAAGCCTGGCACCGCCGCCAACAGGTCGCCCAGCAGAGCGGCCGCGCCCGGTTGCGCCATCGAGTGCTCGTAGAACATGGTGCCCGCAGCACTGGCGCGTGCGGCGGTAGTAACGAGGTCGACGCTGCACGCTACGGAAGCTTCGGGCCGGCGCAGCACGTGTCTAGCGACCTCCTCTAGCGTCTCGCGCTTGTTCTTCTCGTTGGCCATGACGAACCGCGCCACGGCGCCCAGCTCGCGGTCCGCCGTGGTGGAGACCGCGGCGGCACCTTCGTCGCCCGCTGCTCTGGAACCTGCGGGGGTCTCGCCCAGCACCTCGCGCAACCAGGTCTGGAACACCTCCGCGAAGAGCAGCTTCTGCTCGGCGGGCTCGAGCACTCCGGCACCGGGGTCCAAGTTGGCTTCCACCGGGTACGGCCGCACCAGCTCACGCGCGAAACCGTGGATGGTGGTGCAGGTGAGTTCGTCCAGACGCTCCTGCGCAGCCAGCAACGCCGTGCGCTGCTGCTCCGTTGGTGCGCCCGCCGGGAATGCGGCAGCTAAGGTGGTCGGGACCTTGCCCTGCGCCAGGTCGTGAACGTAATCACCTATGCGCAACGCCAGCTCTGCGGCCGCCAGCTCCGTGAACGTGATGGCAGCGATAGTGGCGGGTTCTGCTCCTCTTGCCAGCAGCAGTGCCACGCGGCCCGCCAGGATGGCGGTCTTGCCGGAGCCTGCCCCGGCTTCCACCACCAGACCGAGATGCTGTTCGGTCAACGCAACGCGGCGCGCCTCGAGGTCCAGCAGCTCTGGGGCCGGCTCGTTGCGGCTCACGCGCTCACCCCCGCAGCTTGCTCGCTGGACCCCGCAAGTAGCGCGTCCAGCGTGCTGCGCCGCGCTTCCAGCTCTGCCTGCTTGGTGCGGTAGTACAGGCGTGTGCCCACTGCCGGGTACGCCAGTTGAGTCTCCTCGTAGTCGTCGGTGACCGCTGGCCCTGGCAACACCAAGCCCTGTGCCAGCAGCCTCACGGCTTCCTGTACCGAACGGGTGAGCTGCTCCACGCTGGCGTCAGGATCGGCCAGCTTCACTAGCTCGCTGGTGCCCGCATACAGGAGGCCGGCCTCCACCGTGTACTCGGGGCCGAGCAACTGCTTCACGGCGATGGTGTACAGGACCCGTTGCAACTCGGCGCCCTGGTCGAGCCTGCCGTCATGGTTCCTCTGCCGGCCTGTCTTGTAGTCGACGACCCGCACGAGCTTCCGATCGTCGTCGAGGTCGAGCCTGTCGATCACGCCCCTAAGCCGCAGTTGCGTGCCGGGGAGGGTGACCTCGGTACCGTGCCGCCAGGGGTGTCCGTTGGGTGCCGCCCCGCCGTCCGCCGCGTACCCGAACCGGACCTCGGCGTAACTGCGCATGGTGTTTCCCCCCTCGCCGTCGAAGGTAAGCATGTCGAGTGCGACCTTTGCGGCGCGCTGCAGTTCAGCCTGCCAGGCCAGCGGAGGCGGCACCGGCCGTGTCATCTCCCACGCCACCGCTAGGCGCTCAACGGCAGCGCCCACCAGTGAACTCACTCCGGCATGGTCTATCGCACCGAAGCCGCCCCGCGCCTGTACCTGCGTGAGGCATTCCTCGAGCACCTCATGGATGAGCGAGCCCCGGCTCAACGCGTCCAGTTCAAGAACGTCCTGCTCCGGTTGTGGTTCCGACCACCCGAGTGCGTACGTGGCCACGAAGCCGTGCGGGTTGAGCAGCAGCTTCTTCAGCGACGTGGCGGAGTGCCGTCGGGCCAGCGCGCGCGCTACCACGGGATGGCCCGCACGTACCAGGCCATCGTGCGGGGTCAACCACGGCTGGCGGTACGACCGGAAGGCTTCCCTTGCGCGGTGCAGCGCCTCGTCGGCCGCGAGTTCCTCGGGCCTGGAGGTGCGCCGGTCTGCTTCGCTGACGGCGTGCTCCGTGCCCGCGCGCGGTAAGCGCTCGGTCTCGTGCTCGTGACCGGGCAGGTGGCGTAGCAGCGGGCTGGGGCTCTGCTTACGACCGTCGCGCCCTCGGCGCGGCCTGCTGAGGACCACCGTGGTGCTGGTGCTGCCTAACAGTGCCTGTAGATGCTCGGAGTCCCGCCGGGCCGTGGTGCGCTCGAACAAAGTGTGCCCACCCAGCACGCGCTTGGGCAGCAGCGGGTCCTCGTCGCCGGACCGGCGTGGCCACGCCCTGGCCGACAGTCCAAGCAGCCTGACGTGGCTGCGGGGCCAAGTGAGCAGGGAGGACGCAGAAGCCCACAGCACGTGCGTGGCTGGGTCGGAATCGTCGCTTACACGTAGGCGCTGCAGCGAGCCGGCGACAGCGGCCGCGGGTCCCTCGGCCAGCGCCGCTCGCCAGGCCTGCTGCGCCGTGCCCGATAGCCACTTCTCGCCCACGGCAACGGCGTTGCTGGGACCCAAGGAAAGGTCCTGCACCAGCCGCAGCACCACCTGAGCTATAGCGGGCGACCGGACGCTCAAGGGTTCGAGCGCCCTGCCCCAATGCCCGACGCTGTTGAGTGCAGCGTCCGGCGCTAGTTCTGCGCACCAGTCCGGTGGCAGCGCGCCCAGTTGCTCGTCGGCTGCAGCGGTGGCGCAATCTACAACACGCCGCACGCGCGCCTGGGTCGGGCCGTTCATAATGGCGTCCGCCATGGCCGCAGCGAACTGGCCCGGAGCGGTGCCGAGGAGAGACACCCCATGCACGAAGTGGATCGGCAACCGTGAACTCTGGGCCAACGTGTGCAACGTTTCGTCGTACGTGCCCACGTCCACGGCGGCCATGGCGATCTGCTCCGCGGGAACACCCGCCACGAGCTGGCTGCGAACCCACCGCAGAGCCTCGAGAGCCTCGTGCGCCGGGTCGGCGCAAGTCTCGAACTCGAGCGTGGGGTCGGTGGGCTCGGCCACAACGACCTCGATGCCGGTGGCGGTTGCCCACTGCGGCGCAGAGCCCGACGCCAACCACCACTGCACGGGAACGTGCACGGAGACGGCCTCCAACAGCCGCTGGTACGCGCGCGGCACCTCGTCCACCAGGTCGAGCGTTAGCGGCCCCACCAGTTGCGGCGCGAGGTGCGCCCGCTCGGTGGCCTGCGCCAACAGTTCAGGCAGGAGCCTGCTCCCTGCGGGCGCCGTTGCCCTCACGTGTTCTTCCAGCGCCCTGAGTTCTTCCCACCGCTCATGTTCTTGCTTTGCGGCTTCGTCAGTGAGGTCGATACCTGCGTTCCATACGGACCTCAGCGTGGCCGAGGCGGCGCGGGCGAAGCCGGGCAGAGCGGCGATGTCGGCCAGGCCGTACAGCTGCTCGAGTGGAGGTTGTTGGAGAGCCAGCTTTAGGTGGCTGGCAGGCACCACGCCGCCAAAGCCGCCCGCCAGGCGAGCCGCCACCCCCGAGAGCGTGAGGACACGCGTCCCAAGCCTCTTGGCGCGCGCCAACTCGTCGCGCACGCGGCGGACCGCAAGGCGATCTGAGACGACGATGGTGGAACGGCGCATGCAGGCCCCCTTTCGGTGAACAGCTTGAGGTGAGTGTACGACCCACCTGCGGCAGTAGGTGACGTAGGCCGGCGCGAGCCTACTGGGTGTGGGCTATTGGTATGGCGTCCGCTGCAACGCTCCGGCCGCTCGACTACTGTGCGAGCATGGTCCCTGAGCGCCAGGCCGCCGCATGTGGCGGCCCTCACACGGACACCTTATTAACTAAGGTATGGTGGCTGCATGGTGATAACGGCGCTAAGCATCACGCTCTTCTTCGCAGGCTTAGGCCTGGTAACAGCGCTCCTCGTGGCCGTTCACGACGCCGTGGAGGCCTGGTTCGAGCGGCGGTCTCTCCGCCCTGCACGAGATGGGGGAGAGGGGGGCGTTCCGTTCGCGCAGCCCACGCCGAGGCGAGTGGGGCGCCGTCCGCGGCCGGCACTACTGCCGGTGCTGGCGAAGCAGGCTCCCGTGACGGAGAACGGTTCCAGACCTGCCTGGCTGGAGAACGCTCAGCGCGACATCGCTCACCGCTAACTCAGTCAGCCCGCCGCTGGGGTGCAGCCGCCGCGCCCGCTCTCTTGGCGCATTCCACCCGGAAAGCCGGGCGCGCTCCGCGTAGGATTACAGCATGAGCAAGTCGCCTGACGTCGCCACCCAGCTCAACAGGTTGCGCGAGCAGATCCACCATCACAACTACCGCTATCACGTGCTCGATTCTCCGGAGGTCTCCGACGCCGAGTACGACGACCTCATGCGCACGTTGCGTGCGATCGAAGACGCCAACCCGGAACTGGTAACACCAGATTCCCCCTCGCAACGGGTGGGTGGCGAACTGCTCGAGGGTTTCGCCACCGCCACGCACTTGCACCCCATGCTGAGCCTTGATTCCAGCCCTCGCGAGGAGGACCTGCGGGCGTTCGATCAGCGCCTGCGGCGCGCCGTTGCGGCCGTGGACGAGAGCGCTGAAGTGAGCTACTCGCTGGAACCCAAGATAGATGGCCTCAGCGTGGAGCTCGTGTACGAGGATGGCTTGCTGGTTCGAGCCGTCACGCGGGGCGACGGCGAGGAGGGCGAGGTCATCACCGCCAACGTGCGCACCATCCGCGCCGTGCCTCTCAGGCTGCGCAGCAGCGAACGGCCCGTGCCGCCTCTGCTGGCGGTGCGTGGCGAGATCTTCCTGCCCATCCACTCGTTCGACGACGTGAACGCGGAGCTCATCAACCAGGGCAAGCAGCCCTTCGCCAACCCGCGTAACGCGGCCGCCGGCAGCGTGCGTCAACTGGATCCAAGCCTCACCGCCTCCCGGCCGCTCACCCTGTACTGCTACGACATCCTTTCCGGTGGCGATGTTGGCACCCAGTCTGAACTGCTGGCCGCGATCGGTCAGTGGGGCCTGCCGGTCAACCCGGATAACGCTGTTGCCGACGACGTGGAGGGCATCCTCGCCTACTTCGGCAGGATGGTGGAGGGTCGTAACGAGCTGTGGTACGAGGTCGACGGCGTGGTGGTGAACCTCCAGGACCTCGCCATGCGGCGGCGCTTGGGCGCTACCGCGCACCACCCGCGCTGGGCCTACGCCGTCAAGTTCCAGCCGCGCAAGGAAGTGAGCGAGCTCCTCAGCATCGTGGCCAGCGTGGGCCGCACGGGCGTCGTTACGCCCATCGCCATGCTCAGGCCTGTGAACATCGGGGGCGTGACCGTCAGCCGCGCCAACCTTCACAACATCGAGGACATCATTAGGAAGGACATCCGCGAGGGTGACACGGTGCGGGTGGAGCGCGCCGGAGACGTGATCCCACAGGTGGTGGAAGTGGTGGAGACGGGCACCGCGCGCGGCGAACCTTTCGCCATGCCAACCAACTGCCCGAGCTGCGGCACGGAACTCATCAGGCGCGGACCGTACACGGTGTGCCCGAACTCGTTCGGCTGCCCCGCCCAGCTCGTAGGGCGGCTCACGCACTACGGCAGCCGCACGGGCCTAGACATCGAGGGCCTCGGGGAGCGCACGGTGACGCAGCTGGTCGAAACGAAGCTCGTTACGCGCTTCCACGAGCTGTACGACCTCACGCCCGCCCTCATCGAGCCGCTCGAAGGTTTCGCTGAGCGTTCCGCGCTGAAGCTGTGGGAGGCCATCGAGGCGGCGCGTACACCCGCCTTGCCCCGCTTCCTCTACGGCCTCGGGATACCCGAGGTGGGGGGCACCGTTGCGCGCGTCCTGGCGTCTGCCTTCGGTAGCTTCGGTCGTTTGCGCCAGGCCACGGTGGAGGAGCTCCAGACCATCGACGGCATCGGCGCGGTGATGGCCGAACAGATCCACGGCTTCTTCAACGAGCCACACAACATGGAGGTGCTGGAGGAGCTTCTCAAGCGGGTCTCCCCACAGGAAGAAGCGGTGGCCGACACGCCTGGCGCCGATCTCCTGGAAGGGCTGACGTTCGTTTTCACCGGCAGTCTGCAGCGGTTCACGCGCCAGCATGCCGAGGCGCTCGTGCAGGGCCTCGGCGCCAAGGCCTCCGGTTCGGTGAGCAAGAAGACGTCGTACCTTGTGGCGGGGGAGAACGCTGGCAGTAAGCTCACGCGGGCCGAGGAGCTCGGCGTCAGCGTTCTCACCGAGGACGAGTTCCTCGAGCTGCTGGCGAAACGCGGTGTGAACGGCGCCGCGGAGATAGAGAGCGTGGCCTGGTGACCAACGCCGAACTTGCCCGCCAGCTTGAACTCTTCGCGGATCTACAGGAGCTGGAGGGCGAGAACCGGTTCCGCATCCGCGCCTACCGCACCGCCGCCCACAACGTTTACGAGCTGCCCGATCAGGTGGAAGCACTCATAGACGCGGGCTCCGACCTCGAGCAGATACCAGGCGTGGGCAAAGAGATCGCGGAGAAGCTAAGAACCATGGTCGCAACCGGCGAGCTCCCACAGCTCACGGAGCTCAGCCGCAAGATCCCGCTCGGTGTGGCCGAGGTGATGCGCGTGAAGGGCATCGGCCCCAAGCTGGCCGCCGCTGCCTGGACGGAGCTGGGGGTTGACAGCGTTGACGCCCTGGAGAAGGCCGCCAAAGACGGTCGCCTCAGCACTCTGCCCGGGTTCGGGCCGAAGAGAGAACAGTCCATACTGAAGAGCATCGAGGCGCACCGGCGCAACGTGGAGCGCGCTCGCATCGGCGAGATAGACCCGGTGATAACGCCGCTGGTGGCCGCACTCAGAGCGGTGCCGGGCGCCACCCGGGTAGAGGTGGCCGGCTCTTACAGGCGCCGACGCGACACCGTCGGCGACATCGACCTTCTAGCCATAGCCGCCAACGACGTTGCCGCAGCAGCTATCACCGAGGCGCTCACCAACTACTCGGACGTGGACGAGGTGCTCGGCAGCGGCCCCACGCGCTCCAGCGTGCGCCTCAAGAACGGCCTCGAAGTGGACCTGCGGGTCATGGACGACGAGGCGTTCGGCGCAGCCCTCCTCTACTTCACCGGCTCGAAGGCGCACAACGTCGAGCTGCGCCAGTTGGCGCTCGACAAAGGCTGGCACCTCACTGAGTACGGCCTCTTCGAGGGCACAGGCGAGGAGGGCGCCACCCCGCTCTCTAGCGGCAAGCGGCTCGCCAGCAGGAGCGAGGAAGACATCTACGCCAAGCTCGGCCTGCCGTACATCGAGCCGGAGCTCAGGGAGGGGCGCGGCGAGATACAGGCGGCGCTAGCCGGTGAGCTGCCTGCACTCATCACGCTGGCAGACATCCGGGGCGATCTCCACATGCACAGCACCTGGTCGGATGGCCGGGCCGCGGTGGAGGAGATGCTGAGCGCCTGCACCGAGCGCGGTTACGAGTACATGGCCCTCACAGATCATTCCAAGGCGCTCGCCATGACTGGCGGCCTGGACGAGGAGAAGCTGGCGCGGCAGTGGGAGGAGCTTGACGCCCTCGTCGCCGATCACCCAGAGATAGCGTTGCTGAGGGGCCTGGAGGTCGACATCCTCAAGGACGGCTCCTTAGATCTCTCCGACGAGTGGCTCGAGAAGCTCGATATCGTGCTCGTGAGCGTGCACTCGCACTTCTCGCTCGGTGCCGAGGAGCAAACCGCCCGCATAGTCAAGGCCGTCTCGCACCCTCAGGTCAACGTCCTCTGCCACCCCACGGGCCGGGTGCTGGGTGAGCGTGAAGGTTACGCGGTGAACCTACCCGAGGTGTTCGAGGCTTGCCGGCAGAACCAGGTGGCGGTGGAACTGAACGCGTCGTTCCAGCGCCTGGACTTGTCGGACATCAACCTTATGGCGGCCCGCAAGCGAGACCTCGTGGTGAGCATCGCTACCGACGCTCACCACGTGAAAGATCTGGACGGCATGGCGCTGGGTGTCCAGCAGGCTCGTAGAGCCTGGCTCTCGAAGGCGGAGGTCCTGAACGCCCTTCCGCTGAGCGACCTCAAGCGCTTCCTGGCCAAGTAGGGCTGCGTCGGTCAGCGGTTGGTTGAGCCCGCTGCTGACGTGCGTCCAGCGTGTTTCCAGTGCCAATATAGACCGGTCCATCTATGCATAAATGCGTCATTCCCGAGGTTCAAGCTATGCCGTCACCCAACGTTCGGCCGCTCAAGCGCTCGAGTTCGGCAGGCTGCACGATCTTGAGCTTCAGGCGGCCGGTGGTGACCCAACCACGCCTACGCCAGGTGGCCAACACGCGGTTCACGGTCTCGAGCGTGGTACCCACCAGGGCCGCGAGGTCCTCCTGACTCAGCGGCGCTCCCAGAGTGCGCCCCGTTGCGGTGTCGGTTCCGAAGCGCGTGCTGAGCGTGAGCAGGGCAGAGGCCAGCCGCGCCTCCACCGGCGCTGACGCCGCCTCGTGCAGACGGGCATGGGCACCGCGCAACCTGCCGCTCACGTCCTCCAACACGGCCACCGCCACCGTTGGGAAGCGCGTCACCAGCGCCCCGAACTCGGCGGTGGAGGTAACCAGCACGCAGCCGCCCGTGATGGCGTCCGCTCGCTGTTCGTTCACGGCCTGCCCCAGCAGAGGCAGCGCGCCGAAGAAATCGCCTGGGCCCAGCACGTCCGCCACGTGTTCGCTTCCTTCGGGCCCGGCAGATACGAGCTTCACGCGGCCGCTCACGATCACGTACAGCGTCTCGGCTGGATCGCCGGCGGCCACGAGCGTGTTACCGGCCAGCATGTGCTGGGCCGTGAAGGCAGCATGCACCTCCTCCAACTCGCGCTCACCCAGCCCCACGAAGTAAGGCACCAGGGTCAGGACGTGCCGCCTCAGTTCCGGGCTGCACTGTTGTGGCGGCAGGTCGTCAGGGGGCCACTCACCGGCCGCCGAACGTGAGACGTGTTTGTGCGTCTCTTCATCCATGGCCAATACGCTACAACTCCGCAGCAAAATACGTTTGGTGCGGGGTATCGTAGCCCGACCATGCTGGGAAGAGCTTCCGAGGGCCCCTTCCCTGCAACCTGACTCACGAGTCAAGGAACTGTATCTGGAGGTAGAGAATGAAGGGACTAATCAAGATCCTTGCCCCAGCGGTGCTGGGCCTGATCATCGCCATCCCCCTCGTGTCGGCACAGGGCAGCCCCATCGCCGAAGTCGATACGTCCGCTGGCGAGGCCACCTACAACTCGGTGTGCCTGGCGTGCCACATGATGACTGGTGAAGGCACCCCGTACGCCTTCCCGCCGCTGGCCAAGCACTTCCCCGACCTGGTAGCTGTGGACGGTGGCCGTGAATACGTCATCGACGTGGTGCTGTTCGGCCTCATGGGCGCCATCGAGATCGACGGCATCCCCTACAACAGCGTCATGACCCCTCACGTTGGCATGTTCGACGACCAGCAGGTAGCGGACGTTCTCAACTACGTTGCTACTGCCTGGGACAACGCGAGCCTGCTGCCGGACGGCTTCCTGGCTTTCACCGCGGACGAAGTGTCTGCGCTGCGCGGCGGCATGTGGAGCTCTTCCGAGGTTTACGAGCGGCGCCAGGCGCTTGGGCTCGACTGACCTTAACGTAGCCGACAGCTGAACCACGGCCGCGACGAAGCGGCGATCTCAGCCCATGAACGTGGGACCTCAACCGTCACCGGAAGAGGTCCCACGTTCCGTTAGGCTTCACCCATGAACGCCACCCAGTGGTCGCAAACAGACCAGATACTCCTGGCGTTCGAGCGCAACAGCCGGGTCAACGCCACCATGCTGGCGACCTTGGACGAAAGGGACCTGGAGTTCGCTGCCGGAGGCGGCTGGAGTATCGGCAAGCATCTCTGCCACCTGGCATCGTTCAGGTACGGTTGGCTCACCGTAGTCTCCCCGGAACACGCCGACACCCTCACGCCCATCATCGAGTTCGGAGAGCACGACTTCACGCCGCTCGTCAGGCATGTGGACGAGATCGCCGCCGCCTTCCGAGAGGGAGACGCAGCCGCGTTGGACGCGGTCAACCTGGCGCTGGCGGAGGGCCGACCCTTCCAGGGGGCGTACCATAGTCACCCCACCGCCTTCCTCTTCCACATCCTCGTGCACGACGCACACCATAGGGGACAGGTGATGAGCCTGTTACGCCAAAGCGGCAGGACACAGGCCGAGATGGAACGACTGGAAGAGGCGAGTTGGCCCGTCTGGCGCGAGTAAGAGGCGGCTCCCCGACACCACGAGTGAGCGCGCAATAACGGCATGGCGGGTTGCTGCTTAGCCTACGCAGTCAGCGCTCTTTGTGACTCGTGCCCACAGTGCAACGAGGTGCTGAGTCACCAGCTTCATGCCCGCTCTGCGTCTGCCGGTATGGCCGAAGGGACCCGCAGTGAGTACCGTTCCCTTGCGGTGGTGCTGTGGAACGGCAGCTCAACCTTGCGGTGGTAAACGTTGGCGGCGAGCCACTCGAGCTCGGAAGCGTGCTGCTCTTCGGGCAGATCCGCCCACCACACCCTGCCCTCAGCGTTCCACCGGTAGCCACGCTCCCTCAGCAGGTCCTTGCTCTCGAAGGGGGAGTTCTCCGCCCAGATACGAACGGTGTTCTTGAGCGCGTTCTCGCGCAGCAAGGAGAAGGCCGTACGCCCTGAACCGTTCTCACTGCTTGCCAATATGTGCACGCCGGCTAGGCTGTCTACGAGGGCCCGGTGCCCACTGAAGAAGAAACCGTGCTTGAACGCCAGGTATTCCATGCTCGAGCTGGAGAAGCCGAGTTGCCGCCAGCCGACGTCAGCGATGGAGCAGGCCCAGGGCAGCTCGGCGAAGCGGGGGAGCCTCCGCTCCACGAACGGCCTATCGAAGGCGGCGTTGTGGGCTATCACTAGGCGGACGCCGCTCAGGAAGTCATCTACCTCGACGTCGGAGATGTGCTGCCCGGCCACGTCCTCGTCCGTGAGGCCCGTCAGGTTCACGATCTCTGCCGGCAACGGCGCACCCGGATCTTCCAGTTGGCTACTGGTGCGCAGTACGCGGTAGATGTTGCCCTGGAGGTCGTACTCGAACGCCACCATGGCCAGTTCTATGATCTTGTCCCGACCCGGGTCGAACCCGGTGGTTTCGGTGTCCAGGAACACGGCCACGTGCTTCGGTGCGTCGTTAGGTGAGTTGAACTCGGCCACCTCCGTCAGGCGGCGGAGCACCCTGTAATCGCCGGTGGCCTCGAGTTGCCGTTTGAGCGCCTCGGTGTCGAGGGTGGGCCCAGAGCTTCCCACTGGGTCGTCCGTCATTCCTCACTCTAACCACAGACGCTTTCACCCAACCCTGACGTGCCGGCTCGCGCCCAGGGACACTGCTCAGCTGAGCGAGGAGCCTTGGTGCGCGCCCGCCTCGAAATGGGAACAAGCCGCCGGCATGAGACATGGATCGCCGGACGATTAAAGTAAGCCCGGCCATGCTGCGGTAAGCTCGGCGGAGCCGCCGGTCGGGTGCGGACCGGCTGGGACCCAGCACATGAACAGGACCGTCCTCACGCTTCTTCTAACCGTCCTCTTGGCGCTTCCGTCCGTCGGCTTCGCCCGAGACGGCATCGAGGCCAGCCCCTACGGCAACGTCTTCACGGACCTGATGGACGCGTTCCACGCCGAGGGCACGCCGTGCGAGGGCGCTACGACTGGCATGTCGGAAGTCTGTTTCAGGGCACTGGCCGTGAGCGCGAGTTACCTGGCGGAACGCCTCACGGAGATCGTGGACGGCTATGAAGGAGTGGGCTTGAGGAGCGGCGGTTGGCGCTCAGCCAACGGCGTGTGGACCGTGGCGCTGGCGCTCCCGAACAGCAGCTACGGCCAGCTCGAGATCTACCTAGCCGAGGTGTCCGACAACCAGGTCAGAGGCGTCATCCGCCTTGTCACGAACAGGTAGAAGGCGCCGGGCGGAAGTGCGCTAGTGTGCCCCAGTGGCGTCCGCCGCGCCAAGTGGAGTGGCTACCTCGTCGTCCACCCTTCTGAAGAGACGCCAGCAGAACCATAGGGAGAGGGCCGCCAGCGCGGCCGCCAGGAACAGGGGGGCGCCGGGCAGGTCGACCGGTGCAGCGGGCCCGGTGAAGTGCGCGAACAGCATGGTGGAAGCCAGCGGCGCCACCACCCCGGTGAGGCTCATCAGGCTGGCCAGTGCGCCTTGCACCTCACCCTGCTCGTTGGCGCGCACGGCGCGTGAGATCAGAGCCTGCGCCGCTGGGCCCGCCAGGCCGCCGAGTCCACCCACCGTCATCACGGCGTACATCATCCACCCCGCCGTAGTGAAACCGTAAAGGATGAACGCCAGTGTGGACGACGAGAGTCCGATCAGCACGGCGTTCCGCTCTCCCACGCGCGGTACCAGCAGCCTCACCAACCAGCCCTGAACCAACGCAGACAGGATGCCGACGAACGTGAGGGAGAGCCCGTTGTCGAAAGGCGTCCAGTGGAAGCGGTAGGTGGTGTACAGCACCCAAACCGAGTGCACGGAGTTCTGCGCCAACCCCACGCATACGTAAACGAACGCCAGGCCACCCACAAGAGCGCTCTTACGCAGGGCTGCCAGCGAACCGAGGGGGTTGGCGCGAGCCCACGAGTACGGCCGGCGGTTATCGAGCTTCAGTGACTCCGGCAGCACGAACGCCCCGTAGAGCCAGTTCAGAAGCGACATGAGCGCTGCGGCGTAGAAGGGCGCGCGCAGGTCGATGCCTGCCAGCAGTCCACCCAGTGCCGGGCCGAGTATGAAACCAACGCCGAAGGCGGCGCCTAAGAGGCCGAAGTTCTTGGCGCGCTCGTGCGGCGCGCTAACGTCGGCTATGTAGGCGTTGGCGGCCGTGATGTTCGCACCGGTGATGCCGGATATCACGCGCCCTATGAACAGGATCGTGAGGTTCGGCGCCAACGCCATCACGAGGTAGTCGAGGCCGCCACCGAGGAGCGAGATCAGCAGCACAGGGCGCCTTCCGAAGCGATCGGATAGCCCACCGAGCACGGGTGCGAACAGGAACTGCATGGCGGCATAGACCGCGATGAACCAGCCGTAATAGGCGGAGCCGCGGCTGAGGTCGCCGCCGGCCAACTGCGTCACCAGTTCTGGCATCACCGGGATGAGCAGGCCGATGCCGAGCACATCGATGATGATCGTCACCAGAATGAACGGCAACGCTGCGTTGCGTCGAGCCACCTTGGGTCTCCTTCTGCCGCGAGAGCGAACCGGCCGGGTGCACCGCGAGTGTCACCTGTGAGCCGGGCACCCTGGAGCCAGAAGAGGATGATACAGGCCGTGACCGCAAGCCAACAATCGTCCTTGAGTCACGTGCTGCGGTATGGCCACCGGCCTGACCTGCCGGAACGGTACGAGGGCTCCCGCGGCGAGGTAGTGCGACGGAAAGGTACGTCATGTGACGGACCTGAGCACCGTGTTCGCGTGTAGCACGCCGTAAACAGAGGTGTGTGAAGAACCATTACGGCGGCAAAGAGGCATTAACCGCTTTTGCATAAGATGATTTCGGACCTCTTGTCACTCTCTCGCTACAGAAAACGCCGTGATTACCGGGTGAAGTCCACCACATGAGGGCGAAAATGTGGCAAAGTTATATGCATGGTCGCCGAGGGAACGATGAATAACCGCAGTTCGCGGTCCGCAACGGGGCAGCGAGCGCCAGAAACCTTCGTGGTCGACCTCACCAGTGTGTGCCTTCGGAGCGGCACGGTGCGCCTGCCTCTCAGCATGAACGGGCGTTTCAACGAAGGACAACATAAGGTCACTGCCGGTGGGGAAGAGCTAGTCATCGAGTTCGAGGCCCCGAGGACCCTACTTGGGCTCGGGCCGTTCTTCGTGCGCGCCGAGCTGAAAGCCAACGACCGCGTGCAGTTCGTGTTCAACTCGCACGCGCTGGAACTCACTGCGCTCAAGCGCGAGCGCCCCCGGAGCGCGCGTTCCACGACCCCGGCCCTGCAGGCTGGGTCCAGCTTCGCTGAAGGGCGCACGGAGATCCCCAGGGTGCAGGGGAACCACGGGTCACGCCTGACGAGCCGTGGGCTCTTCCCGTCCCCAGCCGAGCTGGCGGACGTCAGCACCGGGCCGGCGGCGAGTAGTACGCCCGATGACGCGCCCGCAAACAACGCCGCCCCCGCCGCTGCCGAAAGCTGGCACGACGCTGTTGGCAACGGCGTGCGGCGCGTGCGTATCGAGGGCGGTTTGCCGCCCCGAACGGACACGGCGCCACCCCGGCCAGTAGACCTGGCTTCTGCGCGCGACGTTTGGGCCAGGCGACAGCAGGCCCCGTGGCGCTCACTAGACACCATGGTCGCCGGGCCGGTGGTAGCGCCGGAGGAGGCTGCGGAGGCCTTCTCCCAATCGACCATCCGCGTCGTACGGCGCTCCAAGGGCACCTCCACGCCGCTCGAAGTCGAGGCCCCGCCGCTGCCCAAGCCTGAACTGGAGGCTCCGGTCGGACCGAGGCCGCAGGTGTCTTACTCCGTCAGCTGGCCCCTGCCTGAAACGCCCCGTGGCAAGGCGGCTACCCGGCGCGCCGGTGGCGCCGCTTCCGGGCAGGTGGCGACCGACCAGCCCTACGCTCGCGCAGACGCTCTTGGGCCGGTCAGTGCGGTGGGGCATGCCGAGCTCGATCCCTACCTCGACGCGCCCATCGACGCAGCCCGCGAGGCGCACTACGCACCGCCCACCATCCTCGAGTCGGACCTGCTCGAGCTCCCCAGTGGCGGTAAGTGGCGCACCGAGAGCGAGGCGGCCTACCTGAAGTATCAGGAAGGGCAGGTGGCCTTCGCTGCTGACCCGGTGGCCGTACCGGCGGAGCGACGCCAAGGTTTACTCGGCCGCCTTGGCCTAGGCCTCGGCCGAGGTTCACGGGGCTCCACGAGCGCTTCGGAAGGAAGCACCGCGCAGCCCAGCCGGCGCGCGCCGGCGGAACCTGCCACGCCCTCGCCGGTCGCAGAGGAACCTCCTGAGCTCGTTCCCGAGCTGCTACAGCCGGAGCTCGCCGCGCCGGCACACGAAGCCGACGAAAAGCGCATCATCGTGGACGAATCGGTTTACGACGTGGACTTCGACACGGAGGTGCAACCGCACCTGCTGATAGCAGACGATGGCGTGCACAGCCTGGAGTCGGACATGGCTCAGTTGCGCCAGTACCTGGGTCAGCCCAACGTACCGGCCATCGTGCGGTGCGACGACCTGGCGGTGCGCCTCAGCATGAGCCTGGAGCGCGTCTCCAACGCGATGCTTCGCCTGTCCGAGGATAGGGACCTGTACACGCCCCTGCGGGGCGACGCTTACATGGTGCGGCGCGCACGCTGAGCTAATCAGGAACGCTCACACGCGTGGCTCCGCCGGCCCTGTGGCTGCTGCGTCGGTGCGACTCAGCTGTTGAAGTCAAGACGCTATGGCCGCTGGTTCGGCGGGCGGGTTGAGGCCGGACTCGACCGTTTCGAGGGCTTTGGCCAGCGTGTTCAGATGAAGCTCAACGGCTCCTCGGGCGGCTTCGGGCTCGCCCACGGCTATGGCTTCCACTATGGCGGCGCGCTGCTCCACAGCCAACTGGCGGAAGGCAGGAGGAAGCCGCTCGGCGAGCGACGGCTTCAGGAGCTCGGTAGCTAACCCGACCAGAGTGCCGACGAGAGACGAGCCCGCTGCCGCGATCATCAAGGCTTCCAAAGACCGCCTGGGCGTCTGACGCCTTGAACTGCGCCGCTTGTCCGCAGGGCGCAGAAGCTCGTTGCGCTCCTGCTGCACGGCAGCCCTGAGCGCCGCCACGTCCTCGTCGGTGGCATTGCGGGCTGCGGCGGCAGCCAGAGCCGGCTCCAGGAGCCGCTTCAGTGCCAGCAGCTCGCTGGGGGCCTCCGGGTTGTACTCGAGGAGAGACCTGAACGGCATGGCAAGCTGCGCGGCGTCCGGCGACCTGACGTAAGTACCGTCGCCGTGCCGCACTTCCAGGAGGCCCAGGAGGGCCAGCCTACTGACACCATCCCGCAGGGTCGTGCGGGACACCCCGAGCCGCTGGGCGAGTTCGCGTTCGGGAGGGAGTTTACTGCCCTCTGGGGCGCTCCTCACGAAAGCTGCCAAAGCGTCCCGCGCTTGATCGACCACGCGGGTTCCGGTGCTTGCCTGCGTCACTGACAGAACTCCTTCCAGCTGCGACGAGCCTGATGGCCGGAGTGTAGCAGAAGAGGTTGGACCTATGCCAGCGTGGTCCGACCACTTGACCACACAAGTGAGGAACCTCGCAGCGAGCCCGGCGGCAGCGCACTACCTGTGGTCCAACCACTTCGCTGCAGGGATCGCCGGCGGCAGAGCCGGGGGCCAGGTCGTGTTATCAAATCTCGGCTGTGCCGCCGGATCACTCAGGTGCGCGCTGCGCGTCGAGTGTCGGTCCGAGACCGCCCTCGAGCGGAGCTGCCGTTCCGGGGAGCCGCACAGGAGTTGCCAGGCCGATCCAGCCGATCAGGAGGCACCAGGGAGATGGATAGCCGATTGTGGGTTGGCGAGATGGGGATAGTGATGGTGCTGGCGAGGTATGCATATGCGGTACGCACATATGCGATTTGATAACTGCTCTTATCAAATCTGACACAGAGAGACCCCGAGGAGCCCCTCTACACGGTGCTGGGAGCAGCTACTGATGCCATCAGCTACTCGACCATGAACGCAGGAGACGCCCAGGTTGCCCTGAGCGTCTCAGTGACCGGTCGAACCCCGTGGGATCTGGCGTTACGCGAGCTCGCGGTCAGCGGGAGCTGTCAGCTCCGCTCAATCGTCTTCGTCCTCGTCGTCCTCGTCGTCATCCCAGTCGTCGTCGAAGTCGTCATCCAGGTCGTCGTCATCGTCATCCCAGTCGTCGTCTTCGTCGTCTTCGAACTCGCCGGCTTCACCGTCGGCCGTGGCGTCTATGGCGCCCTGACCCTTCTCGGAGAGCACGTACTCTTCGGCTCGCACGTTGCTGTCGAGCTCGTCGTCGAACCATTCGTTCTCGTCGAGCACCGGACCGTCTTCGCTGAGCACCAGGAAGCCTTCGTCTATCAGCATGCGGGCCGTATCGAGCGGGATCTCTGCCACCTCAGCCACCGCCTCGCCGTCCTCGAAGCGAACCTCCATGATGGCGTGAGCGTAAGGATCTTCATCCTCACGTTCTGGGTACTCGATCACCAGGCTGTGACCTTCGTAGATCGTCCAGAGGGCGTCCAGTTCAAGTTCTGTCAGGTTCTCGGCGGGATCGCTGGGCATGGCTCCTCCAAGCAGCGCGCCTGATCAGCCAGATCAGACGGTGTTGGGCATAAGAGTACCCCGCCCCGCGCGTCGGTGCGCGGGCACGGCGCGTGCGGTGCGGTGCATCGGCAGCGTGGGTTCAGGCAGCTGCGCCGGCGCAGGTGGCACACTTCCCGAAGAACACGAGTTCGTGGCCCAGCACCGTGAGGCCGCCCGGCAGCGTTGCGCCCTCGAGGATGGCGACTGGGCAGGCCCCCTGGACCTCGAACACGGTGTTGCACTGCACGCACCGGAAGTGGTGATGGTGCCCCTTGCCAGCCGGTTCGTAACGGGTGGCGTCCCGCGGCAGATGCACGGCCGCCACCGCCCCGTCGGCCTCCAGGCTGGCGAGGTTACGGTAGACGGTCGCCAACCCTATCGTCGGATGGAGTTCGCGGGCGCGGTCGTGGACCTCCTGGGCGGTCAATGGTCCCTCCGCCGCGGCAAGCGTCTCCAGGATCGCTGTGCGCTGTACCGTGCGGCGAGTCGGGCGGTTCATGTGTCACACGTTATCACAGCAGATGGGAAACGATAACCATTCGCAACAAGGTGACCGCTACGTATCTAGTGTTCCCTGTTAACGTGCAGTGTTCCAGGACCGGTATACTCCCCGTATGATAGGTCGTTCTCACTTAGGCCGAGAGGCCTGGTTGGTCGTGCGCGCCCTCGCCGTCGCCAGCGGACTGTTGGGAGCGCTGCTGCTGCCATCTTCTCTAGCAGCCGCGCAGTCAGTGGAACCGCTCAAGGTAGTGGTCAGCATCAACCCTTACCAGGACCTGGTTCAGCGCGTAGCCGGAGACTCAGCGAGCCTGAGCACTATCCTCCCGCCAGGCGCGTCGCCCCACGCGTTCGACCCCACTCCTTCGCAGGCGGCGGCCATCGCTAGCGCAGACCTGATCATCATGAACGGCGGGCTAGACCTGTGGCTCACGCGCCTCGTGGCCGCCGCGGCGCCGCGTACACCCGTGCTCGTGATCATGGATTCGCTGGAGTTCACACCGCTCGAGGGTCACACTCACGATACCGAGGGCGAGGACCATGGCGGTCACGCGCAGGATGCAACGCACGAGGGCAGCCCTGAAGCCATCAACCCCCACGTCTGGCTCGATCCGTTGCTGATGCTGCAGGCCGTCGACGCCGTGGCGGCAGCCCTAACCGAGGTGGACCCCGCAGGCGCCCAACGCTACTCGGCTAACGCCGAGCGGACCAGAAGCGAGCTCGAAACGCTAGACAAGCAGCTTACGGACCTGCTCTCCCCCGTTGCGGGTGCCCCGTTCGTGCCGTTCCACGACGCGTGGGTGTACTTCGCCAAGCGCTACGGCTTGCGTACCGTAGCCACGCTGGAGCCGTTCCCGGGCCGCGAGCCCGGCCCGCGCTACGTGGCCGAGGCGGTACAAGCCGTCCTGGAGTCGGGCGCCAAAGCCATCTTCGCAGAGCGCCAGCTCGGCAGTCGGTCTGCGGAGGTAGTGGCCCAGAGCGCGGGCGTACAGGTCGGCATGCTGGACCCGATAGGCGGTGCGCCGGGTCC
>CAZVTS010000046.1:0-21498 GCA_964630175.1 uncultured bacterium
TCCGCAACGAGGGCATCAGCTACAAGCACAACCCCGAGTACACGATGCTCGAGCTGTACTGGGCCGGCAAGGATTACATCCACATCCTCGAACTGGTGGAGGACATGTACTCCACGCTGGTGCAGAAGCTGCTGGGCACCACCAGGCTCGAGTACCAGGGGCAGGCGCTTGACTTCACCCCGCCGTGGCCGCGGGTGGATTACACGGGTGAGCTGGCCCGGCGGGCGGGCATGGACTTCGACCCGCTGGACGAGGCCAAGCTGCGGGCGTGGACCGCCGAGAAGCACCCCGGCGCCGGGCCGGGAGGCGAGCCGCCCCTGGCGGAGCGGCCCCTCAACCAGGTGTTCGACAAGCTTTACGACATCTACGTGGAGCCGCACCTCGTGGGGCCCGTGTTCGTGATGGACCACCCGGAGGCCTTCAGCCCGCTGGCTAAGCGGCACCGCAGCCGGCCCGGACTGGTGGAGCGCTTCGAGCCCGTGGCGGTAGGCATGGAACTGGGCAACGCCTTCAGCGAACTGAACGACCCGCTGGACCAGCGGCGCCGCTTCGAACTGCAGCAGGCCCTGCGCGACGCCGGCGACGAGGAGGCGCAGATGCTCGACGAGGACTTCCTCACGGCCCTCGAGTACGGCATGCCGCCAACGGGCGGGCTGGGCCTCGGCATCGACCGCCTGGCCATGCTCTTAGCGGACGTGCCGAGCATCCGCGACGTCATACTCTTCCCGCTCTTGCGGCCGGAGTGAACGGCGCGGCTCCCCAGCGGGCCGGTGCTCTCCAGCACGTCAGGACGGGTTGAGCAGCCGGGCCCTCTTGCGCTCGGCGGCCGCGTCGTAACGCTTCTCGAGCGGCCGGAACAGCTTCAGGAAGAACTGCATGAGCGGACCGATGGTGACGGCGAACAGCAGGGTGCCCACACCCACTGAGCCGCCCATGAACCAGCCCGACACCAGCACGGTGACCTCGACCAGCGTGCGGCTGAGGCGAACGCTGAGGCCCGTCATGCGCGCGATGCCGATGACGAAGCCGTCGCGCGGGCCTGCCCCTAAGCCGGCGGTGATGTAGAGGCCGGTGGCCACGCCGCCCAGCACCACGCCGGCCACGAACACTATCGTGCCCGTGACCCAGCCGAGCTCCGCAGCTTCCGGGCGCATGCGCAGGAACACGTCCGACCAGACGCCGATGAGGATCATGTTCAGAACCGTGGCTATGCCGATCTTCACGCGCGTCACGAGCGCGGAGAACAGCAGCACCACGAACCCGGCCACGATCATGGCCTGCCCGAAGCTGAGGGGCGTTACCAGCGACAGCCCCTGGTGGAACACGTCCCAGGGTCCCAACCCGATGCCGCCCCACACCATGAGGGCGATGGAGAGCCCGAAAAGCAGCAACCCCACGTTCAGGTGCAGGAGCCTCTGCAGGAAGAGAGACCACGAGGTGAACGGGGGGCGCTGGAACATCTGCTGAGCGTACCGCTTCGGGCGGGCGCGGGTGGGTGTTCAGCGACGCGAGTCGGCGCTCTCCGACCCGGGTGGCCCCATCTCCAGCTGCGCCCGGCGCCAGAGTATGGCGTAAACGCGCTTCAGCAGTTCCTGACGCTCCGGCTCCGCGAGGCCACTGTCCGTCTCGATCTCCAGCAGCAGGTCGTCCAGGTCGAGCATGGTCCAGCGGTCCACACGCCCCAACAGGTAATCGTACTCGCCGTAGCGAGAACGCCTGCCTGAGGGACCGTCGTTCGAGGCGGCACGCACCATACCCCGACTCTAGGAACCAGGGGCGCGGCGGCACAGAGGCAAACGTCACCGGACCCCCGGGGGCGGCGGGCAAGGTACCATTCTCGCCATGCCGCAAGCCGAAACCAACTTCCCCGCCTGGGTGAGAGACGCCATCTTCTACCAGGTGTTCCCCGACCGTTTCGCCATCAGCGGTAGCGTCGTGAAGCCGGGTCCCCTGGAGGTGTGGAGCGCACCGCCCACCGTGCACGGCTACAAGGGCGGTGACCTGCTCGGTGTGGTGGAGAGGCTCGATCACCTGCAGGAACTCGGTGTGAACGCCATCTACCTCAACCCCGTCTTCGCCTCGGGCTCCAACCACCGCTACCACACGCACGATTACTTCCGGGTAGACCCCATGCTCGGCGGTGACGCCGCGCTGGACGCTCTCTTGGCTGCCGCCCACGAGCGTGGCGTGCGCGTGCTGCTCGACGGGGTGTTCAATCACGCCAGCCGCGGGCTGCTGCAGTTCCACGACATCCTCGAGAACGGCGCGGCCAGCCCGTACGTGGACTGGTTCCACGTGAACGGCTTCCCCCTCAACGCGTACGGGGGCGGGCACCTCGGCTACGACGCCTGGTGGGGACTGCCGGCCCTGCCCAAGTTCAACACCGCCAACCCGGTCGTGCGCGAGTTCCTGCTCCGCGTGGGGGAGTACTGGCTGGAGCGCGGCGTGGACGGCTGGCGGCTGGACGTGCCCAACGAGATAGACGACGACGCCTTCTGGCAGGAGTTCCGCCGCCGCTGCCGAGCGGTGAACCCCGACGCCTACCTGGTCGGCGAGCTGTGGACGGACGCGGGCAGGTGGTTGCGGGGCGACATCTTCGACGGGGCGATGAACTACCCGCTCACCCGCGCCATCTTCGGCCTGGTGGGGCGCTCCATCGACCACGGCGAGCTGGCCCGGAGCGGTCTGGACGCCATCCAGCCCCTCACGGCGCCCGAGTTCTCGGCCGAGCTGAGTAGGCAGCTGACCGCCTACCCGGAAGGCGCCGTGTTCAGCCAGCTCAACCTGTTGGGCTCGCACGACACCCCCCGCGTGCGCACCAGCCTCGGTGACGATGGAGCCGCTCTGCGCCAGGCGTGGCTGCTGCTCTTCGCCCTGCCCGGAGCGCCCTGCATCTACTACGGCGACGAGATCGGCCTGCAGGGCGGCCACGACCCGCAGTGCCGCGCCGGCATGCCGTGGCAGGCCCGGAACACATGGGACGACGCGCTCCTCGCCTTCGTGAAGCAGCTCTGCCGCGCGAGGGCCGAGCAGCCCGCGCTGCGGCGCGGCGCCACGCACGTGAGCGCTCCGAAGGAGGACCTGGCGCTGGTGGAGCGGCGCGACGAGGAGGGGTCGGGCACCGTTCGCGTGCTGGTGAACACGTCGGGCGCGGCCTCCACCGTGCCGGAGAGCGCCATGCCCCGCGGCCGTTACCGCGACCTGCTCACGGGCCAGGTGGTGGAGCTGGTGAACGGCAACGCCGTGGTGCCGGCGCGGGGCGGCGTCATGCTGGTGCCGCTGGACTGAGCGCTCGCCGGCATGGACCGGGACGCGCCCACGGCCGAGGCCGGGCCCTAGCCCTCCTGCAGCAGGATGGAGCTCTCGTCGCCCACCACCAGGCGGTGGGTGCTTGGCCTGCCCTCATGACCGGCGATGTGAACGTCCTCGCCGATGAGGCTGGCCTGGATGCGCGGACCGACGCCCTCGATGGTGGTGCGTGCCCCCACCACCGAGTACTCGATCTCGGAATCGCGGATGACGCTCTCCTCCCCGATGGAGGTGAACGGCCCGATGTACGAGCCCATCACCTTGGCGCCGGGCGCTATGAGGGCGGGACCGAAGATGGTGGTGTCGCGCACCACCGCCCCCTCGCCCACCACCACTTCACCCACCAGTTGGGAGTCGTGCACGTCGCCCTTCACGTCGCGCTTGGCGCGCATGAGCAGCAGGCGGTTGGCGTCCAGGATGTCGTCGGGCTTGCCGGTGTCCTTCCACCAGCCGCTCACCTCGACGGGCGCCACGGGTTCGCCCGCTTCGATGAGGCGCTGGATGGCGTCCGTTATCTGGAACTCGCCCTTCGCGCCGGGCGGGAGCCCCTCGATCATCTTGTGGATCTTCGAATCGAACACGTACACCCCGGCGATGGCCAGGGTGCTGGGCGGATCTGCCGGCTTCTCGACCAGCCGGGTGATGCGGTCGCCGTCCACGGCCGCCACACCGAGCGACTTGGCGGCCTCGTAGCTCACCGGCACGAGGGCCATCACGGCGCTGTGCTTGCCCTCCTCGAAGCGCCGAACGAAGTCCACGATGCCGTGTTCGAAGAGGTTGTCCGACAGGTACATCACGAACGGGTCCTCGCCGAGGAACTCCCGCGACACCTCCACGGCGTGCGCCAGCCCCTTGGGCGGGTTCTGCTGGATGAACTCGAAGTTCACGTTGGGGTAGTCCGCCAACGTCTCCTTGATGGAATTGGCGGTCAGGAAGCTCACCACCACACCGATGTCGCGTACGCCGGCCTCCACCAGGTTGTCCACGGCGTGGTGGATGAGCGGCTTGTTCGCCACCGAGATGGTGGGCTTGGGCTTCAGGCTGGTGATGGGGCGGAGCCGCGTGCCTAGGCCCGCCGCCAGGATGAGTCCCTTCATCTTGTTCCCCTCGAATCTGACGGTAGTGAGAGGCCCGGCCCGCCCGCACCGCGTTGCCGCGCCGGACGGCCACGGCCGGGTCCTTGCAGCGAAGATACCAAGGCGGGAGGCTCGAACACGCCGTAGATGCTCCCTGGAGAGCACAACGGAGCCGTGACCACCGGTACGATGGGCGCATGGAAAGCGAATCTAGTATCCACCTGGCTGTGAACATGGACCATGAGGCAGTGACCCGTATCAGGTGGCAGGCCGACGACTCACCCGAGCCCGGCCTGAACGACGCCGGGGCCATGATCCTCGCCCTCTGGGACGCGGAGAACCGCAACGCCCTGCGGATCGACCTGTGGGTCAAGCAGATGACGGTGGACGACATGAACGACTTCTTCTTCCAGACGCTGCTGTCGTTGGCCGACACCTACTCGAGGGCCACCAACGACCCCGACATGGCCAGCGAGATCAAGCTCTTCGCCCGCGATTTCGCGGACCGGACGTCGAAGAAGGCGCACGCGCAGGCGCGCACCCAGGGGAACATGAGCTAAGTACGAAGGAGGGGACGATGAGCATACAGGTCGCTACAGCGCCGCCCGGACCGGGCAGGCTCGAACTCGGACGTACCGTTCCGTCGCTGCTCGACGAAGCCGTGAGGGAGAGGCCCAACGAGCGCGCCTTCAACCAGCGCGACGGCCGGGGCGGCTGGCGCACATGGTCGATGGCCGAGTTCGCCAAGCAGGCCGAGGAGCTCGCTCTGGGCCTGCGCGGCGCGGGCCTGGAGGCCGGCGCCCGCGTGACGCTCTTCACCGAGAGCGACATGAGCTTCGTACTGGGCGACATGGGCTGCCTCATCGGCGGCCTGGTGGACGTGCCCGTGTACCTCACGCACACCGAGGCGGCCATCCGGCACATCCTGCAGGAGAGCGGCACGGAAGCGGTGCTGGTGAGCAGCCGCGAACTGCTTGAGCGCATGGAGCGCCTGGCGGCGGACATCCCCGCCGTGAAGCTGCTGGCCGTGTTCGACGAGCAGGCTCTGGCGGGCTTCGAGGCGGGGTCCGAGTGGAGCGGGCGCCGCGTCACCTCCTACGGTCAGCTCATGACGGAGGGCGCCGAGCTGCGCCTGCAGGAGCCTGAACGCATAGAGCGCTACAAGCGCGAACTCGTGGCCACCGACATGTGCACCATCATCTACACCTCGGGCACCACCGGCATGCCCAAGGGCGTGATGCTGAGCCACCAGAACTTGAGCAGCAACGCCATAGCCTCGCTCACCAGCCTGCCCGAGTTCGAGTTCGGCCCGGCCGAGACGGTGCTGTCGTTCCTGCCGCTCTCGCACATCTTCGCGCGCACCCTGCAGTACGCCAACATGTGGTACTCCTCCACCGTGCATTACGGCACGCCGGACACGGTGCGGGAGGACCTGGTGGAGGTGCGGCCAACCTTCATGGCGGCCGTGCCGCGCGTGCTGGAGAAGTCCTGGGAGAGGCTGCAGGCGGCGGGGGACGGTTTCACGGGTTTCAAGAAGACCCTCTACCAGCGCGCGCTCAGGTTCGCCCGGGAGTACGACGTCACGGCGCCGAGCGGCGGCTTCGGCGGCTTCGAGAAGGGGCTGCTCGACAAGCTCGTGTACTCGAAGTGGCGCGCGGCGCTGGGTGGCCGGTTGAAGATCATCATCGTTGGCGGCGCCGCACTCAGGGGCGAGCTCGTGAACATCCTGGGCGCTGCCGGCATCGAGGTGCTGCAGGGCTTCGGCCTCACCGAGACCAGCCCCGTCATGTCGTTCAACCGGCCCGGCCGGAACCGTCCCGGCACGGTGGGCGAGGCCATCGCGGGCACCGAGATGGGCATCTCGGACGAGGGCGAGATCCTGGCGCGCGGCCCGCACATCATGCTCGGCTACTTCAACCGCCCCGAGGAGACCGCCGAGGTCATCGACGTGGACGGCTGGTTCCACACGGGCGACCTGGGCCGCCTGGACGACGGCTACCTGAGCGTAACGGGCCGCATCAAGTACCTCTTCAAGCTCTCCACCGGCAAGTACGTCATGCCGCAGCCGCTGACCGACAGGCTGGAGGGCAACGCGCTGGTGCACACCGCCATAGTGGTTGGCTCGGGGCACAAGTACTGCACGGCTCTCGTGTTCCTGGCCGAGGACGTGCTGCTGGAGCGTTACGGCCGCGCGGACCCCACCGTGTTCGGCGAGCCGGGGCTGGAAGCGGAACTCAGGAAGGCCGTGGCCGAGGCCAACGCGGACATGCCCCACTGGTCCACCATCAAGAAGGCGGCCGTGGTGACGGACGTGCTGACCATGGAGAGCGGCGAGGTGACGCCCAAGCTGAGCGTGAAGCGCGAGGCGGTGGTGAAGCGCTACCAGCACGTGCTGGACGCGCTGTACGCGGAAGGCGCGGCGCCGGCTGGCGCCATGTTTGTGAGCTTGGATTGAGGGCGCGCGCCATCACCACTCCGACTCCCTGTTGGCATCGGCCGGCATGACACCCCCTGGCTTTACGCTTGCAGGATGCACTCATCGTCAACACTCAGTGAACGGAGGCCCTGGTCACCCCGTGGTGGTTCTTCGCCGTTCTCTCGGCGTTAGCCGCCTCCGCCACAGCTATCCTCGCCAAGGTCGGTGTGAAGGACGTGCCTTCCAACCTGGCGGCTGTCTTGCTTGGCGAGCAAGTGTCCTGGAAGCTCGGCCTTGGTACCGCTCTCATTGCGGCAGGAGCCCTGCTGACTATCTGGAAGTGATCGCGGCCCGTGCGGGAGGTCCATAGATCACCGCCTGGAAACTCCCTATATCACCGCCTGAAACCTCCACAAATCACCGCTTGAAGGGTCCACAAATCACCGCCTGGAAACTCCCTAAACCACCGTCTGTGGAGTATCATGCTGTGTGGAAGACTACCGTTCTCGCATTATTGACGAGGAGATCAGTGACGCGCTGAACATCGCTGGCGCCGTTCTGATCGAGGGGCCAAGGGGCTCCGGCAAGACGCAGACGGGGCGGTTCCACTCCTTCAGCGAGGTGCTACTGGATACGGACGAGAACGCCTTGGCATTAGCTGGCTTGGATCCCGAAGCTGTTCTTCAAGGCGCGACCCCGCGACTCATCGACGAGTGGCAATTGGAGCCCCGCCTCTGGAACCATGTGAGGCGGACCGTAGACGACCGGCGGGCCAAGGGCCAGTTCATACTCACTGGCTCAGCCACGCCGAGCGACGACGAGTTGAAGCACTCTGGCGCAGCGCGGATATTGCGGCTGCGGATGCGCACCATGTCGCTTGCCGAAGCAGGGTATTCGTCGGCCCAAGTGTCTCTCAAAGCCCTGATCGAAGGGGAACCGTTCGAGCCGCGGCAGAACACCGGAAGCGTCGCGGTTAGCGACATCGCCGAACTCGTGTGCCGCGGCGGCTGGCCGGCCATGCAGGATCTCACTGCGGACCAGGCACAACAACTCCTGCGGTCATACCTGGACGATGTTGTGAGGATAGACCTGCCGAAGCTTGAACAGGATCAGCGACGTGACAAGAACAGGGTTAGGCGAACCCTGAGATCTATCGCCCGGCATACGGCAACCGAGGTCAGCTACGCCGCGCTGGCGGCGGATGTGAGTGAGCCAAGCTCTCCAGTTAGGCCAGAAACGGTTTCGTTGTACCTGGACCTGCTCGACAGAGTGTTCGTCACGGAACGACAACCGAGCTGGGGCCCTCACCTCAGGTCACGAGATTCGATACGCAAACAGGCAAAACTCCACTTCACCGACCCGGCCCTGGCTGTGGCCGGTATCCGTGGGTCGCCCGAGTCCTTGCTGGCAGACCTAAACTACTTCGGCTTCCTTTTCGAGTCGCTAGTTGCCCGCGATCTTAGGGTTTACAGTCAACGGCTCGGGGCGCAGTTGCTGCACTACCGTGACAGCAGTGGCGCCGAAGTCGACCAGATTCTGACGCTCGATGATGGCCGGTGGTTGGCTGCGGAAGTGAGGCTGGGGCCAAGGTACGCCGACGCCGCTGCTGAATCCTTACTCCGGTTCGTAGGCAAGCTGGACCCGAGTCGAACCCCGCCACCGACGGCATTGCTGGTCATAACCACTGGCAACTACGCGTTCGTGCGGCCCGATGGCGTAACAGTTGTGCCCATCACAATGTTGGGGCCGTAGGCCGTTCCACTAACCTGATCGGTGGCCTCAGAGGGGAGCTACTTCGTGGAGCGGTTCGCCCCATCCAATGTCAGCAGCGGCCCGTACAGGTCGGGCCGCCGGTCCCGGAAGAAGCCCCAGCCGGCGCGGGCGTTCTGCGCCTCCGCGTAGTTGAGGTCGGCGTAGATGATGGCCTCGGACTCCTCGTCCGCCTCGGCCAGGTAATCGCCTGAGTAGTCGCTTATGAACGAGCTGCCGTAGAAGCGCGCACCCGCCTCTGTGCCCACGCGGTTGGCGGCCGCCACGTACACGACGTTGCACACGGCGTGACCGATCATGGCGCGGCGCCACATGCGTCCCGTTTCGAGCGCGCCGGCCTCCACGGGTTCGCTGCCTATGGCGGTGGGGTACAGGAGCAGGTCGGCGCCCTTCAGCGCCATGATGCGCGCCGCTTCGGGGAACCACTGGTCCCAGCAGATGCCCACGCCGATGTTGCCGTAGCGGGTGCGCCACGTCTTGAAGCCGTCGTCGCCGGGGTTGAAGTAGTACTTCTCCTCGTAACCCGGCCCGTCCGGGATGTGGCTCTTGCGGTACGTGCCCAGCACCTCGCCGCTGGCGTCCACCATGGCCAGGCTGTTGAAGTACGCCTGCCCGGCATGCTCGAAGAACGACACGGGCAGCACCACGCCCAGCTCGCCAGCCAGCGCCGCGAAGCGCTCCAGGAAGGGGTGCCCCTCCACGGGGTGCGCCAGCGCGAAGAGCTCCTCGCGTTCCAGCTGCGGGAAGTAGAGGTTCTCGAACAGCTCCTGCAAGAGCACGATGTTGGCGCCGTTCGCGGCCGCCTCGCGCACGAACCGCTCGGCCTTGCTCAGGTTCTCCTCCAGCACGTGCGAGCAGCTCATCTGCACCACTGCCAGGCGTGCACCGCGGGCGGGGCGCTGCGGCAAGGGTGGGGTGTGGTGTCGGCTCACGCTGGTTCCTCCTGGCTGATGACTGGCGCGGGCTCCCAGGCGGCGGGCACCGTCTGCCCGGCCGGCCGCTGCTGCGTCACGCAGTGGAAGGCGCCGCCGCCCGTTATGAGGTTCTCGGCTGGCAGGCCGATGACCTGGCGCCCTGGGAAGAGCGGCCTGAGGATGGCCAGCGCCCGCTCGTCGTTCGCGTCGTCGTAAGTGGGCACCACCACGAAGCCGTTGCCGACGTAGAAGTTGGCGTAGGTGGGTGGCACGCGCTCGCCCTCGAGCTCGATGCGCTTCCTGGGCAGCGGCAGCTCCACCACACGGTAGTGGCCGCCGTCCGGCCGGCGCAGCCCCTTCAGGAGCGCCAGGTTGCGGGCCATGGTGGCGTGGTTGGGATCCGCCACGTTCTCCTCCACCGCGCACACGATGGTGTCGCCGTCGGTGAAGCGCACGATGGTGTCGATGTGCCCGTCCGTGTGGTCGCCCTCCAGACCCCCCGGCAGCCACACCACCTGGGTCACGCCAAGGTTCTCTTTCAGGTGACCCTCTATCTGCTCGGGGGTGAGCTCGGGGTTGCGGTTCGGTTCGAGCAGGCACGAGCGCGTGGTCAGGCACACGCCCCGGCCGTTCAGTTCGAGCGCGCCCCCCTCCATGACTATGGGCACCTCGAAGCACATCATGTTGAGGCGTGCGGCCAGGGCGGCCGCGGCGCGGTCGTCGTCGTCCCACGGGGCGTACTTCTTGCCCCAGGCGTTGAAGCGCCAGTCCGTGGCCGCCACCCGGCCCGCCTCGGCGCTGCCGGGCGCACCGACCACGAAGAGCGGCCCGTTGTCGCGGAACCAGACGTCGTTCAGGGGCACCCGGAAGTACTCGACGTTGGCTAGAACGCTGGCGGCAGTGGCAGGGAAGAGCCGCTGCGCCGCGGCAGCCGTGCGCTGCCTGGCGTCCGCCTCGGCCTCCGCGTCTCGCACGTTGAGCAGCACCGGCTCGAAGCTGGCGATGGTGGCCACCAGTGCCGCGAACTCGTCGCGCACGCCCTCCAGGTAGCCCACCCACAGGTCGTCGTCGAAGGGCCAGCCCATGTGGGTGGCGGCGTGCGGCGCCCATTCGGGCGGCATGCGGAAGCCGAGCTCCGCCGGCGTGGCAGGAACAAGGCCTTCGGTGTGGTTCTCGGTGCTTCGGTCAGGCATGGCAACACACTCTATTGTGTGGCCGCCGTTGGCGGTGTAACTGGTTCGTGACTGCGTGCCCCGGGTGCTGGAAGCGGGCGCGGACCTGGGTGCGAACGACCTGTGATACCTGCCACAGGGATCCGAGCGGCACCCGCCCCTGTGCTCCCTGGATCTCGCAGAAGCGGCGTTGCCGGCGGGCGGATGACGCCGGGCGTGAGCGGGCTTATGCTCCGCGTGGAGCGGCCTTATGAAGTTGCAACGCCTAAACTTGGATGCTAACGTAGCAGATTAAGAAAACAGAAACGGAGTACGGTATGGATCTCCAAGGCAGGGTTCTGCTAAGCCTCGCCCTACTGTCGGCGGCGGTCATCGCCATCTTCGTGCTCATCGCCCTAAGGTCCAGGGGGCCCGCCCTCACACAGGAGGCCGTGCAGGGACCGGGTTACGCCATCCGACGCTGGTGGTTCTTCCTCCTGGTGGCGGTACTGGCCCTGGCGTTCGGCATCTCCATCCCGTTCTACCCGTACGCGAAGGCTGACGCCAATGGCGAAGCGGTTGAGTACACGGTCATCGCTCAACAGTTCTCGTTCAACAACCTGCCGGCGGAGGTGCCCTTCGGCACGCCGGTGGTGTTCCACATCACCTCCTCGGACGTCACGCACGGGTTCGCCGTCTACGACCCACAGGACCGGCTGGTGGGCCAGGTGCAGGCCATGCCTGAGTACGACAACAGCCTGCGCCTCACGTTCACGGAGCGCGGTCATTACACCGTGCGGTGCCTGGAGTACTGCGGCCTGGCGCACCACTTGATGGCGGGAGGGTTCGAGGTCAAATGACTAGCGCGACTGAAGCTCCGGCGCATGCCGGCGACACCGAAGGCGTAGCAGCCGGCCGCCGGCTGATGAACGTGTTCCTGGGCACCGGCCTGGCGCTGGTGTTCATCCTCATGCTGGCCGGTCTAACCATGCGCATAGCGCAGGCGGAGTGGGTGCCGCTCGACCCGGCGTGGTTCTACTCCATCCTCACGCTGCACGGCGCCGGCATGATCGTGGCGCTGGTGCTATGCGGCATGGGTGGCGTGTGGTACCTGGTGCGCCGCGAGGCCACCATGGACATCCGACTGGGCTACTGGTCGTACGCGCTCATCATGGTGGGTGTGGTGCTGGTGCTTCTGGCCACCATGGTCGGCAAGTTCGCCGCTGCCTGGACCACGCTCTACCCGCTGCCCTTCGTCAACCCCACCTGGCCGTTCTGGTCCACCGGGGCGTTCTTCTTCGGCCTCACGTTCGTTACGGCCGGCTGGACCATCTGGTCGTTCCAGATACTAGAGGCCGTCATGCGCAAGTACGGCGGCCTGCGCGGCGCCCTGGGCTTCGACCTGGTGTTCAACGCCAAGGCCTTCAAGGAGTCCGGCCGCGAGCCGCCCCCCGCGCAGATCCTGCCGGCCACGGTCATCGCCGTGGACGGGCTCATCATGGCCACCGCCAGCATGCTGCTGGGCGCCGCCATGATCGTACGGTGGCTCGATCCCGCGGTGGGCCTCGATCCGCTCTGGGCCAAGAACCTCGGCTACTTCTTCGGGCACCTGCTCGCCAACTACATCATCTACATGCTGCTCGCCTTCGTGTACGTGGGGCTGCCCCGCTTCACCAACCGCAAGTGGAAGACGAACGCGCCGTTCGTCATCGGCTGGTGGGGCACGATGGTGTTCCTGCTCACCGCCTACGCGCACCACCTCTACCTCGACTTCGCGCAGCCTGTGGGCGTGCAGGTGCTGGGGCACGTGGCTTCCTACCTGTCGGCCATACCGGTAGCCGTGGTCACCGTCTACGGCGCCATCCTGCTGGTATGGCGTTCCGGCATGCGCTGGACGCTCGGTTCGCTGTTCATGTACGTGGGCCTGGCGGGCTGGATCCTGGGCGGAACCGGCGCGCTGCTGGACGCCACGGTGCAGTTCAACGTGCTGCTTCACAACACGCTCTGGGTGCCGGGTCACTTCCACAGCTACCTGCTCGGCGGCTCGCTCTTCTTCGCGCTGGGCTGGGTCTTCCAGAGCCTGGAAGAGAGGACGGATTCCAAGACCTCGCTCGGGGTGCAGTGGCTCATAAGCCTCATGGTGTTCGGCGGCACCTTCCTGTTCCTGGCGTCCTTCTACATCGCCGGCGCTGCAGGCGTGCCGCGGCGCTTCGCGCTGGCACAGGACCCGAGCGCGGCCTTGGCTGCACTGGGCTCCGTGGGCGCCATCACGCTCATCGCCGGCCTGGTCGTCTGCTTCGTTGAGGGGCTACGCCTGTGGCGTTCCCGGCGCGCCAGTGTGGGCGCCAAGGGGCCCGTGCCCGCGCCGGCCCTCTCCGCAACCTCCATCGTTTCCGAAGTACAAGGGGACTGAACGATATGTCATCAGAAGCGCAGCGCGCCTCCCTCTCCCGGGTTTACCTGCTCTTGGTGCTGGGCGCGGTGGCAACGGCCGTCGGCATCTTCGCCATCGGCCTGCCCGACCCGCACCTGAGCATCAAGAACCACCACATCCAGCACGTGTTCTTCATCCTTGGCGGCGGCCTCTACGGCCTGGCCATCGCCATGGGCATCACCATGCGCCAAACGGAGCGCAAGTGGCCGGGCCGGGGCGCCTGGCTGGCGCCGGCACTGGTGGCCTCTCTCGTCATCATGATCGCCATGTGGCCTTCCACCTACTCCTACATCGAGGCCCACCCCACCCTGCACGCCCTGCAGCACGGCTTCTACATCGTGGCCTCCGCCGCAGCCACCTTCTCGGCCTACCAGTTCGCCCGCGGCGCCGGTTGGATCATCGGCGGCATGCAGGTGCTCATGGCCTGGGCGGCCGCGTTTGGCTTCGGGGTCAACCCCGGACCTAGCCCCCTCATAGCTCAAGTGGCCGCCATGCCCGCCGCCACGAGCAGCGCGAACGGCGTGGACGGTGCGGCGGCGTACCAGAACTGCGTGGCCTGCCACATGGCGGACGGCGGCGGCATGGCCGGCGTGTTCCCGCCCCTCAGCGGCAGCGTGCCCCACCTGCTGGAAACGGACGGCGGCCCGGAATACATGATGCGCGTGGTGCTTTACGGCCTGCAGGGCCCCATCACCGTGGACGGCAAGGCGTTCAACGGCGCCATGCCCGGCTGGGGTCACCTCAGCAACGAGGACCTCGCGGCCGCCCTCAACTACGTGAGCAGCAACTGGGGCGGTCTGCCGGGCGCTCCAGCCGACCTGTTCACAGCGGACGGTCTGCAGGCGGCGCGCGACACGCAGCTCACGCCGCAAGAGGTACATGGCCTGCGCGGGGAGCTCGGTCTGCCTTGAGGTCGAGGCGCACTGCCAGGTGCGTCCGTAGAACCTCACGAAGGGGCCAACGCGCCGAACTGTAGGGGAGGGTCTGGGTGTTCATGCGTTCCGCTGATGCCGCGCAGTTGCTGACCGAACTCAGAGCGCGGGGTCGGCGACGCCGCTGGCTCCACGCTGCCGCGCTCGCGGTCGCCGCGGCGCTACTGCTGGCCGGCTGCAGCTTACTCGAGGACATCCTGCCTGGCCCACCTGAGCCGGTGGAGCTCCTGCCGGAAGGCTCGTGCGGCGAACTCACGCTGAACGAAAGCGGGGCCACGGCGGAGCTCGTGGGCACGTGGGCCGCACCCGGCACGAACGGTGGCGAACTCGAAGTCACCCGCGTGATGCTGCCTACCCCGGCGAGCCCCCCGAACGAGGCGAACATGTTCCCTGCCGGACCGGACGCCTGGGGTAACCGCTACCCGCCGCTAAGGAACTACTTCGCCTTCGAGTGTGATGGGCTGCTCGGGGTTACCTGGCAAGCCCCTGCGACCGGCGAGATCCTCGTGACGCTGTTCACGCCGGACCGCAGCCGCGCGGGCACCTGGAGCTTGCCACTGGAGGACGAGCGCCTCATCGCGGCCGCTTTCGGCAACGGGCGGCTCTACATGCTGACCACCGACGTGGGCACCCTGCCGCCCTCCGCCGCCCCGGCCGCGCGGCTCACGCTTCACGCCTACACGTTCGGTCAGCCCGCGGGAGAGGCCCTCGCGTCGACGCTGCTGAACACGAGCCGGGACGGCTTCAACATGGTGCAGCCGACCAATCCCTGGGTCTCCACGCTCGCCTACTCCAGTGGCAAGCTGGCCCTCATCCTGGCCCGGCAGATGCACACGTCCGCGGACGGGCTGAACCATCAGGGCGCCGTGGCGGCGCTCTTCAGTAGCGAGACCCTGCAGCAGCTCTCGTACATGGGGCAGACCTCCGGTCACTCGTTCGGCGTGTACATGACGCCCACCCAGGACGGTAGGTTCGTGGCCATCGACATGGGCGACAACTACCCTCGGGGCATCAACCTGCACCACATCGAGGGCGGCCGGCAGTCGCGCGTGGTCTACACCTTCAAGACGCTTCACGGCACCACCCCGCAGAGCCCAGCGGGAGTCACGTACCCCGTGTACGCGGAGATAAGCGGCGAGCAGACCTACTACCAGTGGTCGAACGACAACAACGTGTATAGCGAGCTCGGCTCCGTGATCGAGTTCGACGACGGCTACCTCGTGACCTTCATAGGGGAACCCGACGAGCAGGGCCGGGCGCTGCGCAACGACCGCGCCCGAGATTACGCGGGCGACGCCCGTAACGTGGGCATCGTGAAGGTGGTCAAGAACTTCGCGACTGCGGGGCAGACCCCCAACGTGGTCACGGACGACGTGGTGCTCTCCGGCGGCCCTGGCTCCGTTACGGAGGAGGGCGGGTTCTACACCTTCGGGGGGCAGTGGGCTCCACAGCGCAACGCGGGCGTGCGCTGGGTGACGGACTACGACGACGTGCAGACCACCAACGCTTCCCGCCTGATAGCGGTGCGCTCGGGACCGGACTCGAGCTTGCTGGTCTGGGAGACCTGGACCGCTACCGAGTACGTAGCCACTCACTTCGCGGTCATCAGCACGCTGGGCGAGTTCCTCACGCCGCCCACCACCCTGGGGGGCCCGCACAGCGTGCGCGTGCCGCGCTCGGACGACCCCTTCGAGCATGGCGGCAAGGTGTACATGTTCGGCGGCAGCGGCATGAACCTGGTCGTTTCGGTGTTCGACATCGGGGAGTGAACCCGAAGGAGCCCCGCAGCGCACGCTGTCGCTGGTGCGGTCAGGTCGAGGCTGGCGGTGCGGTCGCTGCTGGGCTACATGCCGCACCAAGCTTGGCGGAAGCTGGGACTACCATGAGAAAACGCGGCCAGCGCGACCAGCAAGGCCGGCGCCGGCCGCGAGGAGAGGTGGTACCCCCATGGCCGATGACCCGCTGTTCCCAGCCGCCACACGTGAGTTGCGGCACCAACGGCACGAACTGGCGCCCGAGATCAACGACGCCTGGAGCAACTTCAGCAAGACGGTCTTCAAGGCTGGTGCGCTGGACGCCAAGACGAAGCAGCTCATAGCCGTAGCCGTGGCTCACGTCACGCAGTGCCCGTACTGCATCAGGGGGCACACGCGCGGTGCGCTGAACGCCGGAGCGACGCAGGAAGAGATCATGGAGGCCATCTGGGTGGCGGCCGAGATGCGCTCGGGCGGCGCTTACGCTCACTCCAACCTGGCGCTGGACGTCATGAACGAGGTGGCGGCGGAGCGCGGCTGAGCGCCCTAGCTCAGGTTCACTCCGCCCACGGCTCGTTACCGGCGAGCAACCGCTCCGCGGCCGCGGTCAGTGCGGCCAGGGCAACGCGGTGCATGCCGCTCCCGAAGGTGACGCGCCTCACGCCGAGTTCGCGCAACCTGCGCAGGCTGGGGGCGGCGCGCACCGCCATGATGTTCACGGGGCCAGGCACGCTCGCAGCGTAGGTGGCAACGTCCGCTTCCGCCGTCAGCATGATGGGGAACACGCAGTCCGCGCCGGCTGCGAGGTACGCCTTCGCCCTGTCGATGGAGCGCTCGAGCCGCGTGTCCTCCGCGCCGTGTTGCCGCACGTGCAGGTCCACGCGAGCGTTCAGCACCAGCGGGACGCCGGCGTCGCGGCTGGCGCGCCGCAGTGCCGCTATGCGCTCGGCCTGCTCGTCCACCGGGATCATCTCGCCACCGTGCGGGCGGCTGTCCTCCAGGTTGTAGCCGACAGCGCCCGTCTGGAGGATGCGAGCGGTGAGTTCGGCCGCAGGCAGGTCGTAACCGTGTTCGATGTCGGCCGTTACGAGCGCCTGCACGTTGGCGCGGGTGGCGGCGGTGACGATGCGGGCCACGGCCGCGAACGCCTCTTCGGCCGGGGTGCCCTCGCCGTCCGAGTAGCCGAGCGAGCGCGACACGGCGCCGCTGGAGGTAGCGATGGCTTCGAACCCGGCCTCCACCAGGGCGGCCGCGCTGGCGGCGTCCCACGCGTTGGGCAGCACCAGCGTTTCTGTGGCGTGATGCAGTGACCTGAAACGCTGTGCGGCGGCGGCCAGTGCGTTCGGAGTCGTGCCTGTGTTGTCGGTTGGGGATGCCATGCGGGTGCTCCTTAGTGCTGGCCCACATGCGCCAGCATCCCTGATGCTAGCGTCGTATCCGAGTTGTGGCTGTACAGTGCCGACGCTGTCCTTGGCGCCCTGATGACCGGCTGGATGCAGGGCTCAACATCCTCCTACAGAACCCTCAGCTTTCTCGTGTCCTTATTCCCATTTGGGCGCCGAAATGAAAATATGAAGGCCGAAAACCTGAGGGTTCTGGTACACCACCCACACGCGCTCACGCTGTGCCAGCGTGCTCCGCCTTCGCTTCCGGCGTCAGCCCCGCCACCACGGACGCCGCGATTAGCAGCACGGCCACGCTTGGTGAGCTAGGGCCGGGGGCGTAAAGGCGCTCTGCATCAGTGGCAGCACCCCAACCACGAACGCGGGGCCCAGGGACCGCCTCATGGTCGCTGCAGCGATGTCTATCTGCTGAGGGTTGGAAGTGGCCGCGGTTCGTCATGCACCGAAGGAAGCCGCCGTCGAAAAGGGCGTCAATGCCGGTAGAACCAGCCTTTCCGTGGGCGACTAATCACGTCTTGAGCGAGAGAACGCACCGTATGGAGCGCTGTTGGTTAGACCCGAACCTGCGCGCTTACAACGGCAGCAGGAACCGTAAGCCACGGCCGCGGCCCTGCGCCAGCAGTTGCCCTGCGGCCTCCAGTTCGCGCAGGTCCTTCGAAGCTGTCGGGCCGCTCACGCCGCAAGCCTCGGCGTGCTGAGCCACCGTAACGGGTTGGCCGCCCGCAGCGCGCTCGAGCGCCAGCCTTTGGCGCCCGGCGGCGTCCAGCGGCGCGTCTGCCTTGCGTACCGCGCGCCCGCCGAGCGGGTCGTAGGGCTGGCCCAACGGGTCCAGCAGCGGTGCGAACAGTGGCGTGGCTAGCTGGCTGGGCTCAACCCCCACCGGCTGTTCCGGGCTGCCCGGCGCTACAGGCACGTCGCCCAGCACGTCGGCCAGCGACTCGCCTATGGAGCGGCCCCGGCGCGCGCCCTGCCGTAGCTTCATGCAGGCCGATAACCACCGGTACGCCAGGTCTGCGGCTAGGGGAGCTGACTCGGCGAAGAGGAGCGGCACGTTGGGGTACGCGGCCTGAAGCGCGGCCGTGAGGTTGAGGATCCAGCCCGGTTTCACGCGCGTCTGGTCAGCCGCCAGCAGCTTGCCGAGGCGCCCCTCGATGATCACGGCTGCGCGCGGCATGGCCGCTAGCTCCGCCATGGCCAGAGCCAGCTGCCCGTTCACCGCGCTGCCCACGAACTCCTGCAGCTGCTTGCGTTCCACCACCGCCGCCAGTTCGTCTCCGTCGAACACGCCGTAATCGCCAACGGGCAACTGGCGCCGTTCGGTGGTGACCGGGTTGGTGGCGAAACGCCACGGGTAGCGCTCACGCGTGTCTATCACCACCGTCATGGCGCCGTCCAGGCCGCGGGCGTGCGGCGCGCGCACACCGGGCCGGGTGGAGCGCATGGAGCGCTCGCTGCGCCAGAACACCAGGCGCTTGCCTTGGCGGGACATGGTCCAAACGAAGAGCGACCGGCGTCGTTGAGCCCGGTCCAGCACCAGCTCCACGGCGGCGCCGCGCCGCTGGCAGGTGACCACCGGCACGCAAGCGATTACCTCCGCGTTGGCTGGCCAATCCGTGAGTTCGAAGCAGTAGACGTCCTTCTCCACCGGCCAGTCCGAACGGGCAGCCAAGATAAGCGGCCGCGGCGCGAGCGGTAGGCGCAGCAGGTACGGCAAGCGCGAGCCGCCGTTAGGGTTCTTGGCGATGACGAACTCTGGCGGCATTCGCGTTCACGTTACCAACCAAGCGCCCGGATGGAGTTCGGGGCGCGGCATGCCCGCTGGGTTGCAGTCGCCCTAGCCTGCGTGCTCGCGAGCGACTACTGTGTCGTACAGGCCGTAACTAGTGAGCCCCTCGTGGCTCTCGATGCCGGTGTAGCGCAGTGAGGCGTCTTCGTAACGCCGGAACGCGAACACCGCCTGGTTCATCTGCTCGGTGTTGAAGACCCGCAACTCCACTAGCAGGTGGAAGTCCTTTACGTCCAGGCCGGTCACGGTTCTGAACAGGTCCGGCTCCAGCTTGGTTATCACGTCCTGCAGGGTGTTCTCGCGAAAATCCGTGAGGTACATGAACGCCGGTATGCGGGTGGCGAACTTGATGAGTTTCTCCTGGATCTGCTTGCGCCTCGACTTGTACTCCCGCTCCTCCGCCGACAACTCCTTCTTCTCGCCCTGTGTGAGTTCGCCCGTGCGCGCCTTGGCCTTCAGGTCCTTGACCTTCTCGCTCTTGTTGATGATGGTCTCCAGAACGTTGTCGCCCAGCGCACGCCAGCCCTCTATACGTTCCACCGCCGCCATGGCCTCAGGGTCATTCATTATGCGGCGCAGGGTGTCATTGTCCACGTTCACCAGCAGTGCGCTCTCCCACTTGCGGGCCAGTAGCGTGGCGGAGGTGCCGGCCATGGCTATATCAAGGATGCCGCCGGCGTCGATCTGCGTCATGTTGGCGCCGTCGTATGCCAGCACGGGCAGGAAAGACACCAGTTCCTTCACGGCGTTCTCCGGGTTGGGTTCGTTGGGTGAGAGCCCGATGCCGTACTCGGACACCTGACGCAGCGCACGTGTGGGCGCGAAGTCGAACACGAAGCACACGGGCTTCAGGACCTCTTCCTGGTTGGGGTCGTCGCCGTTCGGGTTGGATATGGACCACGGTGACTGCACCCGAAAGGCCGCCTGGAAGTACGTTTCTGGCGACTTCAGGTTGCGCAGCATGAGGATAGACGACCATTGCGGCACGGTTATACCTGTGGTGAGCTTGCCGCAGGAGAGGGTGATGGTGTTGCTTTCGAACCCGCCCCCTATGGCGCGCCTCACGGGCGGCAGCGCGTTCAACCCGATGCCTGCCAACGAGCCGGCGGCCACCACGACTTCGTAGCCGTGCCAGAACACGTTGTGTTTCTCGTCCAGCAGGTTGGCCATTGCGTGGCACGCGGCCACGTTGGGCAAGAACCAGAACGAGTGCTGCAGGTAGGGCAGCAGCCGCACGTCCGAGTAAGGGAACGGTGGCCGCGTGCCCGTCTTCAGGAACTCTGTGGCCTGTGGCATGTACGAGCCGCGAATAATGTTCAGCCACTTCTGCACGTCGCTCTTGTGCCGGAACTTCGCATCGGCCCCCCGCCCCGTAGCGGCGAAGAACTCGTTCAGGTCGAACTCGTCGAACTCGCCCGCGCTGGCGATGGCCACCAGCTCGTCTGGCATCTGGTAAGTGAGCAGGCGCATCTGCGGCAACGCCTCATACGGGTTGGGTGCGCTTGGGTGCCGCTGGCGGAACAGTAGCTTGGCGCGCTGCTCGTCCGTGTAAGTCCAGTTGAAGATCTGCTCCTCTATGAACTCGCCCGTAGCCAGCGCCCGGAACGGCGTGCCCGAGAGGTAGAGGTACGCCTTGGTGGTAATGGGGAGGAACTCCCGCTCCTTGCTGGAAAGCTCGCCCAGATCCTCGTTCACGGTGGCCAGCTCAGAGCCGTACTCCAGCTTGGCCTCGCGCTTGGCGTCGTTATCGTCCTCGCCTTCGAACAGTTCCTTGGCGGTCTCTCGCCAGGCGCCGAAGTGGTACTCGTCGAACACCACCAGGTCCCAGTTCACGGTGTGCAGCCATTCGTTCTTTGGCTTTATATTGCCCGCCGCGTCGCGCCCCAGCAGGTCCTGGAACGACCCGAAGTACACGAGCGGCTGCTTCGGGTTCACCTGAGAGGGGTTCGTGCCGGAATGGCGCGAGAGGTACTGCCAGCCGTCGAAATCCACGTGGCTCTCCAGGTCCGCCTGCCAAGCGTCCTCGACCGCGGGCTTGAAGGTTACGACCAGCACGCGCTTGGCGCCGAGCTTCCTGGCGAGCTGGTAGGCGGTGAACGTCTTACCGAACCGCATCTTGGCGTTCCACAGGAAGCGCGGCACGGCGTGCATGTCCTCCCGCCAGATGGAATGGAAGTACGCGTGGGTCTTATCGACCGCCTCCCGCTGCTCGGCGCGCATGGTGAACGTTTCGTGCCGCGAGCCGGTCACTTGCTGGCCGGTGCGCACCTCGGTTATCACCGTCTTCAGGTCGGTAAGCGTGCAGCGCATCCACTCCAGCTCGGTGTTCTCGAAGCCCTTGCGCACAAGGGCCGAGCGCACCTCGCGGTCGGTGAAGAGCGTGCCGTCGTCCCGCACGGCCGACTCGTCCAGTTCTATACAGTAGTTCTTTATGGCCGGCGTTCTAAGCTGCTCCGCCACGCGCTGTTTCACGGCGCGTGTAGTCTGACCCACCTTGAGAAGCCCACGGTGCGCGTCATCGTCTATCGAGTAAGCGTAAATGCGCGGCTGCGC
>CAZVTS010000047.1:0-14455 GCA_964630175.1 uncultured bacterium
GCAGGCTGAGCTCCGAACCTCCCGGTTGCTTGGCGACCGCGGTCACCTGCTAGATTGCGTCTGATGCTCGAGTTGGGAGCCGCCACAGCACTCCTGAGCGACGCCCTACGGATGGCAAGCGGCTTCGCCGACGCCGTCGTCACTACCCCAGGGGCGGGGCGCCTGGCCGCCACGGTGCTTGTGCTCGCCGGGCTCTCCGAAGCCGTCGGCGAGAGCGTGGTGCTCTTCGTGAACCGCGTCACGCCCAAGCACTTCGTCCGCAGCCTGGTCATCTCCGCGGTCATCTTCGCCATCACTTATCTGTTCCTGGCGGCGTCCATCTGGGCCGTGGCCCGGCTGTTCTTCGTGCCCGGCGTCCAGTTCTCGCAGATCGCCACCGTGGTGGCGCTGGCCCAGGCGCCGCGCCTCTTCGGCTTCCTGGTGTTCCTGCCGTACTTCGGTCTGGCCATCTCCATCCTGCTGTGGATCTGGAGCCTCCTCGCCACCACCTTCGGTGTGGCCGAGCTTCACAACCTGGGTGCCTGGCAGGCCGCGGCCGTGGTGGCGCTGGGCAGCCTTCTGCTTCTCACGTTGCAGCGCACCGTCGGAAGGCCACTGCTCGCCCTGGCGCGGATCGCTCGGCGGCGCGCCGCGGGAGTGAACCTGGTGACGGACCGCCGCCAGCTCATGGCGCTCATCGACTCCGGTCCGGACGAGGGGCTGCGCCCGCACATGCCGGAGCGCCGTAGGCGGCGACGCCTATGATCGGCATGCTCATCGTGGTGGCGCTGGTCGCCATCACGGTGTCGCTCATGCTCTCCCCCATCGAGGCGCTCGGCTGGTGGGCTGGCTGGTACGGCCACGGCCTGCACGATCCTAGGGTGCCGACCCCTGACGCGACCACTATGGAACCAGGGGAAGCCTCTCCCGAGCCTGCCGACCACTACATCCTCTACTTGGACGGCATTGCCAATGTGGGCCGCTACCAGTACCGGGACGTGCAGGGGCTCCTCGACGGCCTGGAGCAGCGCCTGCCAGACACCCGCGTGATCGGCGACATAATGCCCTACTCGGTGCGCGACGTGGCGCTGCTCTCCGACGAGCGGCCCCTGGCACGCTGGTGGCGCCGTATGTTCCAGAAGAAGCTCAACGAGGAACGCTCGGCGCTGAGTTTCTCCATCAACCTGCGCAACCTGTTCCAGGTGCTGGTTGCGGCCGACCCGCGCTACGGCCGCATCTACGGGCAGGGGGAGGCGCAGGTGCTCCTCACCGCACTCCTGAAGGCTGGGTATCAGCCAGGCAGCGGCACGCCGCTCACCATAGTCGGGTACAGCGGCGGGGTTCAGGTGGGCCTGGCGGCGGCTCCCTTCCTGAAGCGCGCACTGAACGCGCCCCTCTGCCTGATCTCGCTGGCGGGAGTGATGGCCAGTGAGGCCGGCCTCGACTGGCTCGACCTCATGTACCACCTGCAGAGCCCAACGGACAGGGTGCCCATGTGGGGTGAGGTGTTGTTCCCGGGAAGGTGGCGCATCATGCGAGGTTCGCACTGGAACCGGATGCTGAGGAGCGATCGCCTGCGCTTCGTGAACATGGGACCCATGCGCCACAACGGCTTCGGCAGCTACCTGGACGACTCCGTGGTGAAGCATGGCGAGAGCAACTTAGAGCGCACCACCGGCGTGATGGTGGGCCTGGTGCACGAGATACAGAGCCGCCTGGCTGCCGTCGCGGAGGCTCCCGCGGTTCGCGCCCAGAAGCCCCGCACGTGAAGGGCGTGTAAGGGAGCGCTCACCCAGAACGCTGCTGGTGCCGTATACTTCCAGCCGCTATCCGCTTGCCCTGATTCACTTCCTGGCTCGTGGTTGGCCAGGAAGGATTCTCAACTGATGCAAGAACAACTAGGTTTCGACGCGTTCGGGCTCGACCCGCGCGTCAACATCGGCGTGCGAGCTGCCGGCTACGAGCAGCCCACCCCGATCCAACGCGAGACGATCGCTGAGGCCATGACGGGCCGTCACGTGCTGGGCCTGGCCCAGACCGGCACCGGCAAGACGGCCGCCTTCGTGCTCCCCATCCTCAACCGGCTGCTCGAGGGGCAGGGCCCGCAGGGTCAGCGCCACGGGGGTCGCGGCACCAAGCGCAAGACCCGCGCGCTGGTGGTTGCCCCCACCCGCGAACTGGCGGAGCAGATCAACGACGAGTTCCGCACCCTCGGTCAGGCCAGCGGCCTGCGCAGCGCCACCGTCTACGGCGGCGTCGGCTTCCAGCCCCAGATCGAGGCGCTGAGGGGCCGCGCGGACATCATCGTCGCCTGCCCCGGGCGCCTCATCGACCACATGGAGCGCGGCAACGCCGACCTCACGAACGTGGAAGTGCTGGTGCTGGACGAGGCCGACCACATGTTCGACATGGGCTTCCTGCCCCCTATCCGGCGCATCCTGAAGGCCGTGCCGGACGACGCGCAGCGCATGCTCTTCTCCGCCACCATGCCCGGCGAGGTGTCTCACCTGGCCGACGAGGTCCTCACGGATCCGCTGAGGGTCGAGGTAGACCGCCAGGCGCCCGCGGAGACGATCGATCACGCTCTGGTGGCAGTGGACGAGAAGGTGAAGACGGACCTGCTGCTTCACATGCTGAAGACGCAGGACCACCGCTCCACGCTCGTCTTCACCCGCACCAAGCACCGCGCCAAGAAGCTCGCGCGCCTTCTCGACGAGGCCAACGTGTTCGTAGCGGAGATCCAGGGCAACCTGTCGCAGCGCCGCCGCCAGGAGGCGCTGGACGGCTTCAAGGACGGCACGTACCACGTGCTGGTGGCCACCGACATAGCTGCTCGCGGCATCGACGTGGCGCGCGTGTCTCACGTCATCAACTTCGACTTCCCGGACACCCCTGAGGCGTACACCCACCGCATCGGCCGCACCGGCCGCGCGAAGCGCACCGGTAAGGCCATCACCTTCGTCACCGAGCAGGACTTCGCCAACGTGCAGCAGCTCGAGCGCAAGCTCGGCATGCGCATCGAGCGCGAACGCTTCGAGGGCTTCGCCGGCCCGGCCGACGCCCTCGAAGACCTCCGGCCCGGCAGCAGCGCCGCGCGCCAGGGTCGCCAGGCCCAGGGCGGTCAACGGAACTCCGGCCGGCGCCAGGGCGCACAGCGCAGGGGCGGATCCGGCGGCCGGCAGGGTGCAGGCGGCGGCTCAAGGCAGCAGCGGGCCCCGAGGCCGAGCGGTGCTCAGGGCGGGGCGCCCAGGGAGGCTGCTGAGCCGGGGCGCGCCAACGAGCGCGGGAACGGTGTCAGGTACGACACCCGCTCCGAAGGTGGCAACCAAGGGAACCGCGGCCGCGGGCCCAGGCGGCATGGCGGCCGGCCCGGCGGTCGCCCCAGCGGAGCCGCGAAGAACGACCGTTAACTAGCGCCTCTGGGCGTGAGCCCATGGCCCAGCCCGCGCCCTCACCTCATGCTGGGGTGAGGGCGCACTCATGTCGGAACCCGTTCTCAGTACCCGTAACGGCTCCGCAGTGGCTGGCGCGCCACGTCCGAGCCCACTGCAGGAGCGCGTGCTGCGGTTCGTGGCGGAGGGGCGAGGGCACGGCGTGGTGGAGGCCACAGCAGGCAGCGGCAAGACCACCACGCTCGTGCAGGTAGCGCAGGCACTGCCCGCCACGCTGGCGGCCTGCTTCCTGGCCTTCAACCGGGCCACAGCGGCGGAACTCAGAACGCGGCTACCACCGCACGTGGAGGCCACCACCCTCCACGCGCTCGGCCGTGCCGTCGTGGTGAACAACTTCCCGGCGCTCGGTGGCGCGAAGCTCGACCCCGACAAGTACCGCGACCTGGCGCTCGAGCTGCTACGAAACCGCCCGCGGTTCACTGCACCACCGCTCGAACTGGCCGATTACCTCGCCAGGCTCGCGGGCTTCGTCCGGCTGGCCACGGCGGAGAAGCGGCAACCGCCGGCGCCTTCGAAGGTCGCGCCTCGACATGGGCTCGAAAGCCCGCTCAGCCAGGTGGAAACCCCGGCTCTGCAAGCCCTCGTTCCGCCCCTGCTGGAAGCCGGGCTCGCCGCCCTGCATCAAGGCGTTCTCGATTACACGGACATGCTTTACGCGCCACTCATGCTCGGCTTGCGGCCGCCCCGCTACGGCTTCGTGTGCGTAGACGAGGCGCAGGACCTGAGCCCACTAGCGCTGGCGCTGGTCATGCAACTGGTCAGGGCGGGGGCGCGGGCACTCTTCGTTGGCGACCCGCAGCAGGCCATCTACGCGTTCGCCGGCGCGGACAGCCGTTCCATGCAGCGCATAACCAGCACCACCTCCGCCACCGTGCTGCCGCTCTCGGTCAGCTTCCGCTGTCCGAGCCGCCACGTGGTGTTGGCGCGCCGTTTCTCCCCCACTATGCAGCCCGCGCGAAGCGCACAGGCGGGCCAAGTGCGCCTGAGCCAGCTCTCGCAGCTGCCCGCGCTGGCTGCACCAGGCGACCTGATCATGAGCCGCGTCAACGCCCCGCTCACACGCGTGCAGCTCAGCCTCGCAGAAGCCGGCACCCCTTCGCGGGTGCTCGGCGAGGACCTGGCGGCCCCCACCCTCGCATTGGCCCGACACCTGTTCGGTAACGCGGTGCCACGCGGCGCAGAGCGGTCGGCCCTGGAGCACGCCAAATTGGAAGCCGAGAGGCTGGAGCGCGAGCTGCTCACCAGTCCGGCGCTGGCCGAGGTGCTGCGCGTTAGCAGCGAGCGCCATGAAGCCCTGGTCGTACTCCTCCGGCGCCTGGCGCTCACGGGGGCGCCCGACTTCGTAGCCTTGGAGGGTCTGGCTCACATGCTCTTAGGGGGTGCGGCGGTGGCCCCTGAGGCCGGCGAGGCGGGCTCGGGGTCGCCCGAGGCGGCTCCGGTGGAACCGAACAACCCTCATCCCGTCATCCTCAGCACCATCCACAAGGCCAAGGGTCGCGAAGCGAATCGGGTCTTCCTGCTATTCCCGGAGGAGCTCGCACCCTTGCCGGCTCCACGACCGCAGCACCCTCGAGCGCGTGCGGTGGTCACCGCCGGACTGCCACCGCTGGCTGCGACCCCGGGTCCGGCCAGCGCCGAGCTGGCCGCGGAGGCCAACGTCCTGTTCGTGGCTCTCACCCGCGCCCGCCAAGAGTTCGTGCTGGTGGAGCGCACGGAGGGGGCTCTGGAGGAGCGCCTGCGACGCGTAAGGCTCAGAGCCGGCGAGTCAGCTCGGGCGGCAGACCACGAACTCGCATTGAAGTGGAACCAGGTGCTGGGGCTGGCGACCCTCATGGCCAACCAACGGCCGCAGCGCCGCTGGGCCGGCGTAGCGCCGTTCGGCAGGCGCCGAAACCGCTGGCTCTAGAGGAAGGCGGGAGGTTCAGGCAGCGTCACTCGAGCCGCACGCGGGGCGCCTCGACGGCGGTCACCTTCCGGATGCAGAACACGTAGGTGGCGAAGAGCCAGAAGCCCTTCCTGCGCTGTGAGGCCATCTCCAGTCCGGCGCGCTCCACCCACGCAGGTACTTCGTACGGGGCGAACCGGTCGCGCGTGCGCACCTCGAGCATGTCGCCAAGCGGCAACTCGGACAGCTTCTGCCGCACCCGCACGAGGCCCAGCGAGCAGTTCACGTTGCTGTTGTCCAGGAGATGCACCGTCACGCTCAGTCACCCAGGTCGTCGAGGTTGCACACCCCACGCACCGGCGAGCAGGCGCGGTAGAGGGGGCAGGTGATGAAGATGACCACCAGGGCGCCGATCAGGCCGAGCTTGAGGGGCACGAGCAATCCGATGCCGTCGCGCCAGAACGGGCTCAGGAAACCGCCGTAGCGCAGCGCCATCCAGAGGCCCGTGATGATGATCGTGGGCAGCGAAGTGCGCACCACCCAGCGGAAGCGCTCGAGCTGCCGTGCGCCAGCCACCACGGCGTGCATGTTGGCGTTCTTCCGCCCAGCCGGCACTGCCGCGCCCAGGTTGAAGAGCGCTCCACCGAGCCACAGGCCGAACGCCAGCAGGTGCGCCGCGCGCACGAGCGTCAGGTAGACGAGGCCGTGCGAGTCAGCCACGCTCCAAAGGATGAGGGCGGCAGCCCCGAAGGCGAACGCCGTCCAGGCAGCAACGCGGCTGCGCCAGGCGAAGGGCACCGCCACCGCCGCTCCCACGCTGGCGATCGCTATGGCGACGGCCTGCCAGCCTGCCAGGTAACCCGCCACGAAGGGCGCCGACGCCGCCACCAGCGAGAACGCCGCCAGGTACTTGCCGACCACTTTCACGCGGCCGAGCAAGTCCTCATGCAGGGTGGTCACCCTCTCCGGTGAGAGCCCGTTCTCGGTTGCCCTCAGGTAGAAGAGGCGCCAGGACAGGAAGCCAAGCACCAGCGCCGGGCTCCAGATGGCCGTCCAGCGCCAGAAGAGCGCGAACCCGCTGAGCCCATGCATGCGGCCCGTGAAGTACACGCCGATCAGCGACGCGAGGGTGATGAGGACGAACGCGGCGCGCGGCAGCAGCGGCGTCTCGCTCTTGACCTCGATGGTGTTCTCGACCCGTGGGGCGATGGGACTGGTGACGAACAAGTTGCCAGGGTCGGTCACGACCCTGCTCACTGAACTGCTAGGCGCCGCCCCTGAGGCGGCACCGTGGGAGATAGGGGAATCGACCATGCTGGTTCTCAGGCTAAGCCTTGTGGTCATTCGCGGGCCTTGACTTAGGTAAACCATACCCGACCCGAAAGGGGGGATATCATCGGCGCATGGCACTTCATGGTGAGTACAAGTCCCCTGGGGGCAAGCTCGTTGTGGTCGACCTGAACGTAGAAGGAGGCCGCCTCAGCAAGGTGGAGGTGAGCGGCGACTTCTTCCTGGAGCCGCCCGAAGCTCTGGCCGATATCGTGAGCGCGCTCGAGGGCGCAGCGGCAGATTCAGAGGAGGAGGGCCTCGCTAAGCTCATCCGCGACGGTCTGCGCGAAGGCGCCGAACTGATCGGCTTCGACCCCGAGTCCGTGGCTGTTGCCGTACGCCGCGCCGTAACGGACGGCAGCCCGAGGGAGCGCGCATGAGCAGCACAGAGTACGAGAAGAGCGCCTGGGAGCTGGGTCCCCGCGCAGAAGAGTTCCGCCAACGCTGGCACGACTACGACTGGCAGATCGTGCGTGAGGGGCCCCGCACGGCGGAGATGCACATGGCGCTGGACGAGGTGCTCACGTACGCCGTGGGCAGCGGCGACCGCAAGCCAACCGTGCGCATCTGGGAGTGGGACACGAACGCCGTGATCCTCGGGCGCTTCCAGTCCGTTCGCAACGAGGTCGACCCGGACGGGGCCGCCAAGCACGCGGTGAACGTGGTGCGCCGCATCACGGGCGGCGGCGCCATGTTCACCGAGCCGCAGAACGCCATCACCTACTCCATCTACGCCCCCGAAGCGCTCGTGAAGGGCATGTCGTTCATCGATTCGTACGCCTTCATGGACGACTGGGTGCTGCAGGCGCTCCGGAAGATGGGCGTGGAGGCCGTGTACAAGCCGATCAACGACATCTCCTCCAGTCACGGCAAGATCGGCGGCGCCGCGCAAACGCGCCGTGGCGGAGCGGTGCTGCATCACGTCATGGCGGCCTACGACATGAACCCCGCCACCATGCTCGAGGTGCTGCGTATCGGCCGCGAGAAGCTCTCCGACAAGGGCAGCGTGAGCGCCAACAAACGCGTGACGCCGCTCCGGGAGCAGACGCAGATGAGTCGGCAGGAGGTGCTGGACCGGCTGGTCGGCACGTTCGACGAACTCTACGGCCTCACCCCCAACACGCTCACGGCCGCGGAGGTGGAGGCGGCCGAGAAGCTGGCCGTGGAGAAGTTCAGCTCTCCCGAGTGGCTGTACCTCCTCCCTTGATGGCGGACCCGCACGCCTGGCTCGAGGAGGTCGAGGGCCCGGAGCAGCTCGCGTGGGTACGGCGGCGTAACGCCGAGGCGGCCGCCAACCTGGAGACGGAGCGCTTCGGTCGCCTGCAGAGCAGCATCCTCGAGGTGCTGGACGCCGAGGAGAAGATCCCCGAGCTGCAGAAGCGCGGCGAGTGGCTTTACGACCACTGGACCGACGCGGGCCACGAGCGTGGACTGTGGCGCCGCACCACTCCCGAGGCCTTCGAGGCGGGAGACCCGGAGTGGGAGGTGCTGCTCGACCTGGACGCCCTGGGCGCTTCCGAGGGCGTGAACTGGGTGTGGCACGGCGCGAGCCTGCTCCCGCACGACTACCGGAGGGCGCTGGTGTGGCTCTCGCGTGGGGGCTCGGACGCCAACACCATGCGCGAGTTCGATCTGGAGTCGAAACAGTTCGTGGAGGGCGGCTTCACGCTGCCCGAGTCCAAGGGCACCGCCGCGTGGGCGGACGGCTCCGGCGATCTGCTACTCGTGGCGCGCGATTTCGGGCCTGGCAGCATGACTACCTCGGGCTACCCGCGCTCCGTGCGCCTGTGGCGCAGGGGCACGCCGCTGGCCGACGCCACCGAACTGCTCGCCGTGCCGCCAACCGACATGGGCGTGTGGGTGCACCACCAGTTCACGAAGGGCTACGAGCGAAGCATCGTTCGGCACATGATCGGCTTCTACGACGTGGAGTTCCACCTGCTGGGCGCGGATCAGAAGCCAGTGAAGCTCGACCTGCCCAGTCACTGCGAGGCAAGCCTCCACCGGCAGTGGCTTCTGGTGGAGCCGCGCAAGGAGTGGCAGGTGGACGGCACGACTTACGCCGCAGGCTCGCTGCTGGCGCTCGAACTGGAGCGCTTCCTGGCAGGCGACCGGACCTTCGAGACGCTGTTCAAGCCCTCCCCCACCACCAGCCTCGTACAGACCGCGGCCACCCGCAGCCACCTGGTACTGAACGTGCTGGACGACGTGAAGAACCGGCTCGAGGTCCTAACGCCTACCGAGCTGGGCTGGCAGCGGGCAGACCTCGACCTGAGCTCCCTGAGCAGCGCTAGTGCGGGCGAGCCGCTCACGGTGACCGTGCGCTCCGTGGACGCTGATCAGGACGACACGCTCTGGGCCACGGTGGAGGGCTTCCTGACGCCCACCACTCTCGGCCTGGTCGAGGCGGGACCGGTAGGCCTCGTGAGCGCACAGGTGTTGAGGACCTTGCCGAGCTACTTCGGCACGGCCGGCCTGAGCGTGGAGCAGCACTTCGCGACGTCGGAGGATGGCACGCGCGTGCCCTACTTCCAGGTCGGTCGCCCCACCGCGAACGGACCCGCGCCCACCCTGCTGTACGGCTATGGCGGCTTCGAGGTGCCGCTGTTACCCGTGCACTCGGGCGCACTCGGGCGCGCCTGGCTGGCGGACGGCGGCGTGTACGTGATGGCCAACATAAGGGGCGGCGGCGAGTACGGCCCCCGCTGGCACCAGGCAGCCCTGCGGGAGAAGCGCCACCGCGCCTACGAGGACTTCGCGGCCGTGGCGCGGCACCTCGTGGAGCGAGGGGTGACGACGCGGCAGCAACTCGGCGTGCGCGGTGGCTCCAACGGTGGGCTCCTCATCGGGAACATGCTCATGGGCTACCCCGAGCTCTTCTCGGCCGCGGTGTGCCAGGTTCCGCTGCTGGACATGAAGCGCTACTCGCACCTGCTGGCGGGCGCCTCCTGGATGGCGGAGTACGGCGACCCGGACCTGCCCGAGGAGTGGGAGTTCATCCGCACCTTCTCGCCCTACCACCTGCACGAGCAGAACAGGGCGTACCCGCCGGTGCTCTTCACCACCTCCACGCGCGACGACCGGGTGCACCCGGGCCACGCCCGCAAGATGGCGGCGCTCATGCTGGCGGCAGGCAACGACGTGACGTACTACGAGAACATCGAGGGCGGTCATGGTGGGGCCGCCACGAACCAACAGAAAGCCTTCGTGCAGGCGCTCACGTGGGAGTTCTTGTGGCAGCGCCTGGGCGGCGAGCAGGGAGGCGCGTCTTAGTGGTAGCGGCTTAGTAACCTTGTGCGCGCCGCCTGCAGCTCGTCCGTTAGGTAACGGTGTGCGCTGAGGCCCGCTTGGTACGGGTCGTGCAGTGTTGGGTCCTGCTCCGCTTCCACCACGTACCAGCCTTCGTAGCCCGCGTCCAGCAGGGCGTCCAGCACGGCGCCGAAGTCCAGGCTGCCCTGCCCCGGCGGGCAGAACAGGTGAGCCCTGACGGCTGCCTCGAAGCTGACGCCGAGCGCCGAGAGGCCTGACGCTGCGCCGCCCGGCTGCCGCGCCGCTTCACCGCGCAAGGCTTGGAACACCTCGGCCCGCACGTCTTTCAGGTGCACGTACACCACCCGGTGCGCCAGGCGGCGGGCTACCGCCACAGGGTCGCCCCCGCCGTAGGCCACGTGGCCCGTGTCCAGGCAGTACCCAACCAGCGCGGGGTCCGTGGTCTCGAACAGCCTGTCTATCTCCTCCGGCGTCTCGATGGCCGTGCCTCCATGCGGATGCACGGCCAGGCTCAGGCCGCGCTCTTGCGCGTACGCGCCGACCTCATCGAACGCGGCAGCGAGCCTGCGCCACTGCCCGTCGTCGAACGGCGTCACGCGCGGCACCGGTCCGCGAGCGTCCCACACGGAGTGGCCGGCTTCCGCCAAGTTCACGACGTGGGCGCCGGCGGCGGCACAGAACTCGACATGCCGTTTGGCGGCCGCCAGTTCCTGTTCCAGCCGTTCAGGGTAGGCGAAGTTGACCCACTTGTATGCGGCCGACAACGTCAGGCCGCGCGCTCTCAATGCTGCCTGCAAACGCTCCGGGTCCGGCGGGTACACAGCACTGTTCTCGCTCGCCACGTAGCCGAGGCGCGCCACGTCGTCCATGACTTGCTCGCCGTCAGCGTCGCCCCAGCCCAGGAAGCCGTTCACCCAGGCGATCGGGCAGATGGCCAGCCGCCCCTGACCCTGCCGCCAGTACTCAGTGACGGCTCCGTCCACGAGCACGAATGTACCTCTATCCTTAGGCAGCGCACGTTCCGGTATGTGTACTCAGTGCCCGCGAGTTGGTCATGCAACCTCCCCGAACCGCGGCGATGCGCTGTAGGCGGTCATTGTAAAGTCGCCTCACTCACATTGGAGGACCCGCATGAGACGTTCGTTCATCCTGATCGGCCTGGCTTGGCTACTGTCCGCTGCGCTCGCGCAGACCAACGTGGTCATGTTCTTAGACCCGCGCGAGCCCATGGAGTTGTACCAGCAGTACGCCGACAGCTATAACGCGGCCAACCCTGACGTCACCATCACCTTCGAATCGGGTGGCGCCACGAGCGACCAGCAGCAGCAGTACCTCAACACGGTGCTCAGCGGGAAGTCGGGCGATATCGACATCTTCCAGATAGACGTCATCCGGCCCGCCACGTTCGCTGCGGCCGGCTGGGCGGACCCGCTGGATCCGTACCTTGGCGCTGGCATGGACGCGTACCTGGGTGAGTTCCTGGCCGGCCCCGTGGACGCCGACACAGTGGACGGCACGCTTTACGCCATTCCGGCCTACACGGACGCCATGTTCCTCTACTACCGCACCGACCTGCTGGAGAAGTACGGCTTCGCGCCGCCCTCCACGTTGGAGGAACTGGAGCGCCAGGCCCAGGCGATCATGGAGGGCGAGAACGACCCGAACCTGCAGGGCTACAACTACCAGGGGGCCGCCATCGAAGGGGCCGTCTGCACGTTCCTGCAGCCGTTCTGGAGCGCCGGGGGCCACTGGCTGGACGACGCCGGTAACGTGGACGTGAACAACGAAGCGGGGCGGCGGGCGCTCGAGTGGTACCAGCGCACGCTTGATACCGGCATCACCAAGCCGAACATCGCCGAGACCGCCACGGACAACTCCCGCCAGGAGTTCCAGGCCGGGCACGTCGTGTTCATGGTGAACTGGGGTTACGCCTGGCCGCTCTTCCAGAACGAAGAGGATTCCGCCGTGCGCGGCATCGTTGGCGTGGCGCCAGTGCCCGCCTTCGAGGGCGGCGAAAGCTACACCTGCGTGGGCGGCTGGCAGTGGGCCCTCAACCCGTACGGCGAAAACAAGGACGTGGCGTTCGACGTCATCCGCCACTACTCGAGCCCCGAGTTCCAGCGCGACCTCGCCATCGTGGGCGGCCGCATGCCCGCTCGCAGTGCCCTCTACCAGGACGCCGCCGTGCTGGAAGCCAACCCGCACTTCGGCGCCTTCTACGACGTGATCCTTGGCGCCAGGCCGCGGCCCGTCACCGAGTTCTACACGGACGTTTCCGAGATCATCCGCAGCAACATGAACGCCTTCCTGGCCGGCACCCAAGGCATCGACGACACACTGGCGGAGATGCAGATAGGACTCGAAGACGCCATCGAGTGAGACAGGGCAGCGTCGGGCTCAGCACTAGCGGAGCCCGCCAAGATCCTCAAGGCCCTTACCGCACGCCGCGGTTCTGGCAACGACTGAGGAGCGGCAACCTGAGCGAGGGGCAGCTCGCCGTGGTGCTGCTCCTCCCAGCCCTCATCACGCTGGCCGTGGTGATGCTGTATCCCGTACTCAACGTGGTGTGGCAGAGCCTTCACTTCGAGAAGCTCAACCAACCGCAGCGCGGCACGCCCTTCATCGGGCTCGACAACTTCGTACGCATGCTGTGGGGCCGCGACGCCATGGCCTGGAGCGTGTCCAAGCTCTGGCTGCTACGGTCCCTGCTGCTCGCCACGCTGGTGCCCATCTGGCTAGCGGCAAGGAACGGCGCCATCAAGCGCGGCGTAGCGGTGCTCGCCACCGTGGTGCTGGTCGTCACGGCGGGCTGGCTACTGGGCTACCACCCCGCCGAGGGCTCTCGCTGGGGCGACCCGCGCTTCTGGAACAGCTTCAACATCACCCTGCTGCTCATCGTCGTCACGGTGGTGGGAGCTTTCCTGCTCGGGTTGCCGCTGGCGCTCCTGGCCAACGCGAAGCACCCGCTGAAGTGGCTGGTGCGCCTGGCGCTGCTCCTGCCGTGGGCCATGCCGCGCGTGTTCAGCGGCCTGGCTTTCGCCTGGCTGTTCCAGAGCGACTACGGGGTGGTGAACGACCTGCTGGGCCGCATGGGCATCAACCATGTGCTGGCTCTGCTGTTGCCGGAACAGTGGATAGGTCCGCGCGGCGTGTACTGGCTGGCGCGCGACGTGCCCGCCGTGGTGGGCGTGTCCATCGCCATCATCTGGAAGACCTCCTCTTTCGTCGGGCTCATCTTGCTGGCAGGCCTGCAGTCCGTGGACGAGAGCCTCTACGAAGCCGCGCGCATAGACGGCGCCAACGCCTGGCAGCGCTTCTGGCGCGTCACCCTGCCGCTCCTGAGGCCCGCCATCATGGTGGCGCTCATATTCCGCACGCTCACGGCGGGGCAGACGTTCGACGAACCGTTCGCCATGACGGGCGGCGGTCCTGGACGCACGCTCGAAACGCTGGGCATCTATATCTACAAGACCGTCAACAGCTTGGACATCGGTTACGCGGCCGCGCTCGCCGTGGCCCTGTTCGCGATCTCGCTGTTCATCACGATCTTCTATCTTCGCTGGATCTACCGGGACGACTGATGAAGCTGACGTCCAGGGCCGACCTGCCCGCATGGGGCCGCACGTGAGCGGCACACCCAAGCCGGAGCCGCGCGGCGCCTGGGGCAAGCTGTTCCTGCTCGTGGCGCTCGTGCTGGTCATCATCAACGGGCTCTTCCCCTCGGTGTGGCTCCTGCTCACCTCCCTTAAGCACGACGGTGAGCTCACGCGCCTGCCCATCACCTACCTGCCGTCGAGCCCGACGCTGAACAACTACGTGGCGGTGTTCGAGCGCAACCCGTTCGCCACCTTCCTGCGCAACTCGTTCGTGGTCTCCATTGCGGCTACCCTCATCACCGTGCTGTTCGCGGGCCTGGCCGGCTACGCGCTGGGGCGCCTGCGCCTGCGGGGCCGCAAGGTCATCCTCACCGGCATCGTCATGACCAGCATGTTCCCTTCGCTGGTGCTGCTGGTGCCGCTCTACCGGCTCTTCCGGGGCGTGGAACTGCCGTGGCTCAGCGGTTTCCTCTTCTTCCCCGAGGGCTTCGGCACGCCCAACCTGCTCAACACCTACTGGGCGCTCATCATCCCGTACGTGGCCCTGAGCCTGCCGATCGCCACCATGATCCTCACGAGCTTCTTCCAGCTCATACCGGACGACCTGGAGGCGGCCGCCACGGTGGACGGCGCCAGCCGGATCGGCGCCCTCTTCCGGATCATCATGCCGCTCTCAGCGCCCGGCATGGTGACGGCCGCCATCATCGTGTTCGTGAACTCCTGGAACGAGTTCCTGCTGGCGCTCACCTTCAACACGGCCATGGAGATGCGCACGGTGCCCGTTGGCATCACTTTCTACCAGGGCCAGTTCTCGTTCCCGTGGGCGGTCATCTCGGCGGCGGTCACCCTCGGAGTGATCCCGCTAGTGTTGCTCATACTGTTCTTCCAGCAGAAGATCATCAGCGGCCTCACCGCCGGCGGGGTAAAAGGGTGAAGTGGAAGTG
>CAZVTS010000047.1:14465-21454 GCA_964630175.1 uncultured bacterium
TCGTTGGCGCCGGCGACCTAGGTACGCGCCACGCGCTGCACTGGCGCGCGGCCGGGGCGCGGGTGGTGGCAGTGTGCGACCCGTGGCTGGAGCGCGCCACCGAGGCAGCGAACGAGGTGGGCGCAGAGGCTGCAGCCGACCCGATCGGATACCTGCAGCGCACCGACGTGCACGTGGTGTCCGTCTGCACGCCCACGTTCCTTCACGAGGCTTACACGGTGGCGGCATTGGAGGCCGGCAAGCACGTGCTGTGCGAGAAGCCGGTGGCGCTCACTCTGGCGGCGGGCGAACGCATGAAGGCGGCGGCGCGCTTACACGGCAGGCAGCTCCGCATCGGCCTCATGCGCCGCTTCGACCCGGCGCATACTCAGCTGCTAGCCTGTCACGCGCAGCTGGGCGGCCCCACCTTGGCGCAGGCCACCATCGTGGCGGGCCTGCGGCCCAAGCGCCTGATGCACGACGCACGCGGCAACGGTGGGCCCATCATCGACATGTGCTGCCACCTGTTCGACCTGTGGAGCGAGCTGTTCGGCGGCCAGCCGGAGAGCGTGACGGCGCACGGCTACACTTTCGGCGACGGTGCCCCGGAGCTCGCGAGCATCGAGGAGAAGGCGCTCGACAGCGCCCTGTTCACCCTCACCTACCCGGGCGGCAACGTGGGCCAGGTACAGGTGTCCTGGGGGCTACCGAGCGGGGTGGAGTACCTGGAGCGCCACAGCTACGTGGGGCCTGGCGGCCTGCTCGTGGCGAACTGGAACACCAGCATGACTCTCTGGCGCTCTGCCACCGGCGAGGTGTGGCAGGCGCCCGACTTCGACGCCTGGGGTGCTCAGATAGCTCAGTTCTACAGGGAGCTCACGCAGGGTGCACCGCAGGGGGTGGCAGGCATCGACGAGGGGCTCGCCGCCCTGCGGGTCTCGCTCGCCGTGCTCGAGTCGGTGGCGCAGGGCCGCACAGTGCACTTGTTGGACAAGGCAGAGGGAACGCCGGGTGTGGCCGGCGAGGTGCTGGGTTGAGGTTCGGGCTCGTCGGCGGAGGGCGCTGGGCGCAGGTGCACCGGAGCGCGCTGACGGCGGTGGGAGCCGAGCTAGCAGCGGTGCTGGTGGCCAGCGAAGCCTCGGCCGAGCGCGTAAGAGCGGAGTGGGGCGTGGCTGCCTTCACTGACCTGAGTTCGTTCCTGGCGCAGGAGTTCGGCGCTGCAATAGTTGCCAGCCCCAACTACCTGCACGCCGATCACGCCGTTGCTGCCCTCGAGGCCGGCCGCCACGTCCTGATCGAGAAGCCGATGGCTCTCGACCTGGCCGGGTGCGACCGCATCGTGGGCGCCGCGCGAGCGGCCGGCAAGGTAGCCGCGGTGGGGCTCGAGATGCGTTTCTTCAAGCTGTTCGAGCACGTGAAGCGGTTGGTGGAAGGCGGCGCCGTAGGCAGGCCGCTGCACCTGCGACTGGACCTGTGGCGTAGGCCTTACAGGGCCGGGGCGGGCGGCTGGAAGAGCGACCCCGCCAAGGTGGGCAGCAGCATCCTGGAGGAGCCCGTGCACTACCTGGACCTGGCCCGCTGGTACCTCGCCCCACAGCACGGGGAGCCGAGCTCCGTGAGCGCCTGGGCCACCGCGCGCGAGCAGGCGCCCGCGGCTTGGGAGAACCTGGACGTGCGGGTGGATTTCGGGGGAGCGCAGGCTCTCGTCACCCGCTCCATCGCAGCCTGGGGTCACCAGGTGCGGTTGCAGCTGGTGGGCGACGCCGGCGCCCTGCAGGCGGAGTGGCGGGGCGAGATGGACTTGGACGAACACCCGCAGCAGTCGCTCACCCTCAAGCGCGGGCATAGGCCGGACGCCGAGGTAGTGCGGGTGCCGGTGGCTCCTGGTGGTCACGCGTTCGATGTGCACCGGCAGACCCAGGCGTTCCTGTCGGCGTTGGACGGCGGGGCGAGCCAACTGGCCTCAGCGGCGGACGGCCGCGCCTCGGTAGCGCTTTGCCTGGCGGTGGAGGCCGCCCTGGAAGCCGGCACCACCGTTCAACCCTGACCGGCGCCTGCAGCCTGAGCGTCGCAACGCTTCATGGTGCGCCACCGGGGAGAGCCGTGGGCGACACTGCTCCGGCACTCCCAGTGATACCGTGCGTTGTCGTCGCCGGGCTGCTCCGCGTGAACGTGCTCCGCTGAACCAACCGGCGCCCATCAGCCACAGCCTCTCGCAGGCCCCGCCCCAAAGAACAAGCAACCAGCGCTCAAGGCACGACGCTGGCAACTCACACCTCTGTCAGGGTCGCATCCACCCGACGTCCCCTACTGTCCTTCGGAAGGAGGTCAAGAACATGAACATGCCTTTCCGTCACATGGCCGTGCTTATCCGGCCGCGCCCGCACGCCGAGCAGGCGCCGTGGCACCGAGCCACTAGCCTGCGCCGCGCAGGTTACCTGGATGGCGAACGCCAGCCCCGGACCCCGCGCCACTGGGCCAACCGCTGACGCCCAACACGCGCCGGCGGCTAATCTTGAACGTATGAAGAGGCGCCCCAGCAAGAAGGCAACCGACGCCCGCACTGGTGATCATGACCAGGTCGCGTTCCTGACGCTCAGGGAGGCGGCGGAGCAGATAGGTGTGGACCCGGCCGACCTGGCCGGGTTCATCCGTGAGGCGGGCTTGGAGCCGTCCGGTCCGGAGTCCGAGTGGGTTCTGGAAGCGGCAGACGTGGAGCGGCTGCGCGCCGAGCGCGCGAAGTCGGCCCAGCGCAACGCGAGCGAGTTGGCCAAGGCCGCCCGCGAACTTGGTTGAGCCCCCGAGCGCTTGAGCCACGGCCACAAGCATTAGGATGGCGGTACCTAGAGCTTTGAGGGGGTCACCGATGTCACCGCTTGGCGCCTTGGTTCAGCGTCTCCTGGCAGCGCGCAGGCTGCACCTCGCCTTTCTCCTGCTGACCGCCGCCTTCGTGCTGCCGACAGGGCTGGCTCAGACCGGCCTGCCGGAAGACGTCGCCCGGATCCATTACCAGCGTCCGGACGACGCGTACGAGGGTTGGGTGCTCCACGTGTGGGAGGACACCACCGAGCAGGTGACCTGGGCGCAGGGCCTGGTTCAGGCCGGCGTCGACGACTTCGGGGTGTACTGGGACGTGGGCCTGAGGTCTGGCGCTTCGCGCCTCGGCTTCATCGTGCATGTCGGCGACACCAAGGACCCCGGACCCGACATGTTCGTGAACATCCCTCAGCACGGCTACGAGGTCTGGGTCGTTTCCGGCTCCGACACCATCCACACCGCGCCCCCCACCACACCGCCCACCGGCGGCGTGGCCAGGGTGAACTACCTGAACCCGTCGGGAGACCTGGACGGGTGGGTGCTCCACGTCTGGGAGGACACGGTCGAGCAGGTCACCTGGTCGGAAGGAATGGCGCCCACCGGGGGTCTACCGGGCGGCCTCTACTGGGACGTGAGGCTGGCCGATGACGCGCAGAAGCTGGGGTTCATAGTGCACCGGGGCGACGAGAAGGACCCAGGCCCCGACATGTTCCTCGACGTTGCTGAGTTCAGGAACGATCAGGGCGGTTCAGAGGTGTGGATGGTTACCGGTTCCACTCAGTTGTTCGGCAAGAGACCCGAAGTAGCTGCTGCGGGCGGCGGCGACTTGCGCTCGGCCCGCGCCCACTGGCTGGCGCCAGATCTGCTGGCGTGGCGCACCGGGGTAGCGCTGCCTGGCGACGAGTACCAGTTGTTCTTCGCGGAGGACGGTGGCCTGGCGCTGGCTGAGGGCGCTGTCAGTGGCGGCACGTCCTTCCCGCTCGAGGTGGACCCAATAGGCCTGCCGACTGACGAACTGGCCAGGTTCCCTCACCTAGCCGGCTACACGGCGCTGCGGTTGAACGCGGAGACCGCCGGTTTGGCACCCCAGCTGCTGCGAGGCCAGGTGGCCGTAGTGCGGCTGGCGGGCGGTGAGGCGACCGGCGACGTGACCGACGCCACCGGCGTCCAGGTCGCCGGTGTGCTGGATCGCCTCTACGCCACGGACGCGCCGCTGGGCGTCACTTGGGCGCTAGACGGCACGCCCACCGTGTCCGTCTGGGCGCCCACCGCCAAGAGCGTCAGCCTGCTGCGCTTCGCCGACGCGCAGGCGCAGCAGCCTGAGCGCGTGAGTATGCAGCGAGACGACGCTACCGGCGTGTGGAGCGTGGTGGGCGAAGCGGGCTGGAAGTGGCAGTACTACCTGTTCGAGGTGGAGGTGTACGCGCCCAGCGTGGGAGAAGTGGTAACGAACCTCGTTACGGACCCGTACTCCGTGAGCCTGGCGACCAACTCGAAGCGCAGCCAGTTCGTGGACTTAGCTGACCCGCTGCTGGCACCTTCCGGCTGGAGTGCGCTGGTCAAGCCGGCCTTGGACGACCCGGTAGACATGGTGATCTATGAGCTGCACGTGCGCGACTTCTCGGCGGCGGACCCCACGGTGCCCGAAGACCTGGTGGGCACGTACCTGGCCTTCACGCTGGAAGACACGCTAGGCGTGAACCATCTGAGAAAGCTCGCGGACGCCGGCCTCACTCACGTGCACCTGCTGCCCACCTTCGACATCGCCACCATAGACGAGGACAAGAGCACGTGGCTCGCGCCGGAGATCACTTCCGAGCTACCAACGGGCAGTTCCGGCCCGCAGGCGGCCGTGGCGGAGGTGAAGGACTCGGACGCCTTCAACTGGGGCTACGACCCGCTTCACTACAACGTTCCCGAGGGCAGTTACGCCACCTACCCGGACGGCCCTGCCCGCATCGTGGAGTACCGCCAGATGGTGCAGGCGCTCTGGAACATGGGCCTGTACGTGGTGGCCGACGTCGTGTACAACCACACCAACGCCGCCGGTCAGAGCGAGAAGAGCGTGCTCGACCGCATCGTGCCCGGCTACTACCACCGGTTGGACGAGGCCGGCAACGTCACCACCAGCACCTGCTGCCAGAACACCGCCACCGAGCACGCCATGATGCGCCGCCTGATGGTGGACTCCGTGGTGTTGTGGGCTGAGCATTACAAGGTGGACGCCTTCCGGTTCGACCTCATGGGGCATCACATGGTGGCCGACATGCTGGCAGTGAGAGAGGCGCTCGACTCCCTCACCGTGGCCGACAACGGTGTGGACGGTAGCGGCGTGTACGTGTACGGCGAGGGGTGGGACTTCGGTGAGGTGGCGCTGAACGCGCGCGGCCTGAACGCCACCCAGGGCAACCTGGCGGGCACGGGCATCGGCACGTTCAACGACCGCTTGCGCGACGCCGTGCGTGGCGGTGGCCCGTTCGACGGCCCCGCGGAAACCGTGGCGAACCAGGGGTTCGCGTCGGGCGCTTTCGTGCTGCCGAACGGGGCTAACGAGGGCTCTGAGGCGGAGCGGACGAGCTTGCTGCGCGCCATGGACTTGGTTCGCGTGGGCCTGGCCGGTAACCTGGCCGCCTTCACGTTCGAGGGGGCAGGAGGCGCCCTGATGCGCGGCGACCAGGTGGATTACAACGGTGCTCCCGCCGGCTACGGCGCCGTGCCGCAGGACCACATCGTTTACGTGAGCAAGCACGACAACCAGACGCTGTGGGACATCCTGCAGTACAAGCTGCCCGCCGACTTGAGCATGGGGGACCGCGTGCGGCTCCAGAACGTGGCGCTGTCCACCGTGGCGTTCTCGCAGGGCGTGCCGTTCTTCCATGCCGGCAGCGACCTGCTCCGCTCCAAGAGCTTCGACCGCAACAGCTACGACTCCGGCGACTGGTTCAACGCCATCGACTGGAGTGGTCGGACCACTGGCATGGGCCGGGGCGTTCCTCTGGGTAGCGAGAACCGCGACATGTGGCAACTCATCAGGCCCATGCTTACCGATCCGCTACTGCAGCCCAGCCAGGAGGACGTAGCGTTCGCCGGCGCCGTGTTCCAGGAGTGGCTCACCATCCGCCGGTCGGAACCCCTGCTGAGGCTGCGCAGCGCAGCCGACATAATGGCGCGCCTCACCTTCCACAACACCGGCCCGGATCAGGTGCCAGGCGTGATAGTCATGCAGCTGCGCGACGATCTGCCGGGCGAGCCCAGCCTGTCTAACAACGTGAACCGGCTGCTGGTGGTGTTCAACGCGAGCCCGAAGCGCGTCACCGTTACGGCGCCGGAGGCAGCCGGGTTGGCGTGGGTATTGCACGAGGTGCAGGCTGGCGGCGTGGACGCCGACGCGCTGCGGGGAGCGTTCGTGGCCACGGCCAACGGTCGCGTGTCCGTGCCGGCCCTCTCCACCGTCGTCTTCGTGGCGCCGGACACAGGTCGCTCAGGCGCTAACGGGGCTGGCGAAGCGCGCTAGCCCGGCTCGCCCTGCTCGGCGGGCGGGTACGTTATCCGCGTGCCTTCGACGTGGGCGAAGGGTGTGAGCTTGTGGGCGGGGGCCTTGCCCTCGGTCATGATGTCTAGCACCCTCACGCCCCGCACCAGGAGCGCGTCGCCTACGAGCGAGCGGTGGCAGCGCCACGGCACCGCCTCCGCGCACATGATGGCGAGGTCGTTACCCTGACCGCGCTCCATTAGTTCCTGGATGGCGGCGGCGAACGCCTCAGTTTGCATGTAGTCTGCGTAGCCCCGAAAAGAGAGGTTGCGCCAGGCGCCGTTGGGGCCGTCCGGTACGGGCTTGCGGAGGCCGCCCAGTTCCTTCATCCAGTGGTAGCTGATGCCCTCCTCGGGCAGGCGCCGCGCCAGCTCTTCCCCCGCGAACTGCGGGTTGTGTCGCGATTTCGGGATGGTGCGCACGTCCACGAGTTGCTTCACTCCGTGCGACTTCAGCAGGTCCACGAACTCGGCGAAGGCCCTAGTGGAGTGGCCGATGGTGAAGATGGTCGTGTGGGGCTCGCCATCCGTGTCTGGCGGAGCAACTCCCTGAGGCATGCAACTCCCCCTCCGAACCGTGGGGTCAAGGTAACACCATCCGGCCTCGGGTCGGTGACCAGAAGCCGCGCACACCTGGCACGTTCGGCTGGCGCTCTACCTAG
>CAZVTS010000048.1:0-21448 GCA_964630175.1 uncultured bacterium
ATCACCGTGTGACCGCTCTCCGGCACGGCGTTCACGCCAGCCTCCCATCGAGCAGACTCAGGAAGTCGGTGAAGAAGCCGGGGTACGTCTTGGTGACAACTTCCGGGTCGGCTATCACCACGTTGGGGATGCGGGCTCCCGCCACGGCCAGCGCCATCGCCATGCGGTGGTCGCCGTAGGTGCTCAGCACCACTGGGACTTCAGGGGGCCGCTTCAGCGGATGCACCGTCAGTTCGTCGTCGCCCTCTTCCACCACCGCGCCCAGCCTTCCCAGTTCGGTGGCCATGGCGGCCAGTCTGTCCGTCTCCTTGATGCGCAGGTTGCCGATGTTGAAGATACGTACAGGAGCGTCGGCGAAGAGCGCCACCACCGCCAGGGTCTGGGCCTGGTCGGGCATGTCGTTCAGGTCGAACTCCTGACCGCCCACCAGCCTGCCGCCGGCCGGCCCGGTCAGGGTCACCTGCCCCTCGCACCACTCCACGCTGGCGCCCATGCTCCCCAGCACCGCGGCCAGGCGCGCGTCGCCCTGGACGGTGCCGCGCCCCAGGTTGCGTACCGTTACGCGCCCACCTGTCACCGCGGCGGCGGCCCAGAAGTAGCCGGCCGCCATGGCGTCCCCTTCTACCTGGTAGTCGCGGGCGCCGTAGCGCTGCGGCTGCACGACGAAGCGCCGGTAGCCTTCCCGCTCCACCGTTACGCCGAACTGCTGCATGAGGCCCACCGTCATGTCCACGAACGGCTTCGAGAGGAGCTCGCCCTGCACCTCCACGTCGACCGCCGAGCGGGCGTAGGGGGCCGCCATAAGGAGGCCCGAGAGGAACTGCGAGCTGCGGTCGCCCCGCACGCTCACGCGGCCGCCCGTGAGGCCCGCGGCGTTGACCACCACCGGTGGGCAACCGTTGCCGAGAAGGGCCTGGGCGTCCCCACCCAGCTGGTTCACGCCGTCGAGCAGTTCCTCGATGGGCCGCTCGCGCATGCGGGCCGTGCCGTCCAGCACGAAGCGGCCGGCACCGAGTGCGGCCAGCGCCGTGAGGAAGCGGATGCTCGTGCCGGAGAGCCGGAGATCGAGTTCCGCGCTCGTGGCGGGGGGCGGCCCGCCCGCGCCGTGCACCACCACGTCCGCGCCGTGCGATTCCACCCTTACGCCCAGGCGGTTCAGGGCGGCGATCATCACCTCGGAGTCCTCCGCCACGAGCGCGCCCCGCAGCGTGGACACGCCGTCCGCCAGGGCCGCCGTGACGAGGGCGCGGTTCGTGAGGCTCTTGCTGCCCGGCACCGCCAGGGTGCCGCTAGGGGCCACCTGGGGTCCGATGTTCACCGTGGCGGGTAGTCGCGACATCCTTCCAAAGATACAACGGCGCCCGGAACGGGGCTGCCCAGCGGCAGCGTCACGGTGCCCCGGCACACGGCGCCGCTCGGCCACCTGTTACCCTGCACCACGTGAGCATCCCCGCACCGCTTCAGAAGATCGTGAACGAGTTCGCCGCGGCGCCCGAGTCGTTGCGGCTTCCGCTGCTGCTCGAGTACGCCAACCGGCTGCCCGCGCTGCCTGAGGGCCTGAGCGGCCAGCTCGAGAAGGTGCATGAGTGCCAGACGCCCCTGTTCCTCAAGTCGGAAGTGGTGGACGGACACGTGAAGCTCTACTTCGAGGCGCCGCCCGAGGCGCCGACCACACGCGGCTTCGCGGCCGTGGTGAGCGAGGGGCTGGACGGCGCCACGGTGGAGGAGCTGCTGGCCGTGCCCGAGGACTTCTACCAGGCCATGGGCCTGGCCAAGCTCATCTCGCCCCTGAGGCTGCGCGGCATGGGCGCCATCGTTGGCCGCGTGAAGCGCCAGGTGCGCGCCTATGCTAATATCTAACGGTTTGAGTTAGGCCGGGCCGAACCCTGGCCCGTGGAGGAACCTGATGAAGAAGGACATTCACCCCAAGATGGTGGCCTGCAAGGTCATCTGCGACGGCGAAGTCGTGATGGAGACCTACAGCACCAAGCCCGAGATGCACGTGGACGTCTGGTCCGGCAACCACCCCTTCTACACCGGCGAGCAGCGCTTCATCGACACCGAAGGCCGCGTGGAGAAGTTCCAGAAGCGCTTCGGCGACAGCTACCGCAAGGCCGCCCGCAAGTAAACCCGCCGCCGGCACCGCGCCGGCAGGCACGTGATGGCGCCCCGTACAGTAACGGCTGTACGGGGCGCTGTTGCGTTAGGCGCCGGGCTCGGTGGTAGAGCGCCTGGCTAGTTCGGCACGGCGGCCCGCACGGTGGTGCCCTCACCCTCACGCGCCAGGATGGCCAGCTTACCGCCGCGGGCCTCCACCCTTTCACGCATCTGGCGTAGGCCCAGGCCGCCGGCGCTCGTCACTCGGTCGCCCACCTGCTGCACGTCGAAGCCGGCGCCGTCGTCGCGCACCTGCACGAACACCATGTCGCTCTCGTCGGTGCCCAGCCGCACCTCCACCAGGTTGGCCCGCGAATGCTTGGCCACGTTATGCATGGCCTCCTGGAAGATGCGGAAGAGCACGCCTTCCGACTTGGGCGTGAGTTCGCCGACGTCGCCCACGTCCAGCCGCACGCGCACCTCGTTCTGCTGCCCGAAGTCGGCCACGTAGCGGCGCACCGTCTCCACGAAGCCGTACCGCTCCAGGTCCACCGGCCTGAGCGCGAAGATGGAGCGGCGGATCTCCTTGATGGTCTCCCTCACCGTGTCGCGCGCCAGGTCCAGCTCCACCTGAGCTCGCGCGCTGTCCTTCTCCATCAGGCGCGCCACCAGGTCCAGCTTCAGCGCGCTGAAGGCGAGCAGCTGAGCCACGCCGTCGTGGATCTCGCGCGCGATGCGGGTGCGCTCCTCCGTGATGGCGAGTTCTTCCGACTGCAGGTAGGCGGTGGCGTTGCGCACCGCCAGGCTCACCTGGTTGGCCAGGAGGCCCAGGTAGGGGGTGGACTCGAGACCGAACTGGTTGGGCTCCGGATGCACCAGCACGGTGACGCCCAGTAGCTTGCTGTCGGACATGAGCGGCAGCGCCAGCACGGAGCTGGCGGAGCGGAGGAGCGGGCCGGAGACGCTGCGCTGGTCGTCGGTGAGCTCACCCACCACGGCCGGTTCCAGCCTGGCTGCCACCTCCCCCACTATGCCCTCGCCGACTCGGTAGGCCAGGGGCACCGCGCCGTTGGGGAACCCAACGCTGGCGAAGAGCTGAAGAGTGCCTTCCTCATCGGCCAGGAACACGCCGCCGGCCGGCGCCGACACGCGGTTCATCATCTCGTTGAGCACCGCCACCAGCATGCGCTGCAGGTTGCCCTCGGCCCGCACCGTGCGGTCCACTTCCATGAGTGTCAGCAGGTCGCGCATGCGTGAGCGGGTGGACTCGGCGGCGGCAGAGTACTGGCTCGCGAGGATGCCGAACGCCTCACGGCTCCGCTGATCCGGTGGCGCCTCGTAATACGCGTGCAGGGAGCCCTCTGTGCTGCTGCCCCACTCCAGCGCGTGGCTCAGAACGGTGAAGCGGTCGCCGGCGGCCGTCAGCAGGCGCGCCTCGTCCGTCGGCGGCTCGGCGTTCATGGCGCCCACCATCTGCCGGTCGCGTTCCCGCGCGTCCGCCTCCAGTTCGGGCGTGAGGTTCACGCCGTAGGAGGCACCCATCTCCGGGGAGCCCACCACCATGCCTACGGCCGCGGCGCCCGTGACCTCCACCACGCCCTCCGCCGCCACGCGCATCACCGCCTCGAGGTCCGGGGCGGCCGCGTACTTGGCGGTCACGTCGTGGATGGAGCCGAGCATCTCGTGGCTGGCCTGAAGCTCGAGGTAAAGCCGCGCCATGTCAGCCTGCGCCTGCTCACGGTCCCTCACGGCGCCTGCGATCCAGTTGAGGGTGACGTAGGTGGCTATGGGACCCAGCACGCTGTAGAAGATGACCGGCGCCCATATCCGGAAGGCGCCCTCCCCTATGGGCAGCACCACGAACTGGAACGCGAGCACCACCCCGATGATCACGAGGGGGAGCCATAGGCGGGCCAGGCGGATCTGGTCGTAGAGGCTGCTTTGTGGCACCATCCCCCCGATTCTATTGTGTGGAGCGGACAGCGGGCGCGTTCAGCCTGCCGAAGGTCTCGAGGGCGGAGCGCTGGCACCTGGTAGGGCTGAAGCCCCCGACCCCACTGGCTGACGGTAGACTCTCCCAATGAGCGATGCTAACGAGCCGGCTCAGCAGCCGGCCCCGAGTGAGGACGAAACCACCCCGGAGGACGCAACGGCAACGCAGCCGAGCGCGGTCACGCCGCCTGAAGCGGTGAGGCTAAGCGCCGAGCAGCTGGTTGCCATGGCCGACGAGCAGCCGGCGGCGGTGGTGGAGCACGGCGGCGTGCGCTTCACGCTGCTGGGCACGGCGCACGTGTCCAAGGCCAGCGCCGAGGTAGTGAGCCGCATGGCGGATTCGGGCGCCTTCGACGCGGTGGCCATAGAACTCGACCAGGGTCGGTACGCCTCCCTCACCGACAGTCAGAACTGGCAGAAGGTTGACCTCTTCAAGATCATCCGCCAGGGCAAGGCGGCCATGCTGGCCGTGAACCTGGCCCTGTCCGCCTTCCAGCAGCGGCTGGCGGACCAGTTCGGTATCGAGCCGGGTGCCGAGATGCGGGCCGCCATAGACAGCGCCAAAGCCGCGAACCTGCCCCTGTTGCTGGTAGACCGCGACATCGGTATCACCCTGCGGCGCGTGTACGGCAACATGGGCTGGTGGAAGCGCATGATGCTCCTCTCCGGTCTGCTCGCCAGCGTGTTCAGCCGCGAGGAGATCGAAGAAGACGAGATCGAGCGCCTGAAGGAAGGCGACATCCTCGAGGCCACCTTCACGGAGTTCGCGGAGAACTCGGAACAGATGTACCTGCCGCTCATAACGGAGCGCGATCAGTACATGGTGGCCAAGCTGCTCACGCAGACGGGCGCGGCAGCCGGCGCCCCCCGCTACCAGGACGTGCTGGTGGTGATAGGCGCCGGCCACCTGAAGGGCATGCGCGCCGCCCTGGAGTCCGACGGGCGCGTGCCCGGCATGCCCGACCCCGCCGAGGGCGAGGAGCGCAGCGAGCAGGCCACCATAGAGCGCCTCGAGCAGTTGCCCCCGCCCGGCAAGTGGCTCAAGATCATCCCGTGGATCATCGTGGCGGTGCTCATAGCCGGGTTCGTCCTCGGCTTCATGCGGAGCCCGAACCTGGGCCTGAGCCTCATAGGTGACTGGGCACTCATCAGCGCCTCGCTGGCGGGCCTGGGCGCCATCATCGCGCTGGCGCACCCGGTCACCATCCTGGCCACCATAGTGGCGTCACCGTTCACGGCGCTGCATCCGCTCATCGGCATCGGACCGGTGGCGTCGCTGGTGGAGGTGTGGTTCCGGCGCCCGAGCGTGGGCGATTTCGAGACCCTCAAGGTGGACGTCACCACCTGGCGCGGCTGGTGGCGCAACCGGGCGGCGCGGGCGCTGCTGGTGTTCGTGCTCACCACCCTGGGTGGAGCCACCGGCACTTGGGTGGCTCTCGGCCGCATCTTCGGTCGCTTGGCCGGTTGAGCCCGGCCGGCTCTCAGAACGCCGCGGGCGCCCCGTCGATGGCCCACTGCGCGAAGCCGTCCACGAAGGTGAAGCGCGAATCGCGGGTGTCCGAGCGGGCCACGTAGGCGAGGAACTCCTCGACTTCCTCCGCGGTGGCGGCCAGGAACAGCTGCGCTCCGCTCAGGCCGTCGTAGCGACCACCGACGATGGTGGGTAGAGCTGCCTCGGCGGCGGGGGCGGCGTCGCGGAGCTCCTGCACCATGCGCTCCACCACCCGGTCAACGCTCGCCAGGTCGCCGCGGCCGTACAGCGGAGACTCGATCTCGAGCCCCGTCATCACCACGTTGCGGCCGAAGAGCTGACGCAGGGGAACCACATCGCCCGCCACCCGGAAGCCGGCCTGGCCGCTGGCGGCCAGTTCATCGCCGCTGGTGGCCTGAACCACCAGGGTGTAAACGCCCGCCGGCAGGTCGACCGGCAGCTCAACGTCAACGAAGTCCACCACGTAACCCACGGCTCCGGGCGGCGTTTCCACGCTGGCGGTGATGCTGACCGCGGGCTCCTCGCCCTCCGCCGCATCCTGCGCCTGCACGGTGAGCGTGAGCTCCACGAGCGCCGGCAGCTGGTCGCCCGGCGTGCTCAGCTCGAAGCTGGGGTAAACGGGGTCGCCGGGATGGAAGGGCTCCGTGTCCGGACCGCGCTGCCCCAACCGCAGGCTCACGTCGCCGAAGATCTCCAGCGGCGGCGGGGGTGCGTCCAGCGCCACGAGGCGCTGCTCGGCGACCTGCAGGTACGCCGCGTAATCGTCCGTGCGGCCCTCGGCGCGGGCCAACTGCAGGAAGCGTCGGTAGGCTTCGCGAGCGTTCTGCCGCTGCCCCTTCGCCTCGTATAGCCGTGCCAGGGAGTACTCGACGGCGCTCACGCCCGGATAGAGCTGGCGCGCGTTCACCAGGTCAACGATCACCTCGTCGTGGATGGCGGGATCGAGCGCCACGGCGTAGTCGTAGGCCTCGAGCGCCTCGTCCAGGCGCCCATGCACCGAGTGCACCAGCCCCAGGTTGTAGGCGGCGATGTAGGCGTTGCCGTCCACCGCGATGGCGCGCTCGGACGCCTCGGCGCTCTCGTCCAGGAAGCCCAGCAAGTACTTGGCCCAGCCCAGGTTGGTCCAGAAGAGCGAGGAGTCCGGCTCCAGGTCTACCGCCACGGCCAGCGCCTGCGCAGCGGCCAGCGCGTCGTCCTCGTCGAACGCTATGAAGGAGAGTTCCTGCAGCGGGTACGCCAGGTACGGCGCGGCCCGGTGCAGCTCGTGAAGGGAGCCTTTCTGCCGCTCCACGTCCTCAGCCAGCAGAGCCACCGTGTAGGCGCCTGTGAGGGCGGCGGGGCCGGCGGCCTGGCCGCGGCTCACCAGGGTGTCCACGAGCCCGAGGGCGGTGCCGGCGTTACCGTTCGCCAGTTGTAGCGAGCTCTGTAGCGCCAGACCGTAGGGGTAATCCTGGCGCGCGGCGGCCTCGAAAGCGGCCTCGGCGGCGCCGAAGTCATCTCTGTCGAAAGCGAGGATGCCGTTCCAGGCGTACGCCACCCCCAGCCCGGTCAGCTCGGCCAGCGTGCCGAACGCACCTTCTGCGCCGGCCTCGTGAAGCGTGTCGAGCGAGAGCGCCATGAGCGCACGCCGCGCGAGGCGCCGCGCCGCTTCGGTTTCGGGCAGGGCGGAAGCGTGCGGAAGCGCCAGGTTGCCTTCCGTCACCGCGCGGAGGTCGTCCTGGAACTCGGCGCCGCGCTCCGGCCAGGTGCCGTCGTTCAGGTTGGGCCGCACGGAGGCGGCGTCCACCACCAGACCGTTACCAGCCAGACCGACGCTGCGAACGTACTCCTCGTAATCGCCGGCGATAGCGGGCGAGGGCACAGGGTGCGGCGGGCCCTCCAGGCCCAGGTGAGGGGCGATGAACCAGAGCGCCTGCCGCACCAGCCGCGCCCTGTCGCCGGGCGCCGCCGAAAGCTCGCTGCGCCAGGTGCCGGCCTCCGAGGCGAGCTCGAGGCGCAGCACGGTGCGCTCCTCGTACTGCTCGACGGCGCCGCTCACTGCCACACTGACACCCGCGCCGCCCAGCAACAGAGAGGGGCCCGAGGGCCCCGTCCAGACGGGGCCGCCCAGAACGCGGCTCAGGTTGATGTAGCCGTCGGTCACGACGAGCGGCGGCACCACTCCGGCAGCAACGTCCGGACCGAACACCACGACCTCGTCCTGGAACGCGGCCGCCACCTCGTCGGCCATGGCCACGCCAAGCAGCGGGTCCTGGCTGATGAACGGGTAAACGAGCAGGCTAGAGGCGAACGCGCCGGTTACAAGAACGAGCGCGAGAAGCACGTGGGCCGTGCGTCGAAGCAGTGCGGTGGTGCACATTTGCATCCGGGCTCCTCCAAATTGCGGTCAGGCTAGCACGCAGTCTCATGAGGAACCCACGTCGTGGCTTTCATTCGAGCAGCGTCTCGAACTCCTCCATGACGGCCTGCGCGTGCGCCGCGGAGCGGCACACCACCAGGATGGCGTTCTGACCCGCCAGCGTTCCCACGATCTCCTCACGGTCGAGCTTGTCGATCACGAACGCCACGCCGGAGGCGTGCCCCTCGTCGGTGGTGACCACGATGATGTTCTCGCCGCGGTCCAGGTGCCTGACGAAGAGCTTGAAGCGCTGCCCCAGCTCATGCATGACGTCGTGCTGCTGCACGAGCGGCGTGGCGCGGTAGCGGTGTCGGCCGGGCGCGGCGGGCACGCGCACCAGGCGCAGCTCGGTGACGTCGCGGCTCACCGTGGCCTGCGTGACCTTGATGCCGCGCTCCGCGAGTCGCTCCGCGATCTCCGCCTGAGTGGAGATGAACTCCTCCTCCACCAGCTCGGTGATGAGGCGTTGCCGATAATCTTTGCTTGGCATATTTATGCAGTATATCAGGAGTTATTGCAGCGCTCCCCGCCGTGGCGGGCCCCTCCACCATGAGCAAGAAGCCCGCCACCGGCTGGGAGCCGAGGGCGGGCTGAGGGTGCTGCCGGAACTGGTTCAGTCGTCGTCGTCGAACGGCGTGGGGGCGTAGCCCGTTACGGGCTCCACCTTGGGAGGTTCGGCAACGCGGCGCAGTTCGTCCATGCTGGGAAGCTCGTCGCCCCACTTCACGCGGTGGGTGGTCTCGAGCTCCTTCATGGCTATCGTCACGCTGTTCTCGGTGCGTGGCAGAGCGTCCAAGTCCAGCACGCTGGGGATGCCGGACTTGAGCTGCGCCGCCCGCCTGGCCACGATCATGGAGAGGCGGTAGCGCGAATCGGTGAGGGCTATCAGGGTGTCGTAACCTTCTTGTGCCATGGTGCTTGTGGTTCCTCCCGGCCTGCCGCGCTAGCGCGGTTGAGAGCTGAAACGTGGGTGAGGTCCGGCCACCCGGCAACCGGGCGCGGACCAAGCGCTGCAGTCTACACCATGCGGACGTTCGGTGCGCCCTGGCCGCGCTACTCGCGCTGCCAGCTCACTCCTCGTGCAGGAACTGCTCCACCATCTCCTGGCTCAGCAGCCGCGCGCGGGAGCGCTCGGCCCGGATGATGCTGAGGAACAGCGAGGCGGCGGCCTGCACGTCGTCGTTCACTATGAGGTAATCGAACTCGCGCAGCGCCCGGATCTCCTCGCGCGCGCGGGCCAGGCGCTTGCGGATCTTCTCCTCGGTCTCGGTGCCGCGCCCGCGCAGGCGCCGCTCGAGTTCGGTGAGGGAGGGCGGAGCGATGAATATCATCACCGCCTCCGGCATGCGGCGCTTCACCTGCCGCGCGCCCACCAGCTCGAGTTCCAGCAGCACGTCGCGTCCCTCGGCCAGCGCTTCCTTCACGGGCTCGAGGGGCGTTCCGTAGTACTCGCCCACGAAGTCCGCGTACTCGAGGAACAGGTCGTCGTCGATCATCCCCACGAACTTGTCGCGCTCCAGGAAGTAGTACTGAACGCCGTGCTCCTCACCTTCGCGCTGCTCGCGCGTGGTGGCGGAGATGGAGAAGGTCAGGTCCTGCACGAACGGCATGGCCGCGTTGCGGATGGTGTCCTTGCCCACGCCGGACGCACCCGTCATGACGAAGAGGACGCCCGATCTCTCGCCGGCGCCCCCGCCGGTCCCGGCGTCGGGCTCCTGCCCGGCCTGCAATGGCGGTTGGCCATCTGCCACTGTTGTTGTTGCCTCCCAGTCGCGCGGAGCCGGATGCAGCCACCCTGCGAGTGGGGCGGGCCCGGGAACCGCTGATTAGGCGCGACTGTATCACGCTGACGGCGCCGACCACGGCCGACCCCGGGGCCCGTGGCGGCGGTGCCGCCACGGCGGCCGGGCACCGGAACAGCGGCGTTCGGCACCCTATACTTGCCAGTGAGACGGAAGGGAGTCCTCCGATGTTGCCCCTGTTCACACGTGCTTGGTGGTCGCTGGCGTTACGCGGCGTTTTCGCGCTGCTGTTCGGGCTCGCCGCCCTGTTCATGCCGAGCGCCACGCTGGCGGCGCTGGTGCTCCTGTTCGGCGTCTTCGCTTTGCTGGACGGCGCGGTCGCCATCGGAGCGCTGGTCGCCGGCGTGAGCGTGCGCCCCTGGTGGGCCCTCCTGCTGGGCGGCGTCCTCAGCATCGCGGCCGGCGTAGCGTCCCTCGCCTGGCCCGGCATAACGGCCGTAGCGCTCCTCTACCTGGTGGCCTTCTGGTCACTGGCGCGGGGCGTGTTCCACATCGCAGCGGCCATCCAGTGGCGCAAGGAGCTGTCGGGCGAGTGGCTCCTGGCGCTCGACGGCGTGATCTCCATCATCTTCGGGGTAGTGCTCCTGCTGCAGCCGGGGGCCGGCATGCTGGCGCTCCTCTGGCTGCTGGGCGTCTTCGCCATCATCGCGGGTGTAACCCTGATCGTCGTGGGCTTCAGGCTCCGCAGCGTGGGCAAACGCCTCCGGGCAGCCAGGGAGAGCCTGGGCACCGGCTCCTGGCGGTCCTGAACGCACCGTCCGGCGCGCCACTGGAAGCAGTGGCCCGGGCTGCGCCCGAGCAACGCGCTGGTGCATGGTGCTAGCATTGAGTCCCGGGAAGGTGAGGCATGGACCGTAAGTACATCTTCGTGACCGGTGGGGTCGTGTCGAGTCTCGGGAAAGGCATCTCTACATCCAGCATCGGCGCGCTCCTGAGGGCGCGTGGGTACCGTGTTACGGCGGTGAAGATCGACCCTTACGTGAACGTGGACGCCGGCACCATGCGGCCCTACGAGCACGGCGAGGTGTTCGTCACCGACGACGGCGCGGAGACGGACCTGGATATCGGCACCTACGAGAGGTTCCTCGACGTCGACCTCTCGCGCATCAACAACGTCACTACTGGCCAGGTCTACCTGAGCGTCATAGAGAAGGAGCGCCGCGGCGCCTACCTCTCCCAGACGGTTCAGGTCATCCCGCACATCACCGACGAGATCCAGGCGCGCATCCGGCGCGCGGGCGAGCTGGCCGAGGCGGAGATCGTGCTGGTGGAGGTGGGCGGCACGGTGGGCGACATCGAGTCCCTGCCGTTCCTCGAGGCCATCCGGCAGATCCGCTTCGAGGTCGGACGCGAGAACACTCTCTACCTCCACGTGACTCTGGTGCCCTATCTGGGCGCCAGTGAGGAGCACAAGACCAAACCCACGCAGCATTCCGTGGCCACGCTGCGGAGCGTGGGCATCCAGCCCGACGCGCTGGTGCTGCGTTCGCACTCGCCCGTGCCGCAGGGCGCGCTCCGCAAGATCGCGCTGTTCGCCAACGTGGCACCAGACGCGGTGTTCAACGCCTACGACGCGGATTTCGTGTACGCGGTGCCCGAGATGCTGGAACAGCAGGGCATCGGCCGCTACGTGGAGAAGATGCTGAACCTGGAGAAGGTGACGCCGGAGATGCGCGTGTGGCACGACGCCGTGCGCACCCTGCGGCAGCCGGAACAGCGCGTGCGCATAGCCGTGGTGGGCAAGTACGTGGCCATGCCGGACGCCTACCTGAGCCTCATGGAGGCGCTCAAGCACGCCGGCATCGCCAACAGCGCCGCGGTGGACATCGACTGGCTGGACTCCGAAGAGCTGGGCGAGGACGCGGCGCTGGCGCTGGACTCCTACCACGGCATCCTCGTGCCCGGCGGCTTCGGCATCCGCGGCATAGAGGGCAAGGTCAGGGCCGCCAACGTGGCGCGCACGCACCAGGTGCCTTACCTGGGCATCTGCCTCGGCATGCAGGTGGCGGTCATCGAGTTCGCCCGCTCCGTGGGTGGGCTGGAGGGCGCCAACTCCACGGAGTTCGACCCTTACACCCCGCACCCCGTGATAGGCCTCATGCCCGAGCAGCTCGAGGTGGAGAACCTGGGCGGCACCATGCGCCTCGGCAGTTGGCCGATGGAGCTCTCGGAAGGCACGGTGCTGGCCGGCCTCTACGCGGAGCAGGGCGCGGGCCGCGAGGTGTTCGAGCGGCACCGGCACCGCTACGAGGTGAACCCGACCTACGTGCCCCAGCTCACGGCGGCGGGCCTGGTGGTGTCCGGCGTAACGCCGGGCATGGCCGGGCGCGGCGCGGGCCTGGTGGAGGCGGTGGAGCTCCCCGAGCACCCCTTCTTCGTAGGGGTTCAGTCTCATCCCGAGTTCAAGTCGCGCCTCATGCGCCCCTCGCCGCCCTTCACCGGCTTCATCCGCGCAGCGGCCGAGCGCGCTGCCCGGCTGCAAGGAGCCGAGGCTGCCACGGCCGAGCAGGGTGACCTTGCGGGCGGCGCCGGCAAGGGCGCCGCTTGAGCCAGCCGGCCACCCTGATCATCGGACTGGCCGGTGGCACGGGGTCCGGCAAGACTACCGTGGCTCGCGCCATGGTCGAGGCGGCCGGCCCCGGTAACGCGCTGCTGCTACCGCAGGACGCTTACTACCGCGCGCAGGGCAACCTGCCGTTCGAGGAGCGTGAGCGCACCAACTACGACGAGCCCAGCGCCTTCGACACGGCGCTGCTGGTGGATCACCTGGACGCGCTGCGCGACGGTCGGGCCGTCAGGCGGCCGCGTTACGACTTCACTCAGCACGACCGGGCGGCGGACACCGTGCTCACGGAGGCCGCTCCGGTGGTGATCCTGGAGGGCATCCTGGTGCTTCACGCGCTGGAACTGCGTGCACGCATGCACCTCAAGGTGTTCGTGGACGCCCCGCCGGACGAGCGCTTCATCAGGCGCCTGGAGCGCGACGTCAACGAGCGCGGGCGCTCAGCTCAGAGCGTCATCTCGCAGTACCGCCGCACCGTGAAGCCCATGCACGACCTCTACATCGAGCCCACCCGGCAGCATGCGGACCTGGTGCTGCCCGAGGGCGGCAGCAACCACGTGGCGCTGGAGGTGCTCACGAGCTACGTGGCCTCGTTCCTTAGGAAGCGCGACCATGCAGCGTAAGCGCGGCCTGGAGGGCCTGCTGTGGGCGGTCATCGCCGTTTCCCTGGTGGCGGCGCTGGTGTTGGCCGTCAAGCGCGTGAACGCCGAAGGCTCGCGCGAGCAGGTGGCGCTGGTGATGGACGAGATGGCGCTGGCCCAGCAGGGCGCGCTGGTGGGTCTCACCAGCCTGGAGCTGGGACGCCGCTACCAGCAGGCGGGACTCACGGGCGTGGCGCTGTACGAGCAGACGGTGCAGACGCTGGTGGCGCGCGGTTACGCCGCCGCCGTGCTGGCTGCGGACCTGCGGGCGCAGTACCTGGTGGAGGGCCTGGCGCCACCACCGATACCGAGCGACGCCACGCTGGTCACGCCCCTCATGCCGGGCGTGCTCGACTCTCTCGTGAGCAAGAACGTGCCCGCGGCGCGCACCTACGAACTGAACGGCCGCACCTGGTACGTGTGGCCCGGCGACATCATGGAGACCCTGCCGGCAGGGCCCGACCTGGGGGAGGTGGCGCTGTGGAGCGCGGCGGGCTTCGACATCGCTTACCGGCCACGTAACGCCCCCGTGCAACTGCAGGAACTGGGCGGTTTCCCGCCCGAAGCCAACTACCTCATCTACGCCGGCACGCACGTGGCGGGCTACCCGGGCGACCTCACCGAGGTGGTCGAGGCGTCGCAGGGGTACCTCACCGCCATCATCGAGGGCACGCCGCAGAACGGCATGTCCGAGATCTCCGACAAGGTGCCCACTGTGCGGCTCCTGAGCTTCAACCAGGATTACGTGGACCGGCGGCTCAGGCCGCACGACCTGGTGGATAAGTACCTGCTGGCGGTGGAGGAACGCAACGTGCGGCTCCTCTACCTGCGCCCGTACACCACCAACGAGCTGGGCGACCCGGTGGCCAACACCGAGGAGATGGTGCGCTCCCTCACGGCGGCCCTGTACAGGCAGGGCTACGAGGTGGGCCCCCTCACCCGGCTGGGCATCGAGTACGACACGGTGGGGTGGCTCCGAGCGGTGGCGGCGCTGGGCATACTGGCGGCGCTGGCGCTCCTGGCGCTGCGGTTCCCTGCGCCCTGGGGCGCCGCCGTGGCGGTGGCCCTCGTCCTCGGTAGCGTGGCCGTGGCGGGGCCGGACTGGGACGCGCCCGCCCTCCTGGCGGCGCTCATCTTCCCCGTGCTCGGCTTCCTGACGTTCAAGGAGCGCCTGCCGGCGCTGCTCTACTCCACCGTTCTCTCGCTGGCCGGGGCGCTGCTGCTGGCGGCGGTGGGTAGCGAGCGGGACACGCTGCTGGCCATCCGCCCGTTCGCGGGGGTGGGCCTCACGCTGGTGGTGCCACCCGCGCTGTTCCTGGCTGGTTACATGCTGCGCTTCCACCGGCCGGCCGTCTGGGTGAAGCGGCTGTGGGGCGCGGAGGTGCGGGTGGGGCACGTGGCGTTGGCTCTGGCCGGTGTGGCCGCTCTGGCGGTGGTGATCTTGCGCCGCGGCAACGACCCGGTGATAGGTGTGAGCCAGTTCGAGCTGACGCTCCGGCAGCTGCTCGGCGAGTTCGTGGCGAGGCCCCGCTTCAAGGAGCTCTTCGGGCACCCCGCGGCGTTCCTGGCGCTGAGCCTGCCCATGTGGCCGAGCTGGCTGCGCGGCACGCTGCTCACGGCCGGGGTGGTGGCGCAGGCCAGCATCCTCAACTCGTTCAGCCATTACCACACGCCTCTGCTCATCTCGCTGGAGCGGACTGGCGTGGCGCTGGCGGTGGGGGTGCTCGCCGGCGTGGTGCTCCTGCCCATCGCTCTTCTAGCCACCAGGCTCCTCAGGGCCTGGCTCGCCGCCGCGGACGTTACGGAGTAGGTGTGGCGTGCGCGTCCTGATCAGCGGCTACTACGGCTTCGGCAACTTGGGCGACGAGGCCCTGCTGTCGGGCCTGATCGGTGGCCTCAGGGCGCAGGGCCATACACCGGTGGTGCTGTCCGGCGACCCGAAGGCCACGGAGGAGCAGCACGGGGTCGAGGCGGTGCACAGGCTGCGGGGGCTGGCCGGAGCGGTAACGCGGGCGGACGCACTGGTTTCGGGCGGTGGCGGTCTGCTGCAGGACGCCACCAGCCGCCGCAGCTTGGATTACTACCTGAACGTCATCCGCTTCGCGCGCCGCACGGGCAAGCGAGTGGTGGTTTACGGGCAGTCGCTGGGCCCGCTCTCGAGCGGTGGTCGCGACGCGGTGGCGCGCTGCTTGCGCGGTCTGCCGGTGTCGGTGCGCGACGAGCAGTCCGTGAAGCTGGCCCGTGAGATGGGGCTGGCGCCGGTGCTGGTGGCCGACCCGGCCCTCTTGCTGGCCAGCGAGGGCGTGGAGCCGTTGCCGGAACCGGACGAGGCGCCAGTGGTGCTCGTGCCGCGGGGCGGTTTCCCGCAGCTGAACGCGGTGCTCGAGGAGCTGGCGCAGGAGCTCACGGAGGCGGAGGTGCCCGTTGCCGGCATCGCCTTCCACCCGCGTGAGGACAACGGGCCCCTCGCGCGCATGAAGCGCATGGTGCCTGAGCTGCAGATGTGGGAGGAAACGGACCCGATGGCGGTGGTGCGGCGGCTGGAGCGCGCACGTTACGTGGTGTCCATCCGGCTGCACGGCTGCATCCTGGCGGCGGTGTCCGGCGTGGGTTTCGCGGGCATCTCGTACGACCCGAAGGTGAAGGGCTTCCTGAGCCAGGCGGTGGCACCCACCTTCGAGCAGCCGATCGACGGGCGTGCGCTGCTGGGCGTGGCGCTGGGCTCACCGCAGGCGGAGGAGCACGCGGTTGCGCACCTCATCCGCCTGAGCCAGGAGGGCATGGCGTGGCTGGGCGAGGCGTTGGCCGGGCGCGCCGGCGCGCGCTCCGGGGGCCGCGCCTGAAGCGGCCGGATGCTGCGGCGGCTGTGGCGGGCGGGCGCCGCTCGCGGGCGTCCGCGAGCGGCGCGCAAGAACCCACCCGTTGTCTCACAGAACTGCGTTACGCTGAGCGGGTGCGGGCGCTGCATACATCACTTCGGGCCGCGAGGCTACTGACGCTTGGGGCCACGCAGCCTCTGCGCGTGGCTGCGGTACTCGCGCTGTTCCTGGGCGTGGGCGGGCCGTGGGTGGGCTTCAGGGTGGACGCGCAGGCGTTACCGACGAACGCCGAGGTGCGCCAGATGCAGGACCTGCTGGATCAGGGTTACTACAACTCGGCCGCGCGGCTGAACGGGCCGGACTTGGTGTCGCGCTACCCGGAGAGCGGCGAGGCGCACTACCTCTACGCGCGCGCCCTTTACCTGACCAACGAGTGGGAGCGCGCCGCGCAGCATCTGCAGCGGGCGCTGGAACTGGACGGCGAGTCGGACGCCCGCTACGTGAACTTGCAGGGCCTCATCCGTGCAGCGCAGGGCGACGCGGCGGGGGCGCTGCGGGTGCTGCAGAACGCTTTCCTGCGCAGCCGGCAGTACGCGTACGCCATGGACTGGGGCCGGGTGGCGTGGCAGGCGGGGCATTACGAGGAGGCCATCCAGGCGTTCCAGGCTGCGGCGCAGACCGAGGGTGGCGCCCGGGAGCTGTGGCCCTGGATAGACCAGGGCAGGTTGCTGATGTTGCTGGGGCGCGGCGCGGACGCCATCCAGGCTTTCACGCGCGCCATCGAGGTGTTCGAGGCCACCAACGCGGGCGGGGCGCGGCCCACGCCGGCTTACGTGGAGGCCTACTTCCGGTTGGGCGAGGTGTACGAGCAGCAGGGCGACCTGGCGCGCGCCGAGGTGAACTACAGGGCGGCTCGCACCGCCGACCCCAACTACGCGCCGGCGGTGCAGGCTCTCGACCGGTTGTCGCGCAGCTTCGACTGAGTTGCGGCGCGGGCCGCCTCCTCTGGAACCAGTTCTCAGTTGGCCGCTTCGCCGATGGCGAAGACCACTTTCACGGTAACGCTCACGGCCAGTTCACCGCTTTCGATGGGGGCGGCGCTGGCTGCTCGGGCGAACTGCACGCTCGGTACGCTCTGAGGCGCGTTATGACTCGTCTCCTCCACGAACACCACGGGCCCGAGGGTGACGCCTGCGAGCTCGGCGAGTTGGGCGGCGCGGGCGCGGGCGTCCGCCATGGCGGCCTGGCGGGCCTGGCTCTGCAGCGCCGCCGTGTCGGCGATGGCGAAGCTTATGCCGCCCACGTCGTTAGCGCCGGCCGCGATGGCGGCCGTGAGGAGCTGCCCCACCAGCGCCGGGTCGGCCACGGTGATCTGGAAGCCGTGTTGCACGTGGTAGCGCTCGCCGGTGGGTTGGCCGCTCTGGTCGCTCAGTTGCTGCCGCCAGACGTTGAAGCCGGTGGTGCGGATGTGGCGCCGCTCTACGCCTGAGCTCAGCGCCGCTTGGCGCACACGCGTCATGGTGGCGTCGGCTTGTTGGAGGGCTTCGCCCACGGTTTCGGCCACGGCGTCCACCCCGAGGGTGACGACGGCCTTGTCGGGCTCACCGTAGGCGGCGCCGGAGCCCGAGACCGTGATGCCGGTGGCCTGGTAGGCGTAGCTGGGTTCGTTCTGAGCTCTCACGCCTGAGGATAGCAGCGCAGCGCCGACAAGAAGCGCGGCCAGGAGCTTGCGGTGGGTGGTCATGCCTTTCATCGCCATGGCGGTGGTGATCATGTTGAGTACCTCCTGGGTGTGGGCGCCCGCGCCTGGTGGCGCCTGCGCACCTGCACGACTATGTGCCCACCGCTCCGTGAGTTTGGTTCCGGTGGCGCTCACGTGGGGTTAACGCACGCGGGCTCCGGCGGCGTGGGCCCTGGTGGCGCCAGGTCTTGTCAGTTGACGAGCTTGGTGCGCCTGGCCTGGTAATCGAGCAGCACGTAGCGGCCGATGGTGTTGGGGGTGGTGAAGTAGGCCTTGCCGCGGGTCATGGCGCTCACGCGCTGCACGAACGCCACGAGCTCGGGGTCGCGCGCGAGCATGAAGGTGTTCACCTGTATGCCCTGGCGGCGGCAGCTGCCCACCTCGCGCAGCGTTTCTCCGAGCACGAGGGGGTCGAGACCGTAAGCGTTGCGGTAGAGGCGGCCGCCGGGCAGGGTGATGGCGGACGGTTTGCCGTCCGTGATCATGACGATCTGCTTCATCTCTTTGTTCTGGCGTTTGAGGATCTTCTGAGCCAGCCGCAGGCCCTCGGCCGTGTTGGTGTGGTACGGCCCCACCTGCGCTCTGGCGAGGCGCTCCAGGGGTATCTCTTCGGCGCCGTTGTGGAACAGCACGAACTTGACGGTGTCGGACTTGTACTGGGTGCGGATGAGGTGCGCCAGCGCCACGGCCACCTGCTTGGCGGGCGTGAAGCGGTCCTCACCGTAGAGGATCATGGAGTGACTGCAATCGAGCATGACCACGGTGGCGGCGCTGGAGTAGTACTCGGACTGGAGCACCTGCAGGTCTTCTTCCTCCAGCGTGAGGCGACCGTGCTCGAAACCGTGCCGCGCGGCGCTGCCTAGGGTGGCCGCGATGTCGAGGTTGAGCGTGTCGCCGAACTCGTACGGTTTGCTCTCCCCTACGGTCTCCACGCCGGTGGTGGTGAAGTGCGTGTCGTGCGAGCCGATGCTTGAGCGCCCCGCGCCACCCAGCACGTCTTTGAGCGTGCGGTAACCAAGGAAATCTATGGCCTTGTCGGTGAGCTCGAAGGTGGCGTTACCAGGGTCGGTGCCCGGCCCGGCCCCGCCGCCGGTGCCGTCCTCGTCCGTTTCGGCGTCGCCCGCACCCGCGTCCGGCCTGAGGTAGCCCTCCTCCTCAAGGCGCTTCGCCAGTTCTTTGACGGTGTTGCCGAGCTCGGTATCCAGCCAGTTCTGGGCGTCCATGGCCTGCTCGATGAGGCGCTGGTCGATGAGCTGGTTGTTGATGAGCGCCTCGGCTATGGCGTCGTACAGGTCTTGCATGGTGGGTTTGTAATCGGGGTCCGGTTCGTACGGGTTGCGATCGAAACCGGACTGCATGAGGCGGTCCTGCAGCATCTTCATCAGGTCCGCCATGTCCAGGTCGTCCAGGCCGCCCTCGTACTTGGAGTATCGGATGCTACCCACCAGCGTCACTTACCCTTCCAGGCCGCTGCCGCGGCCCCCGCTTCAGTTCCAGCGCCGGGTGGCGCCCCTGGCGCCGTCCGGCTCCGCCGCCACGTAGCCGCGCTCCTCGCTACGGGCAATGAGGCGGCGAGCGTGAAGCCCCTCGAGCACGAACTCGGCCGCGGCCGCCAACTGCTCGTGCCCGGGGCCCTCGGCCAGCGCGGCGGCGGCCTGGAGCAGGCCCGGCACCTGGCGGGCGTTCTCGATGAGTTCTGTGGCTTCGGCGTCGTCCGGCAGGCGGAGGTTGTTGTCGGCCTCGAAGTAATCCACCACCTCGTCCACCACCAGGTCGGCGCCCCGGCGCATGAACACCTGGCCGATGGCGCGCCTCACTATCTCCCTGGCCACCTGCTCGGCGCCCTTGAGCTCGCCCTCGTACTCGAGCTCGATCTTGCCGGTGACGGCGGGCAGCGCCTGGTAGAGGTCGGACACGCGGGCCACGGCCTTGCTGCTGCCCCTGAGCAGAGCGCGCCTCTCGGCGTTGCTGACCACGTTCTCGAGGAGGCTGATGGGCAGGCGCTGGGAGACGCCCGAGTGCTTGTCTACCCTGGCGTCGTCCCGGGCCTGGAAGGCCACTTCCTCCACCGCCTCGGACACGTAGCGGGGCACCTCGGTGCCGTCGCCCCGCGCAACCCACGCCTCCTGCTCCGTGATGCTCATGCCCTCTTCGAGCGTGCTGGGGTAGTGCGTGCGGATCTCGGAGCCCACGCGGTCTTTGAGCGGGGTGATGATCTTGCCGCGAGCGGTGTAATCCTCCGGGTTGGCGGAGAAGACGAGCATGACGTCGAGCGGCAGGCGCAGCGGGTAGCCCTTGATCTGAACGTCGCCTTCCTGCATGACGTTGAAGAGCGCCACCTGCACCTTGCCGGAGAGGTCGGGGAGTTCGTTCATGGCGAAAACGCCGCGGTTGGCACGCGGCAGGAGACCGTAGTGCACCGCCCGCTCGTCACCAAGGTTGGTGCCGAGCCGGGCCGCCTTGATCGGGTCGATGTCGCCGATGATGTCGGCCACCGTGGTGTCTGGCGTGGCCAGTTTCTCGACGTAGCGCGCGCTGCGGTGCAACCAGGCCACAGGCGTGGAATCGCCGCACTCCGCCACCTTCTGCCGGCCCTCGTGGGTGAGGGGAGCGAAGGGATCGTCGTGCAGTTCGGTGCCCGCGATGTAGGGCACGTACTCGTCCAACAACAGCGTGAGCTGACGCAGTATGCGGGTTTTGGCCTGACCACGCAGCCCGAGGAGGATGAAGTTGTGGCGGCTCAGGAGCGCGTTGACCACGGCCGGCACTACGGTGGCCTGGTACCCAAGCACGCCCGGGAAGAGCTGCCTGCCCTCCTGCAGCGCGGTTACGAGGTTGCCGCGCACCTCGTCCTTCACCGAACGACCTGCCAACTGCTCCCAGCGCGTACCCCTGAGCGCGCCCAGAGTGGTGGCCTCGGGCGCCGGACCGGCGGGACCAGCCCCGGCCTCAGGACCCGGGAACGCCGTGCTGGACAGTGTTGTTTGCGCTTCGCGAGATGCAGCCATGCGTCATCGTAGCACCGGCCCAACGGGGTGCTATGTAGCGACTTGGCTTGTGCCTAGGCAAGGTGGGCAGCCCTCACCCACCCCGTTCGGAACCTGTGCGCGAGAGCAGACCAGAAGAAGCTGACCCTGCGTGGGGGGCGCAGGGTCAAAGAGAGGAGATGGTGGAGGGACGAATCCCTCTACTCATTGGTTCCTGGGGGGGACAGGAACCAGGAGCAAGGATACAACAATCGCCGCCTCCCGTCACCTCTACTGCTATCCTCCCCTATGCCGGTCGTACGAAGTGCCGAAATCATCACCGTAGGGACCGAGTTGCTGCTCGGGGAGATAGTGGACACGAACAGCGCGCGGATAGCGCGCGACCTGGCGGAGCTCGGTGTGAACGTGTACTGGTCGCAGCGTGTGGGCGACAACAGCGGGCGCCTGGAGCAGGCGCTCACCGCCGCCCTCACCCGTACGGACCTGATAGTGCTCACCGGCGGCCTGGGGCCCACCAACGACGACCTCACTCGCGACGCCGTGGCGCACGTGTTGGGCGAGGAGCAGCACGTGGACCCGGAACTGGAGCGCTGGCTGCGCTCGTACTTCCAGGCGCGCGGCGCCGCCATGCCAGACTCGAACCTGAGGCAGGCTCACGTCATAGCCTCCGCCACCGTGCTGCCCAACCCCATCGGCACCGCGCCCGGCTGGCTCGTGCGCAAGGCCATCAACGGTGCGGAGCGCACCATCGTCACGCTGCCCGGGCCGCCCCGCGAGCTCGACCGCATGTGGACGCTGGAAGCCAAGCCACGCATTGAGTTCCCCCAGAGCCGCCTCTTCGTGCGCACCTTCAAGACGCTCGGCCTGGGCGAGAGCCACATCGCCGAACTGCTGGGCGCCCTCACGGACCAGGCCA
>CAZVTS010000049.1:0-21387 GCA_964630175.1 uncultured bacterium
TTCACGCGGGGGACGGGTCCGCTGAGGGACTCTCGGCTTGCAGGGCCGCCTGCTTATGCAGCAGGTCGGCCAGGCGGGGGTAAAGCTCGCTGTAAGTGGCGTAGAGCTCCTGGTAGCGTTCGTGCCTCTCGGTGGACGGCTCTACCGTGCGGCTGGGGCGCACCATCGCGTCCGCGGCCGTGGCTATGTCCGGGAAATCGCCCGCGCCTATGGCGGCCAGGATGGCGGAACCCAGTGCTGGCGCGTCCGCCACCTCCGTGAGGTGGATGGGGATGCCGGACACGTCGGAGTGGATCTGCAGGAAGAGGTCCGAACGGGTGGCGCCGCCGGCTATCACCACGTGTTCCGGCTGGAAGCCGACGTTGCGCATCGTCTGCAGGATGAGCTCGGTGCCGTACGCCACGCCCTCCATGACGGCGCGGAACAGGTGCTCCGGCCCGTGCTTGAGGGTGAGGCCGAGGATGACGCCGCGCGAATTGGCGTCCGTGAAGGGCGTGCGGTTGCCCTGGAAGTGGTCGAGGATGGTGAGCCCCTCCGCGCCCGGCGGCAGGGCGGCCGCCTTGCGGTTCAGGTTGCCGTAATCGGCCACCTCCTCGCTGAGCATGCCGCGCAGCCACTTGATGATCGAGCCGGTGGAGGTCTGCCCGCCCTCGAGGGCGCCGAGGCCCGGCACCACGGAATCCGCGTACGTGCCCCACAGCCCCTTGGCGTGGAAGCGCTTGGGCGAGAGGCCAAGGTGAAGGTGCGAGGAGCCGGTGACGAAGGCGAGGCTGCCGGGGCGCACCACGCCGAGGCCGATCATGGCGATGAAGGCGTCGGCGCCGCCCTGCGCCACGGGCGTGCCCTCCGGCAGCCCGAAGGCGGCGGCCGCTTCGGCGCCCAGGCCGCCCACTACGGCGCCCAGGGGCAGGGCCTCCTTGGGTAGCTTCGGCAGCAGGTCCTCCAAGCCGATGGCGTTCAGGAAGCTCTCGTCGAAGCCGCCGTACTCGTTGTCGTAATGCCAGCGGATGCTGACGTTGTTGATGCTGGCCACCATGCGGCCGGTGAGCTTGTAGTTCAGGTAGTCCTGGTACTCGCAGAAGGTGGACGCCTGCTCGTAGACGTGCGGCTGGTTCTCCTTGATCCACTTCACCTTCGGAAGGAACCATTCAGCCGAGAGCGGACCGTGCCCTGCGGCGTTGACGCGCAGGGAAGGATGGCCGGACGCCAGGATGCGGGCCGCCTGGTCGGAGGCGCGCACGTCCATCCACAACACCGCGTTGCGGAGCGGCTCCATGTCGGGGCCCAAGGCCACCACCGTGCACGACGTGGTGTCGACTCCTATGCCGGCCACTTCGCGCGCGCTTATGCCTGCGGCAGTCAGCGCCTTGGGCACGGCGGCCTTGAGCGACTGCCACCACTGCCGCGGGTCCTGCTCCGCCCAGCTGGGGTGCTCGAAAGTAGTGGCGTACGGTTCGGACGCGAACGCCAGCGGTTTGCCGGTAGCGTCGAACACGCCGGCGCGCACGCTTTCGGTGCCGCCATCGATGCCGATGTAGTAGCGGCTGGCCATCAGTTATCCAGCCACCTGTCGGGCTCTTGCAGCAAGCGCTCCATGTCCTTCAGGAAGAGCGCCACCGCCACTCCGTCCAGCGCGCGGTGATCGGCCGAAACGGTGAGCGCGAGGGTGTTCCCGATGTACATCTTCCCCTCGCTCACCAGCACCTCCTCCTTGAGCGCGCCGACCGCGAGGATGGCTACGTTGGGCTGGAGGATGATGGCCGAGAAGGAATCCACCCCGAACATGCCCATGTTGGAGATGCAGAAAGTGGCGCCGCTGACGTCGCTCGCCTGCGCCTGGCCGGCCTGCAGGCGAGCCCGGACCTCGCGCACGCGGGACCGGATCTGCGTGAGGCTCGCCCGGGAGGCGCCCGGAACCACCGAGGTGATGACCCCGTCGTCCGTGGCCGTGATGACCCCGATGTCTATGTTGGGGAGCAGCTGAAGGCTGTTGCCTGCGAGGCTGGAGTTGAGCCGCGGGTGCAGTTCGAGCGCCATGGCCGTAACCTTCACCAGGGCGTCGTTGATGGACACCTTCATGTGCTCGGGCAGGACGCGCAGCCTGCGCACCGCGTCCGTTACGTCTACCTTGAGCGTGACGTAGAAGTGCGGCACCTCCTGGAACGAGCGGGCCGTTAGCCGGGCAGAGACCTGCTCCACCCGGGTGAGTTGGTAGGTGCTGCCGGCCGCTGGGCCTCGGGTGGGGCTGATGGCTTCCGCGTAGCTGCCCGGTTGCTGAGTGCCGGTGGCGGCGGGAGGTGCTGCGGGCACGGTGCGAGCCGCCGCGCTCGCTGCGCCGGCCGCCAGCACGTCCGCCTTGGTTATGCGTCCCAGCGGCCCGGTTCCGGCGCCCACCAGTCTGGTGAGGTCGATGCCGAGCTCGCGGGCGGTGGCTCTGGCGGCAGGGGAGGCCCTGAACCGGTTCACGTTGGGTGGAACTGGGGCGTGCACGGGCGGGGCAGCTGCCGGCGCCGCGCTGGGCGTGGCGCGCGCGCTGCCGGCCGCGGCCTGGGTCGGCGGGACGGAGGGTTCGGAGCTGGTTGCGGCCGAGCCCTCCTCGTCGATGCGGGCTATGACGGCGCCCACCGCGACGGTCTCGCCCTCGGTTGCCACTATCTCCAGCAGCGTGCCGGATACGAGGGCGGGCACCTCCACCGTGATCTTGTCCGTTTCGGCTTCGAGCAGGGTCTCGCCCCTGGCGACGCTCTGCCCGGCGCTCTTGAACCACTTGATGATGAGCGCCTCTTCCACCGTCTCACCGAGCTGGGGCAGGGTTATCTCGGATGGGCTCATGACGTTAGCGCCTGAGCAGCTTGCGCGCTGCCTGCACGATCAGGTCGGTGGTGGGGATGGCGTGCGCTTCGAGGTCGGGCGACACGGGCACGGGGATGTCCTCCCCGGCGAGGCGCATGATGGGCTCCTCCAGGTAGTCGAAGGCGCCCTCCTGCACGCGGGCGGAGAGCTCCGCGGAGATGCCTGCCGTGAGCGTGTCTTCCGTGACGATGAGCGCCCGGCCGGTCTTGATGACCGAGTTCACGAACGTCTCGGTGTCCAGCGGGCGCAGGGTGCGTAAGTCCACCACCTCCGCGTCGATGCCGGCCTGCGCCAGCTGCTCGGCGGCCTCGAGGCAGCGGTTCAGCATGCGCGAGTAGCTGATGATGGTCATGTCGGAGCCCTGGCGCCTGATGGCCGCCTTGCCGAACGGCGGCTCCTTGGCGGGCTCGAAAGTGCCCTTCTGCGTGTAGAGCCCCTTGTGCTCGATGAAGATGACCGGGTCCTCGAGCTTGATCGACTCCTTGAGGAGCACGTAGGCGTCGGACACGGTGGCGGGCATGGCCACGTAAAGCCCCGGCGTGTGGAGGAACCAGGCCTCCAGGCTCTGGGAGTGCTGGGCGCCGGCGGAGCGGCCCGTGCCGCCCTGGGTGCGAAGCACCATCGGCACGCCGATCTGGCCCCCGAACATGTAGCGGATCTTGGCCGCCTGGTTGGCTATCTGGTCCATGGCCAGGCCGGCGAAGTCCACGTACATGAGCTCTGCCACGGGCCTGAGGCCGGTCATGGCCGCGCCGATGGCGGCGCCCACGATGGTGGGCTCGGAGATGGGCGTGTCCAGCACGCGGCTGGGCCCGAACTCCGCGAAGAGGCCCTGCGTTACCGCGTACGCGCCGCCGTACTGCCCCACCTCTTCGCCTATCAGCACCACACGCTCGTCCGTGGCCATGGCTTCGTGTAGGGCCAGGCGCAGGGCCTCGCGGTACGTGCCTACCTTCGGTGCCGCCTGCGATTCCGGTGCGGTGGTCTTCACCTGTGTCACAGCGCCAGCCTCTCTCTGTTCGGAACGGGCTTCGGCGCGGCGGGGTCGTACACGTCTTCGAACATGGTCTCCAGTGCCGGCAGCGGTGTGCCTTCCGCGAACGCCAGCGCGGCGTCCATCTCGGTGTCTGCCGCGTCGTTCATTCGCGCCAACTCTTCTGCCGTCAGCACCCCGGCTTCCTGCAGTTTCTTGGCGTACACGGTTATGGGGTCGCGCTGCCGGCCCGCGGCCTCTTCCTCTTCGCTGCGGTAGGGGCTCTTGTCTTTGCGGGCGTGGCCGTAGAAGCGGTAGCAGTCGATCTCCAGGAAGCTGGGCGTGCCGTTCCTGGCGGCCTCGAGCAGGTCGTTGGCGGTGGAGTGAACGGCGTCAACATCCACGCCGTCCACGTGCCCCGTCACGAGGCCGAAGGCGGCGGCGCGCGTGGAGAAGTCCTTGGTGGAGGAGGAGTGATCCACCCGCGTGCCCATGCCGTACTGGTTGTTGATGCATACGAACATGGCCGGTAGGCCCCAGAGGGCCGCCAGGTTCATGGATTCGTAGAGCACGCCCTGCTGCATGGCGCCGTCGCCGAAGAAGGCCACGGACACGTGCTTCTTCTCGAGTGTCTTGTAGGAGAGGGCCGCCCCGACGATGGTGGGGATGCCCCCGCCCACGATGGCGTTGGCCCCGAGGTGGCCCAGGCTCATGTCGGCTATGTGCATGGAGCCGCCCTTGCCGCGGCAGTAGCCGGCCTCGCGACCCGCGATCTCGGCCATCATCCGGTTGGGGTCGGCGCCGCGCGCGAGGAAGATGCCGTGGCCCCTGTGGTGGGTGGTGAAGCTGTCGCCCTCCTGCATGGCCAGGCCCACGCCGGTGGCGGCGCCCTCCTCGCCCATGGAGAGGTGAAGCATGGTGCCGGCAGACTCTCCCTTGAGGAAGAGCTCGCCCACGCGCTCCTCGAAGCTGCGGATACGCACCATCATCTGTAGCAGGTCTTTCTGAAGGTTAGTTGGCAACTGCTTCACTCCTTTCCAGCTCCAGCAGGTGCTTCGCGCTGGTTTCATCGGTGATCAGGTCGGTGACGTAGCCGCCCCGCAGGGCTCCGAAGATGGCTTTCACCTTGTCCTCGCCCCCGGCCACGAGGATGGTGGTGGGGATGCTCTTCAGGTCCTCCAGCTCGAGGCCCACCACGCGGCCGTTCAGGGCGGAATCCACCGGACGGCCTTCCGCGTCGAAGAAGCGCGCGAGGATGTCGCCAACTGCGCCCTTGGCCCTGAGCGCCTGCATCTCGAAATCCGAAAGCACGCCCGTTTCGAGCAGGGTGCTGTTGGGGCCCGTGGTGCCCACGCCGATGAGGGCCACCTGGCTGGCGCGCACGAGTTCGAGGGGCGCTTTCACGTTGCTGTCTGCCATGAGGAGGTCTCGCAGCTGTGGGTCGTCTACCAGCGCGGGGGCGAAGAGCGAGAACATGCGGCCGTTGACGCTCTCAGCCACGCGCCGCGCGATGTCGTTCGGGTTGAGGGCCGGCAGGTTGCGCGAGAGGCCGCCAAGCATCATCACCACCGACACCGCCTCGAGCTTCTGTGGCTGCAGCGCGCGGGCGACCTCCAGGAGAGTGGTGCCCCAGGCCGTGGCTACCGTCATGCCGTTCTCGATGACCCTCTGCAGGTAGAGGGCGCCGGCCTTGCCGAGCGTTCCCTTGAGCGCGGCCGCGTTGGCGGGAGAGGGCGCGACGACGACCTCCTTGAGGCCGAACGTGGCCTTGAGTTCCTCGGCGACAGCTACACAATTGAACTGGTCGCCCGACAAATGTATACGGACGAGGCCTTCGTCCATGGCTTGCTGCAGGAGCCGTATGACGCGCGCCCGGGGGATCCCGAACGCCTTGGCGACGGCCTCCTGGGTGTGGCCCTCGACGTGATACATCCACGTCACCCGCATCAGAAGGTCGCGTTCCGTTGAGTAGTTCATCTGTTGCCTTCTACCTCTACGTGAGTGGCGGCGTGCAGGTCTGCTTTCGACCGTGACGCCCAGGCGGGGGTTTCCAAGCTGTAAGTGGGACCATCTTAGGACTTTTGTTCCGAGGCTGCAACAGCTGTCTGACCTGGCGGGGCACACCTGAGCGTGGCTTGCGGGAGAGGTACGACTTCGCGCCTCGATTAACCCCGTCTACCTAGGGGCCGAGGCCTCTTACCTTCTCCGAGGGTTAGTCCAGCACCTTCCCGCGCAACCAGGCCGACACCACTTCGGCCAGCACCACCACGACCATGATGGCTATGAGGATGGCCGCCACCTGGCGCCACGCGAACATGTCGATGGAGCCCTGCAGGATGAGGCCTATGCCGCCCGCGCCCACGAGGCCGAGCACGGTGCTCTCGCGGATGTTGATGTCCCACCTGAGGATCGTCACGGCGAAGAAAGCGGGCATGACCTGCGGCACGATGCCGTACATGAGCACCTTGCCGGGCCCGGCGCCGGTGGCCTTCATGGCCTCCACCTGGGCCGGGTCTATCTCCTCGACGGCCTCGGCCATGAGCTTGCCGATGAAGCCCACCGAACGGAACGCCACGGCCAGCACGCCGGCCACGGCGCCCGGGCCGAAGATGGCCACGAACAGCAGGGCCCAGATGATGGTGTTGACGGAGCGGGACGAAACGAGGATGAAGCGCCCCACCCACACGAGCAGCGGATGCGGGGAGGTGTTGCGGGCGGCGATGTACGCCGTGGGGATGGCGAATATGAGCGACATGAGGGTGGCCAGCGTGGCGATGTTGATGGTCTCCATCAACACCCGCAGGATCTCGCGCATGTTCTTGAAGTCGGGCGGGTACATGCGGCGGAAGAGGTCGCCCATCTGGGCAGGCGAATCCCACACCCACGGCCAGTAGATGTCGAGCCCGCGGATGGTCCACACCAGCGCCACCACGGTTATCAGGTAGGCCACGTAGCGGCCCATGCGCTGCGCCGGCGTGAAGCGGCGCCAGTTGTAGCGCTTCAGTTCCTCGAGCGAGGGGTCGCGGATCATGAGAGGTCGCTCCGCAACCGTCCGCTGATGGCTTCACTCAGGAGGATGATGGCGATGATGAGCAGGAGGATGGCCAGCGCGAAGTCGTAATCGAAGCGGCGGAACGAGTTCATGAGGGTGCCGCCGATGCCGCCGGCGCCCACCACGCCCACCACGGCGGAGGCGCGCAGGTTGCTGTCGAGCTGGTAGATGCTGAGACCCACCTGGCGCGGCAGTATCTGCGGGAACACGGCGTAGAGGAGCACCTTCAGGAAGCCGGCGCCGGTGGCGCGCATGGCTTCCACCTGCCGCTCGTCTATCTCCTCTATGGCTTCGGCCAGCAGCTTGCCGACGAAGCCGAGGGAGTACACGGTGAGGGTGAGCACCCCGGCGAACGGGCCTAAGCCCACGGCCTTCACGAAGATGATGGCCACAATCACGGGGTGGAAGCTGCGGGCCACGATGATGATGCCGCGGCCGAACCAGTGCAGGCCGTGAGGGATGATGTTCTTGGCGGCCAACAGCGCCACGGGCACGCTTATTAGCAGGCCCAGCGCGGTGGCCAGGAGAGCTATCTGGATGCTCTCGGTGAAACCGCTGATGATGAGGCCGCTGCGGCTGAAGTCGGGCGGCCAGGCGTTGCCGAATATGCGCGCGGCGCGGGGGATGCCGGCAGCCACGCGGTTCCAGTTGATGGAGAGGGTAGATACTGCCCAGATCAGATAGGCGATGGCGGCGAAGGGGAGCCCCCACCGCACGTACGGGTTGGTGAAGAACTGCGGCCGCTGCCAGCGGTAGTCCTGCCTCGGACCGCCGGCCTGCACGTCAGCCACGGGCTCCCTCGAGTTCGCGCTGCTTGGCCGTGGCGGCGTTGGCGGAAGCCGGGTGGCCGCCTTCGCCTTCGGCCTCCTCGTTCCAGTCCTTGCCGTCGTAGATGGCGTCGAGCGCGGCGTCGTCCAGATCGGCCGGGGTGCCGTCGAACATGATGTGGCCGTACCGGAGGCCCACGATGCGGTCCGTGTAGGTGCGGGCCTGGTCCACGTTGTGGATGTTGATTATGACGGGGAGCCCCAGGCGCCCGGCGATGTCCTGCAGCAGTTCCATGATCTGCAGGGAGGTGCGCGGGTCCAGTGACGCCGTGGGTTCGTCCGCCAGCAAGATAGAGGGTTGCTGCATGAGCGCGCGCACCACGCCCACGCGTTGGCGCTGCCCGCCGCTGAGGCGGGAGGCGCGCTGGTTCACGAACTCTTCCATGCCCACCAGCTCCAGGAGCTCGTAGGCGCGGTTGATGTCCGCTTGTGGGTAGCGGCGGCTGGAGGCCTGCCAGAAGTTCACGTAACCCAGCCGGCCGGCCAGCACGTTCTCCATGACCGTGAGGCGGTCCAGCAGGTTGAAGCTCTGGAAGATCATGCCGATGGAGCGGCGCGCTTTACGCAGCGCCGCTCCCTTCAGAGCCGTTAGTTCTACGTCGTTGAGGCGCACCGTGCCCGAGTCGGGCTCGATGAGGCGGTTGATGCAGCGCAGCAGCGTGCTCTTGCCCGCGCCCGACGAACCGATGATGGCGGTGATGCCACTGCCGTCGACGGTGAGGTTCAGCCCGTTGAGCACGGGGTCGCCCCGGCCGTACGACTTCACGAGGTTCTCGATTCGCAGCTCCACCGCCTACGCCTCCAGTTCCCTTAGTCCAGGCCCTCGGTGGTGTACGAGACGCCGTTGAACTCCTGGATGGAGCGTATTACGGACCAGGTGTCCAGGTAGTTGATCGGCACGAACTTGCTCACGCCCTCGAACTCGTCGCCCAGCGCCGTGCCCTCGAAGTCGAAGGTGAAGAACGCTTCTTCGATCTTGGCGATCAGCTCCGGGTCGAGGTTGTACACGTAGTTGTAGGAGGTGGTGGGGAAGACGTTGGTCTCGTAGATGATGCGCAGGTCCTCGGGGTCGTACAGACCGCGGCTGGCCATGCGCTCCACCACTTCGGAGGCCACGGGGGCCGCGTCGTAGTCGCCCGCCACCACGCCTAAGAGCGAGTTGTCGTGGCTGCCGGAGAAGAGGATCTCGTAATCCACGCCCGGCACCAGGCCCTGCTCGGGGAAGAGCGCTTCCGGCGCCTGGTGGCCGGAGTTGGAGGTGGGGGCGGTGTGCGCCACGCGTGCACCCTTGAGGTCCGCCAGCTCGTGGTACGGGCTGTCCTTCAGCACGTAGACCTGGAGGGTGTAGCCGAAGCGGCCCTCATCGGAGCCCATGATGGCGAACGGCACGGCGCCCGCCAAGTTGACGGCGAACGGCGTGGGGCCGGTGGAGAAGCCCGCTATGTGGAGGCGGCCGGAGCGCATGGCCTCGACCTGGGCGCTGTTGGACTGCACGGCGAAGAAGCGCACGGGCTTGCCGGTGACTTCGCTGAGGTGCTCGAGGAACGGATCCCAGATGTCTTCGTAGATGGCCGGGTCTTCCACCGGGGTGTAGGCGAAGAACAGGGTGGAGGGGTTGACGAACTGCGCGGGGTCGGTGGGGGCGTCGGCAACCAGGTCGCCGTTCTCGTCGCAGTACATGACGTCGAGGTTGCCCCGGTTGGAGCATTCCGCCTGCGCGAACGCCGACGGTGCGAGGGCCAGCACCAGTGCGCCGGCCAGGGCGAGCAGGGTCCAGAAGCGAACGGTGGTTCTCTTGCTCATGCCTTGCCTCCTTAGAACTTCCCTGGCCTGCCTATGTGGCTGCGCCGGTTCCCAACGGGAACTTGTGCTGGAAGGAACTCCGGAGCCGGCGTTGCAGGTCAGATTGGTGGCCCAAACCTAGCATCAGTCGTGAACTACTGTCAACCACGCTTGTACGCTCTACGAACCCCGTTCTTGACGTTGCCAAGCGGGTTTGCTAGATTCCAATTACATCTGTTCAGTGCGTGGTCACGTTCGTGTTGGCGTTGATGCGATGCTGGCAGCGGCGCCGGAAGGAGCGGCGAACCACTTGGCGGTCACCGTAAACAAGCGGCTGGATTCGGTGCGGGCGGTGGCGTTCGATCTGGACGGCACGATCTACCTGCAGGGCAGTCCGCTGCCGGGAGCCCTCGAGCTGCTGGCCTCGCTGCGCGGAGCCGGGGTGGAGTACCTGCTGGTTACCAACAACTCGTCCGCCAGCGGCGCCACCTACCTGAGGAAGCTGGCGGCGCTGGGGCTGCCCTCCGACAGGCGCCACGTGCTCACCTCCAACGACGTGGCCATCAGCCACTTGCTGGGGGCGGGCATACGCCGCCCCTACCTGCTGGCCACCGCCGAGGTGAGGGCCGATTACGGCGCCCACGGCCTGATGCACGAGGAGGAGGAGCCCGACGCGGTGCTCCTCACCTTCGACATGGAGCTCACGTTCGAGAAGCTGGCCGCCGCCACGCGCCACATCGACGCCGGCCTGCCGTACCTGGCCACCCATCCCGACGCCACGTGCCCGGTGCAGGGCGGCTTCCTGCCGGACGCGGGCGCCTTCATCGAGATGTTCGCGGCCGCCACGGGCCGGCGTCCGGAGGTGCTTGGCAAGCCCCACGCCGGTATGATTAGTGAGATACATAGGCGGCTGCAGCTGCCGGCGGGGCAGATCGCCTTCGTGGGCGACAGGCTGCAGACCGACATCCAGATGGCGGCGGACGCGGGTTTCGTGGGGGTCCTCACGCTGACCGGCGTCACACAGCGCCAGGATCTCGTTGCAGGGCGAGTGGAGCCCGACGTTGTGGTGAGTGGCATGACTGAACTGATGCAGCTGTTGCGGCGCGCAGCGGTGGTCTCGTGAGCGGCCTTCCCGCGGAGCGTTCACCGCAGGTCGGCACCTTCGAGGACGCGCTGAAGGTGGCCCGCATGTATTACCACCTCGACATGACCACCACCCGCATAGCCGCGCAGCTCGGCATGGCGCGGCCCACCGTTTCGCGCCTGCTCACCTGGGCGCGCAACAACGGCCTGGTGGAGTTCCAGATCCTGGATCACTCCCAGCGTCAGCTGCAGCTGGAGACGGAGCTGGAGGAGCGCTTCCGCATCCGCGAGGTGAAGGTGGTGCCGAGCCATCCGGATTCCAGCGCCAACGAGCAGATGGCCGCGGTCAGCAAGTTCACCGCGCACTACCTGAACGGCCTGGTGGGTGCCCGCGCCACCATCGCCATAGCCTGGGGCGCCACCGTGTCGCAGGTGGCCGCCAGCCTCACGCCCAAGCCGCTGCCAGGCATCAACGTGGTGCAGCTCACCGGCAGTGGCAACAACAACGGCGGGCACGGCGTGACGGACGCGGCGCGCATAATCGGGCTCTTCGCGGAGAACTATCACGGCAACGGTCACCTGCTGCCCATACCCGCCTACTTCGACGACCCGGCCACCAAGGACGCCATGTACCGCGAGCGCGTGGTGAAACGCGTGCGCGACCTGGCTACCCGCGCCGACATCGTGCTGTACAGCATCGGTACGCCCGACGCCAACTCGTACATCTACCGTGCCGGTTACGTGGAGGACGCCGAGCTCGCCGCCCTGCGCGAGGAAGGCGTGGTGGGCGACATCGCCACCGTGTTCTTCAGGGCGGACGGCAGCTACGAGGACGTGGCCATGAACAAGCGCTCCACGGGCCCAGACCTGGCGTCGCTGCGCAGTCATCCTTACAGCGTGTGCGTGGTGGCGGGCGCCAACAAGCTGCCGGCGCTGCGTGGCGCCTTGGCCGGGCGCTTCATGAACACCCTGGTGATAGACGAGGGCACGGCCGTGCGACTGGCGAGGGAAGCCGATGCCGCGTGACGCAGCGCTAGAACGCTTAGGGGAGAAGCAGTTCGACGTGCTGGTCATAGGCGGCGGCGCCACCGGCGCCGGCGTGGCGCTGGACGCTGCCAGCCGCGGCCTCTCCGTGGCGCTCCTGGAGCGCGCCGACTTCTCGGAAGGCACCAGCAGCCGCAGCACCAAGCTGCTGCACGGCGGAGTGAGGTACCTCGAGCTGGCCGTGAAGCGGCTGGACCGCGCGCAGTTCCGCCTGGTGAGGGACGCGCTGCACGAGCGGCACAACCTGCTGCGCCTGGCGCCGCACCTCACCAACACCATCCCGCTCGTTACGCCCTTATACAAGTGGCTCGAGCTGCCCTACTACTGGGTGGGGCTCAAAGCCTACGACCTCGTGGCCGGCACCGGTTACCGCATAGGCGCCAGCAAGGCGCTGAGTCGGTCCGAGACCCTCGAACGCCTACCGGGGCTGAAGGCCGACGGGCTGCGCGGCTCCGTCATGTATTACGACGGCCAGTTCGACGACAGCCGCATGAACCTCGCCATCGTGCGCACGGCCGAGGCGAACGGCGCCGTGGTCCTGAACTACGCCGAGGTTACGGAGCTGCTAGAGGCGTCCGGCCGGGTGGCGGGCGCTAAGTTCACGGATCATGTTGGCGGCGGCTCGCACGAGGTGCGGGCGCGGGCGGTGGTGAACGCCACCGGCCCGTTCGTGGACGAGGTGCGCAAGCTGGACGACCCGGCGGCGGAGGACAGCCTCACGGCGTCGTCCGGCACCCACATCGTGCTGAAGGGCGCCGTGCTGCCCGGCGGCTCCGGCATGCTCATCCCCAAGACGGACGACGGCCGCGTGCTCTTCCTGTTGCCGTGGCACGGCCATACGCTGGTGGGCACCACCGACAACCCGGCCGTGGCCAAAGCGGATCCGACCGCGCCGGCCGAGGACGTGGACTACCTGCTGGATTACCTGGGGCGCTACATGGACCGTGCGTTCACGAGGCAGGACGTGCTCTCGTCCTGGGTGGGCTACCGGCCGCTGGTGAAGCCGCGCCAGAACGTAAACACGGCGCAGATAACGCGCGACCATCACATAGAGGTGTCTGCCAAGGGCCTGGTGACCATAACGGGCGGCAAGTGGACCACCTACCGGCTGATGGCGCGCGACGCGCTGGACCGCGCGGTGGCCACGGCCGGTCTGAACGCCGCTGGCCCCAGCCGCACGGCGGACCTGCCGCTGGTGGGCGCCAACGGCTACAGTCCGCAGCTTGCCGGGCAACTGGCCGAGCGGTTCGGGCTCGACGCCGACGTGGCCGCTCACCTGGCGCGTACCTACGGCGGCGAGGCGCCCGAAGTGGCTGCGCTGGGCAAGGAACTGGGGCTCCTGGAACGCCTGCACCCGGCTCACCCCTACCTGGAGGTGGAGGTGCTGGAAGCCCGCCAGAAGGAGTACGCGGTCAGTGCCGACGACGTGCTGGAGAGGCGGCTGCGGCTGGCCTTCCTGGAGCGCGACGCGGCCGAGAGCGTGCGGGGTCGGGTGGAGGAGTTACTTGTAGATGTTTGAGCGGTGGCCTATAGCGATTGCGACAATCACTAGTCTGCGGTCTTCGAGCAAAGCGACAACCCGGTAGTCACCGATTCGAAACCTCCAGAACCCTGCATGTTCGCCGTGGAGCAACTTCCCTCTAGTACGGGGATCTTCGAGCAAGCACAGTTCTTGTAGGTAGGAGCGAACGCGGCGGCGTGTAGTTGCGTCTAACTTCTAACTTACGAGCTGCTTTCTCGAACTCCGGCGCCGTTTCCAGCCGCCACCTGCTCACTCTTCAAGTTGCGACCAAAACTCGTCGGCCGGTCGACTTTGCCGTCCTTGCTGGATCCATTTATGGACGACCTCGTCAGCCCAAAAGATCTCTTCAAGTTCATCCAGATGCGTCATAAGAGCTTGTCGTACGTAGAAAGTCTTGGAGCGGCCTGTCCGCTCGGCAAGCGCCGTTAGCCGCTCTTCGGTCTTAGGGTCCAGGCGAATCGAGATAGCCATGGCCTTGCCTCCTTGCGATACAAGTATCGCACAATTAAGGTGAAGTTTTGGCTAGGCCGCGCGCGGCGCTTACCCTGAATAAGCGAGCATTTCCTTCTGAGTACCTTCATCCTGTATCGACACCAAACACGTCATAGCTAGAGGTAACCACCCCCAGCCGCGTATGCTATGCCTCAGTCACAAACCACCTGGGAGGAAACAGAATGGTCAAGAGGCCCAACCTCATCATGGCTCTGCTTGCGGCGTTCGCCATCTCGTTCGCCGGCGCTCAGTCCGCCGAGCTCATCGCCGCTGCGCAAGCCGAAGGCTCGCTCGAGTACTACGCCAACATCACCGCCATCGACCCCGTGCTGGCCGCCTTCGCCGCCGAGTACGGCGTGGACGCCAACTACACCCGCATCTCCACCGAAGGCTTCGCCGCCACGCTCCTCACCGAGTTCCAGGCCGGCCGTCAGCTGGCCTCCGTGCTGCAGGCGCCCCTGCCACTGCTCGAGATCCTCAAGGACTTCGGCCTGCTGCAGCCGTACGAGTCGCCCGTGGCCGCTGGCTACCCGGACTGGAGCAAGGACCCGGACGGCATGATCCAGCAGTTCGGCATCGAGTACGTGGCGCTCATCTACAACACGGAACTCGTGGCGGCCGAGGACGTTCCCACGAGCTACATGGACCTCACCGACCCCAAGTGGGCCGGCAAGATCGTGATGGCCAACCCCGGCTCGCACGCCACCACCATCCAGTGGCTGGTGGGCCTCAAGGACCACAACGTGTTCGGCTCCGAGGAGGCCTGGTGGGAGTTCGTGAGAGGCCTGGCCGCCAACCGCCCCATGCTGGTGGGCTCCTTCGGCCCCACGCCCGGCCCCATCTCCTCGGGTGAGATGCACATCGGCATCAGCATGCCCAAGTACATCGTCACCCTCGCGCCGGCCCCGCTCGACTGGGCGCGCGTTTCCGAGCCCATGTTCGGCACCCCGCGCGGCATCGCTCTCGCCGCCGGTGCACCCGCCCCGAACGCCGGCAAGCTCTTCATCGACTATTGGCTCGGTGCGGAAACCAACACCATCCTGGCCGACCAGGTCGGCGAGTACGTTCTCGCCCCCGGCATCTACCCGCCCATCGGCGGCATCGACGAAGCGACCGTGCTGCCGCTGGCCAGCATGACCGACGAAGAGATCGCCGAGTGGGGCGAGACCTTCGCGGACATCTTCAAGTAAGGGCCGCTCAGTCAGGCCTGAGCTGACGTAACCCGCGGTGCCCACCCCTCGCCCAAGCGTGGGAGTGGGCACCGCCCCTATTTTCGGCGCCCAGACACCGTGGGCGTATCCATTTTCGATCAACACGAAGGAAGCTAAATGGAGATCAGGGTCGAGAAGCTGCGCAAGACCTTCGAGGCGTCGGAGGGCACCGTCGTGGCTCTCAACGACGTAAGCCTGCACGTTCAAGGCGGCACCGTTACCACCCTGCTGGGGCCCTCCGGCTGCGGCAAGACCACGCTGCTGCGCTGCATAGCTGGGCTCGAGACGCCGGATTCCGGCACCATCCGAATAGGCGACACGGTGGTGTGGGAGTCCGACGGCAAGCGCACCACCTCCGTCTCGCCCGACAAGCGCGGCATAGGCATGGTGTTCCAGACGTACGCCATCTGGCCGCACATGACCGTGTTCAGCAACGTGGCCTACCCGCTCGAATCTCAGGGGGTGCCCCGCAGCGAGATCAAGGACCGCGTGGCGCAGGCCCTCAACTTCGTGCAGCTCGGCGGCTACGAGAAGCGCCCCGCCACCGCCCTCTCGGGCGGGCAGCAGCAGCGCGTTTCGCTGGCGCGCGCCATCGTTTCCGAGCCGCGCGTGATCCTCTTCGACGAGCCCCTCAGCAACCTAGACGCCAAGCTGCGCGAGGAGACGCGGGCCGAACTGCGCGAGCTGCTCACCCGCCTCGGCATGACCTCCCTTTACGTGACGCACGACCGGTTCGAGGCCCTGGCGCTCTCGGACGACGTGGTGGTGATGCAGCTCGGCAACATCGTGCAGCGCGGCACGCCCGAGGAGGTCTACTTCCGCTCCAACAGCCGCTTCGTGGTGGACTTCATGGGCAAGGCCAACTTCCTGCCCGCCACCGTGGTGCAGGCCGGCAGCGGTTCGGACGACGGCTACCTGATGGTGGACTCCTCCGTGGGCCGACTGCAGTGCGAACCCGACCCCAACGCCGTCACGGGCACCAAGGGCATGGTGGCGGTGCGCATGGAGTTCGTGGAGGTGCTCGAGCAGCCCGTACCTGCCGAGCTGGCGCCCAACCAGGTGGTGGGCACCGTGACCTCCGCCGTGTTCCTGGGCGAGACCCGCGAGGTGGAAGTGGAATCCGGGGGCGTGAACCTGAGCCTGCGCATACCGTCCACCGTTTCCCTGGTGGAGGGGCAGCAGGTGCTCCTCTACTTCAACCCGCACGGCTGCCGGTTCATAACGGAGTGAGCGCCTAGCATGCACTCTTCCAAGACCGGTTACCTGACGCTCTTCCTCGTGCTCGTGGTGGGCATCCTCACCCTGGCACCCGCCGTGATGCTGGTGGTAGGCAGCTTCTCCAAGGGGCTCGGCGCCTTCGGCGACTTCACGCTCGAGAAGTACGTGCGCGTGTATACCGACCCGCGCCTCTACAGCGTGCTGTGGAACACCGCCATCTTCACGGTGGGCTCCGCGGTCATAGCCACCGCGCTGGCGTTCGGGCTGGCGTACTTGAACTTCCGCACGGACGCGCCCTTCCGTGGCCTCCTGCACCTGATACCCATCCTCTCCATGATGGTGCCGCACCTGGCGTTCGGCACCAGCTGGGCCGTGCTGCTGAACCCCACCAACGGCATCATCAACGTGTTCCTGAGAGACACGCTGGGCCTAGGCATTATCAACATCTACTCCATGGCCGGCATGGTGTTCATCGAGGGTCTGCTGGAGCTGCCCGTGGCGTACCTGGTGATAGCGGCCGCCATGCGCGCGTTCGACACGGCGCTCGAGGAGGCGTCGTGGATCAGCGGCGGCTCCACCCGCCGCACCATGCTGAAGATCATCCTGCCCATGCTGCAGCCGGCGCTGCTGGCGGCGCTGATGCTGGTGATCATCCGCTCGCTGGGCGCCTTCGCCATCCCCTCCGTGCTGGGCATGCCGGCGCGCATAGACGTGCTCACCACCTACGTGTACCGCCTCGTGACCACCGGCTTCCTGCCCGATTACGGGCGCGCCGCCGCGGTGGGCATAAGCGTGCTGCTCACGGCCGTGGTGCTGGTGTTCATCTACCGCTACTACACGCGCGCCGCTGAGCGCTTCGTAACCATAGGCGGTCGCGGCTACCGCCCGCAGCGCGTGAAGCTGGGCGCGTGGCGCGTGCCGCTCGGGCTGCTCACCCTGCTGGTGGGCGCCGTGCTGGTGGTGGTGCCGGTGCTGGTGCTGGCCTACGTTTCCTTCATCCCGTACATGATGCCGCCGGGCGCCAGGGCGTTCAGCATGTTCACGCTCACGCACTGGCAGACGGTGCTGGGCGACCGCCTGACGGTGAACTCCTTCTACAACAGCCTCTTCCTGGCCGTGGTGGGCGCCACCGTGGGCATCGTGCTCTCCACCCTGTCGTCCTACATCATCGTGCGGGTGAGGAACACGGGAAGCGCCATCCTCGAGGTGTTCGCGTTCACCTCGTTCGCCTTCCCGGGCCTGGTGCTGGCCATCGGCTTCATGTGGGCGTTCGTGCGCACGGGCGCGTACGGCACCATCTGGGCGCTGCTCATAGCGTACGTGGCCACCTACCTGCCGTTCGGCATAAGACCGCTGACGAGCACCTTCATCCAGATCGGTAAGGACTTAGAGGAGGCGTCGTTCATAAGCGGGGCGGGCTTCCTTAGGACGCTGCGGCGCATCGTGGCGCCCCTCGCCATGCCCGGCATCATCTCGGGCTGGACGCTGATGGCCGTGATGTTCATCCGCGAACTCGACCTCTCCGTGATCCTGGCGCGCCCCGGCACCGAGGTGCTCTCCGTGCTCATGTACCGCGCCGTGCACGACGCCTACTGGGGCAAGGTGGCCACCATCGGCGTGATCATGATCGGGCTCTCCACCGTGCTGATACTGCTGACGAACGTTGTGGAGCGGCGGTTCAGGATGGGGGCGCGGTAGGAGCGCGGCGCCGCGCTGGTTGTATACGATAGCGGCGTAGACAAGCTAAAGGAGCCACAACCATGAGCACCACCGTTCTTAGGTCCGAAGAGATCCTCGCAGCTCGCCAGGAGAACATGCCGCGCGGCCTGGGCGTGGCGCACCCCGTTGTGGCCCGCAGCGCCGAGGGCGCCGTGCTGGTGGACGTGGACGGCCGCGAGTACATCGATTTCGTGGGCGGCATCGGCGTGATGAACGTGGGCCACTCGCACCCGAAGGTGGTGCAGGCGGTGAAGGAGCAGGTCGAGCGCCTGTCGCACCCGTCCATCCAGGTGGTGACCTACGAGCCGTACGTGCGGCTGGCGGAGAAGCTGAACCGCATGGCTCCGGTGCGCGGCAAGGCAAAGACGCTCTTGGTGAGCACGGGCGCTGAGGCGGTGGAGAACGCGGTGAAGATCGCCCGGGCGGCCACGAGGCGCTCCGCCATAATCACCTTCCATCACGGCTTCCACGGCCGCACCCTGCTGGGCATGAGCCTCACGGGCAAGGCGAAGCCTTACCACCAGAACTTCGGGCCGTTCGCGCCGGATGTCTACCAGGCGCCGTTCCCTTACGAGTACCGCGGCTGGAGCGAACAGCGCGCGCTGGACGCCTTCGACGAGCTCCTGCGCGCCCAGGTGGCGCCGGAACGGGTGGCCGCCGTGCTGCTCGAGCCGGTGTTGGGCGAGGGTGGGTTCATCCCCGCACCGAAGGGCTTCCTGGAGGGCCTGCGGGCACGCGCAGACGAGCATGGCTTCCTGCTCATCGCCGACGAGATCCAGACGGGTTTCGGCCGTACCGGCAAGATGTTCGCCTTGGAACACTCGGGCGTGAAGGCCGACCTGGTTACCGTGGCCAAGAGCCTGGCCGGCGGCCTGCCGCTGGCCGGCGTGGTGGGCACGGCGGAGATCATGGACGCGCCCGACCCAGGCGGCTTGGGCGGCACCTACGGCGGCAACCCGCTCGCCTGCGCCGCCGCGCTGGCGGTGCTCGAGATCTTCGACACGGAAGACGTGCTGGGTAAGGCCGTTGCCCTGGGCGCGCGGCTGCGCGCCGAGGTGGAGGCCGCGGCTGCGAAGTACCCGAACATCGGCGAGATCCGTGGCCCTGGCCCCATGCTGGCGTTCGAACTGGTGAAGGATCGCGGCACGCGCGAACCGGCGCCGGAAATGGCTCAGGCGGTGGTGGCTGCCGCCCGGGAGCGCGGGCTGCTCCTGCTAACGGCCGGCACGTTCGGCAACGTCATCCGCTTCCTGGCGCCGCTGCTCATAGACGACGCCACGCTGGAGCGGGCGCTGGTGGCGCTGAGGGGCGCGTTCGAAGAGGTGCTGGCGGCAGGTTAGCAGCGGGGCTTGGCGCTTGAGGGCGGGCAGTATGTTGCTTCCCGCTGGGGTTCCGAACCGCACTAGTTCGGCTCCAAGTGAAGCAGTTCGGAAGGCCATGAGAAGGCATGCATCCGCGCTCCCGCGCAGATCGCCGACCGGTCACCCCTGGAGCCTGGTCAAGGCCGGGAAGCGGGCCCTACGCCCTCACTCTTCAACACCGCCAGCAGCACGCGGAACATGAGCGTCATGGCTATGAACAGGCCGATCCAGCCCAGCACCTCGTAGAGCCCGATGTCGAAGAACGGGAACTGGATGCCCCCTTGGGCCCCCAGCAGCATCACGGAGACCGCGCCAACGCCGACGCTCAACAGGGTGAGCACGAAGCGGTTGGCCAGGCGCTCCACGAAGCTGCGGTCATCGGGGTCCGCCAGCACCCGCGTCTGGGTGCTGAGGCGGCCGTGCGCAAGCATGGTCGCCAGGCGGTCCACGTGGCGGGGGAACCGTCCCAGCAGGGGGCTTAGCTCAGCCCACTCCTGACGCACGAAGTCGGCCACCGAGTCGGGCTTGAGGCGGCGGCGGAACTCGTTGCCGCCGATCTCCGCCACCTTGTCTATCACCGGATAGCCCGGGTGCAGGCGTTCGACCGTGCCCGTCAAGGTGGCCAGCGCTCGGAACATGGCGTTGGTGGACGCCGGCAGGCGCAGGCCCAGCTCGAGAGTCAGGCGCAGCAGGTCGGTAAGCGCCTGCGCGGGCGGCATGCCCGGCCCCAGGTAGGCGGCCATGAAGCGCGCCAGCGCGCGCTCGATCTCGTCCGGATCGTGCACCGCCGGGTCGACGGCGCCGATGGTGACCAGCGCCTCGTAAACGAGGGCCGGCTGCCGCTGATGCATGCCCAACAGCATCTGGAACACTGACGTCCGTTCGAACGTGTAGAGCTTGCTGCTGAGACCCAGGTCGATGAGCCCCAGCCGACCGTCTTCCAGGATGAGCACGTTGCCGGGGTGAGGGTCGCCGTGGAAGCGCTCGCCGTCCAGCATGGCGCGCACCTGCGAGTTGCAGAGCGCGTCGGCGAGCCGCTCCGAGTTGGCGGTTGCGGCGCCCGACGGGAGTGTGGCCAGCGGAGGACCGATGAGACGCTCCATAACGATGAGCCCAGGCCGGGTGAACTCGCCATGAACCTGCGGCACTTGCACGAGTGGCTCGTGAGCCACCGCCGCGGCGATCTCGGCTATGCTGCGCGCTTCGGTGGCGAAGTCGAGTTCGGCAACAAGCGCGTCGGCGAACTCGGCCGCCAGGCCGATCGTGCCGAGCTTCCGTGCCCAGCTGAAGCGGCCTTCCGCGGTGCGTGCCAGCCAGCGCAGTATGACGAGGTCGCGCCCTATGACCTTCTGCAGGCCGGGCCGCCGCACCTTCACCACCACGTCGGCGCCGCTGCGCAGCACGGCAGCGTGCGCCTGCGCCACCGAGGCCGAACCGAGCGGCACGAAGTCCACGGTGGCGAAGACCTCGTCAAGTGGCCGACCCAACTGAGCCTCGAGTGCCGTCCTCACGGTGTGCTCGTCCAGTGGCGCCACCGCCGACTGCAGCTTGGCGAGCTCGAGCATGGCGGCCGGCGTGACCAGGTCTGGCCGGGTAGCCAGCAGCTGACCCAGCTTGATGAAGATGCCGCCGGCCTCCTCGAACGCCTCGCGAGCGCGCCGCGCCAGGTCGTGACCCTCGATGCTGGAGCCGCGACCGCGACCCCAACCCACCAGCGGAGCGAAGCCGTGACGCGTGAGGATGCGCGACACCTGCAGCGCCCGGCCGAGAACCGCGGGGTTCAGCATCCGACCCTGCGGCGCGGCTGCGCCTAGGCCCTTCGTGCCACCGCCCGTGCGCCTGCGCCCCCTGAAGAACAGTTCCAGGACCACGATGGCGCCCATGGTGCCGATGACGCGGAACGGCATCGACACCAGTTGCAGCCGTGAGTAGTCGATGTTGGCCAGATCGGCCACGTCGGACGCCATGAGGAACAGTGCGGTGGCGTCACCCACGCCGATGCCCAGCAGCGCGGCCAGCAACAACCTGCCCCAGCCAAGCTCGCGCGCGTCTAGCAGCATGCGCCCCAGCCACGCGGTGAGGACCACGATCGCGGTGCTGAACAGGAAGTCGAGCATGCGTGAAACTATCACGCGAGTGCTCGTGGCGGGCGGCCGGTGGGGTCTAGGGGTGCGTGGGGTGATGGTATGTGAGCAGGTTCCGAACTGCACTAGTGCCGCACAGAGTTAAGCAGTTCGGAACCTCGCCAAA
>CAZVTS010000050.1:0-21377 GCA_964630175.1 uncultured bacterium
GCGCCCGCCGCGCCCAGGGCGTCCGCGTAGAGCTCGCTCCCCAGCTCGGCCTCCCCACCGCGCTGACGCACGGCCTCGAGAACGGCCGTCACCGTTCGCGGGTTGATGGTGCTCTCTACGAACAGCGCAGGGATGCCGCGGTCCACCATGAGCTGGGCTACCCGCCTGATATCGGCCACTGCCGCCTCCGTTTCGGTGCTGATGCCCTGGATGCCTTCGACCTCGATGCCGTAGGCCCGTCCGAAGTACGCGAACGCGTCGTGAGCGGTGACCAGCACGCGCTGACGCTCGGGGATGGTGGCGATGGCGGCGCGGCTCCAGGCGTCCAGGTCTTCGAGCAGCGCACCGTAAGCGGCGTGCCGCTCGGCGATCTGCTCCGCGCAGGCGCCAGTAGCGCTGCTGGCGCGCGTGAGCGCCTCGGCTATCACGCCCGCCGCTCCATGCCACAGCGCCACGTCCATCCAGACGTGCGGGTCGAACACGTTGCCGACGGAGCTGAGCCGGCTGCTTTCGGGAACGGCGGACTCGGCTACGGCAACGGTGGGGGTGCGGCTCGAGAAGCCCTCGAGCACGCGCGCCAGGCCCGCTTCCAGGTGGAGGCCCGAGTAGAGCACCATGTCGGCGCGCTCCAGCAGGCGAACATCGCCGGCCGACGCGCGGTACAGGTGCGGGTCGGAGCCCGGACCCATGAGGGTGCGGACCTGAGCGCAACTGCCGGCCAGTTCCGCGGCGACGTCGCCGATCATGCCCACGGTGGCGACCACGTTCGGGGGCGCCACCTGAGCATGGACGATCCCGAACGAGAGGACCAGGAGCAGGAAGAGCTTCCTGCAGAAGCCGGAGGCCCGGCCTGGGAAGCGCGCTGAGGCGTTGTTGGTTGGCATGCTATCGCTCCGTGTTTCACCGTCCCACACAATGTGGATTAGGCATTCCTAATATACGGAGCTAGGTCGAACTTGTCAACGCGCTGTCACAAGTGCGGTTACGGCTGCGTCGGTGCCAGGACCTGCCCGAGGACCAAGCTCGCCATCTCGCGCGAGAGCGGCACGGCGCCTCGCACCCCCGGCGTGCCCAGCACCGTCCTCTCGAGCAGGAGGAGCTTGCCGCCGGGCTCGCGCTGACGCAGCCTGAGCTCGCAGCCCGGTTCGATGCCCAGGTCCTGCAAGTAGGCCAGCACCTCGCGTTCCTGTGACGGCACACGGTGCACCACGAAGCGCTGCCCGGGCTCCAGCTCCGAGAGCGGCGTGTGGGGCGCTGTGGGTACAGTGCCGTCCTGCTGTGGGATCGGGTCGCCATGCGGGTCGAAGAGGGGCTGGCCGAGGTGCGCTGCCAGCCGCTCCGTGAACTCGTCGGAAACGACGTGCTCCATCAGCTCGGCCTCGGCGTGTACTTCCTCCCAGCCGAAACCGAGCTCGGTGATCATGAAGGTCTCCAACAACCTGTGCCGCCGCACGAGGCGCACCGCTTGCAGTCTGCCCTCGGCCGTCAGCTCCGCCCCCTTGTACGGCTGGTAACGCACGAGACCCAGGCCGTGCATCTTGCCGAGCATGCCCGTTACCGATGGGGCGGTCACGCCCAACTCGCGTGCTATCTCGCCAGTGGACACGGGCTCGTCGGTGGCGCCACGCAGGAGCCAGATGGTCTTGAGGTAGTCGCCGACTGAGCTGGACAGCGGCGCGTCGAGCGCCGCGTCCCTCGGTTCGTTAGTCACGCCTAAACTCTAGCAGGTCGAGCGGCTTTGCCAGAACGCAGGGGCGTTCATTCGGGAGCGGACTCCTGCTTGGGCTTCGCGTCTGGCTGCTTGCCCCAGAGGAGAGAGGCCACGACGCTCACCACCAGGATGGCCACGATGACCGCCAGCGAAACGAGTGAGGGGATGTGGAACACGTCCAGCAGAAGCATCTTCACACCGATGTAGACGAGGATGAACGCCAACCCCGTCTTCAGGTACACGAACCGGTGCACCACGTGCGCCAGCAGGAAGTACATGGAGCGCAGACCGAGCACAGCCATGATGCTGGCGGTGAACACGATGAACGGATCCGTGGTGATGGCGAAGATGGCCGGGATGGAATCCACCGCGAACAGGAGGTCCGTGAACTCGATGACCACGAGCGCCAGCAGGAGCGGCGTGGCCATGCGCACCCCGTCCTGCACGGTGAAGAACTTCTGCCCGTCGTACTCGGTGGAGATGGGGATGAGGCGCCGGACCAGCTTGATGGCCGGGTTCTTGTTCAGGTCCTGATCGTCGCCGTCCTTGGCGAGGAGCATGCGCACGCCCGTGAACAGCAGGAACGCGCCGAACAGGTAGAGGATCCAGCTGAACTGATCGATGAGGGCGGCGCCGATCACGATCATCAGGCCGCGCATGACGAGGGCGCCGAGGATGCCCCACAGGAGCACCCTTTGCTGGTACTTGAACGGCACCTTGAAGTACGTGAACACCAGCACGAAGACGAAGATGTTGTCTACCGAGAGCGACCACTCCAGCACGTAGCCGGTGATGTACTGCACCGCCTTCTCGGAACCGAGCCAATAGTAGAACAGCACGCCCAGCAGTAGAGAGAGCGTTACCCAGACGGCCGTCCAGAGAGCGGCCTCCTGTGGCTTCACTACGTGCGCTTTGCGCTGGAAAACGCCTAGGTCGATCGCCAGCATCACCAGCACGAAAGCGATGAAAGCGAACCAGGCCCAGAGGGGTTCAGTCACGACGGCCTCCCTTAAGGGTCTTGCCTTCGTGTTGGCCACCGGGCGGTCGATGACCGCCGTGTTGACGATGGCGAACTCCCGAACTGCGGGCGGCTACTCCCCCTCAACGAATGAACATGCTACATGGTGGCATTGAACATTGCCAGTTGCGTGCGTCCCCTCACTCTTGGTGGTGCGCTTCCTTGACCTTGAGCGCAGCCTCCGTGCGGGTTCGTGCGCCGAGCTTGCCCAACACGTTGGACACGTGGTTACGAGCTGTCTTCACGGTCACGTCGAGCCGGCGGGCTATCTCGCCGTTGGTCATGCCCTCGGCCAGCAACTCGAGCACCTCATGCTCCCGCCTGGTGAGGTCGGCGAAGGGCTCCACGCCCGCGGAAGGTGATCCGGCTGAGAAGTACCTACCGATGCGGCTCGCCACACCCTGCCCCAGGAACGCTTCACCGTTGGCGGCGGCCTCGATGGCGCGGCGCAACCCTGCCAGGGATGCCCCCTTCACGACGTAGCCGGTAGCGCCGGCTCGCAGCGCGTGGAACAGAGACTCGTCGTCTGCGAACATGGTCACCATGACGACCGCGGTGTGCGGGTGGACCGCCAGCACACGTGCGGTGGCCTCCGCACCGGACAGGCCAGGCATGCGGGCGTCCATCAGCACCACGTCCGGCTTGAAGCGCCGCGCCAACTCAACCGCTTCGAACCCGTCGTGGGCCACGCCCACCACTTCGTAACCTGGCATCGTTCCCACCAGCAGCGCCAAGCCTTCAACGAACAACTCGTGGTCGTCGGCGACCAGTACCGAGATCATCGTCCGCTCGCTTTCCTGTTTGTCAGCGCCTGCCATTACTGCTTGGCGTGCGTGGCCCGCGCCATGGTTACGCGCCCACCTGGGCGGCGTGCGCGTCCTCCGAGTGGCAGCCTCACCATGAGCCTGGCGCCCCGAGTGGGCAGGCTCTCGAGGCTAGCTGCGCCGCCCAGCAACCGTGCTGAGTTCGAGAGTGAAACCAGGCCGAGGCCCTGGTTCGAGACCGGATCTCTGGCCCGGACGCCCTGGCCGTTATCTCGGATGTCCAACGAAACGAAGGAGCCCGCGAAAGTGAGCCGCACCGAACAGCGCTCAGCGCGGGCATGCCGCACCACGTTCGCCGTTCCTTCGAGCACGCCCCGGTAGAGGAGTTCGGCCACTTCGCACGGCAGCAGGCAAGGCGTGCCGGAGACCGTGAAGTCGATGCGCAGCCCGGGCCTCACGGCGCGGTGGCAGGCCTCTCGCATGGCGCCCACCACGTCGCCCAGCTCCAGCGGCTTGGGAAGCTCACCGTGAACGATGCGGCCCAGTTCCTCCACGAGTGCGGCCGCCTCGAGCTTGAGACCGCTGAGCTCGGCCTTGGAGCACCCAGTGGTACCGGCCGCTTCTTCCAGAAGGCCGATGCGCAGCACCAGGTTCGCGAGGGCGGGACCCAGGCGATCATGCAGGGCGTAACGGATATGGTCGTGGCGACGGCGTTCGAAGCGAACAGACCTGCTGACGAACAGAGACCTCGCGACGAACCTGTACGGCCTAGCCCCATGCGAAGGCTGGGAACCGGTTGCCGTACCTTGCACGCTACGTTCCTCCATCACACCCACCTAGGACACCGTCACTTTAGCAGGCGAGCGACCGGAGCGAGGTGCGGATGCCTAGTCGCCGCTCCTCGCCCCGGTGTTCCGGCCGTGCTGGGTCACCATGCCTGGCCGCTAAGCAGCATCATGCGGGTCACGCCTGCGCTGCCTTCAGTAGACCTGGAACTCCGAGATCATGCCGTTCATCACGTGCGTGAGGCCGGGGTCGTTCAGGTCCGAGACGAAGCAGATCGCTACCCAGTTGCCGTCGGTGAGGGCCACGGGCACGTAGACCGTTTCACCCTCTGCCACCATCGCGATGTTGGCGGTCGAATCGAACGGCTTCCGCACGGAGCCCTCTCCACGGAGGTACGCGAGCAGGTCCTGGGCGGTCCTGCCTGGCAGCAGCCTGTAGAGCTCGGCCACATGCGGCTGGCTACCCGCGTTGGTCACCTTCCAGAGGGTCGTGCCGGTGCTCACGTGGCTTGGGAAGTCGAAGGAGGTGTCGGAGAAGTTGAGGACGTTGGGAACCTGCGGTGCGCCCGCCGCGTCGCCAGCGCTACCCACTACCTCGAACGTGGAGTAGATGGCGTTCTCGCCGTTCTTGTTACCAGCAGTCACGACGTAAGTGCCGCGGCTCAGGCTCACGTACATAGTCTTGCTGCTGTACTTGCCGACGGACAGGCCGGCAAGGGCCGCCGCGGTCGCGTCGAGCTGATCTATGGCGGCGTAGGCGCCGCGGTTCGCCGCTCTCGCCTGGGCGAGCGCCTGGTTCGCGGCCTCGAAGCTGGCGAGCGTGGCGCCGTTACGGAGCCGGTACAGGGTGAAGTACGTGGTGCCATTGTTCTGATTGATCAGGTTGAGGGCGCTGAAACCGGAGCCCGAGAAGACGGACTGGGTCGCCAGCGAGCTGTGGTTGAGCACCGCACTCACATGTAGCTGGGCCTGCGCCGTGCCTACCAGGAGGACCCCGACGAGTGCGAGCACCTGCACCAGAAGCACCGTTCCTGGCGTGCGTGTGGTGCGACCGAAGGCGGACGTCGTGCTTGTGCCTGTACTGCTCATGCTTGAACCTCCCGGACCACATGGTGCAGGGCCGGGTGTCCCGTTTACATGGGGCATGCGCCCAGGAACGGGCGGGACCTGCGGACCTCATGGGACGGGACGTCCCGGTCGCCGGGTCGGGACGCTGCGTTGGGACAAGGACTGCTCGCCGCGCAAGGGGAGAGCGTCAGGTGCTCACGCTCGCTGCAACGAGGCGATCTCGCCTCTGACGGCCTGCCTAAGCCACACCAGCTGAACCGCGCTGGCCACGACGAACGCAGTGACGGCCACCGGCAACGCCGCGAATCGCTGGGTGACCACGCCGAAGCCCAGGATCACGCCCGTGACCGCGATGAACAGCACCATGGACCAGCTGATGGCGCCCGTCCGCCGCGCGTAAACGGCCACGCCCTGGACCAGGTTCCGTAGGGCGTCCAGGGACGGCCAGGCGAGAGACCAGGCGAAGCCCACGATGGCCAGTGCGGTCAGCTCCGGCGAGAGGCCCGAAAGATCCGCGAACCAGACCCTCGAGAGCGGGGTGAACGCCACCAGCGCCGTCACTGCCAGGAGTCCAAGCGCCAGTAGCAGCGTGAACCGGCGCAGGGCACGGTACGCGCCCGGTCGGTCCAGGAGCGCTACGACCACCTCGTTCAGGGCGAAGCCCACTGCCCGCAGGATGAAGAGAAGCCCGCTCACCACCGGCCATACCGCCAGCGATTCGAGCGCCTGCGGCATGCGGGCCATGGCCGCGCTTCCGATCGGCTGGATCATCAGAGACAACAGGCTGGTGAGCACGAGAGGGGTGAAGAACGTTAGGAAGGCAGGCAACGTCAGCGCCGGCACCACTCGCTTGGCGCGCCTGAGGGGCCCGGCCAGAACGGGACGGGCGGCCCAACCGCTATACGCAGCTTCTACGGTCACTCCGATGGCGATCGACGCGGCCGCGGTGACTATGCCGGGAGCGCCGAACACGAAGGCGGCAAGCGAAGCGACGAGCGCCACCGCCACGAGCCTCAGCGCGGTGCCGATGCTCACGTGGTGCGAGCGGTTGAAGCGGATGAGAAGGCCCTGCTTGAAACGCCGGAAGCCGATGGCCCAGGTCCACGTCAGCATGATCTTCAGGCCCAGGCGGGCGGGCTCGATGACACCCGCGGGCGGATCCAGCAGGGGCATGAGGACAATGTCGAACAGGGGTGTGAAGGCGAGCAGAGCATGTAGCGCCGTGAGCCCTGCGCCGAGCAGCATCATGAAGCGGTAGAGGAGGCGGTAGGAAGCTTGATCGCGGGCCAGAGCCACCGATGCGGCGAGCAGCATGATCACGGGCGCCTCGACGATGAGCGCGACTGGCAGGACCACACCGCCGTACGCGGCCAAGTGGAGCTCCGGATCAGGTTGGCGCGCCATTATGGCGCTGACTAGGGGCAGCTCCATGCCCATCACGGCCCAGCTGGCCGCCAGCGGAAGCCACGTGCTGAAGACCTCCCTGATGGTCAGGGTCGGTGGGCTTGCCTGCTGGACTGCGGGTTCATGGGTGGCCGCATCGGTACCTGGTGATGTTGCCACTGCCAGACTCTACCCCTGACCCAGTGAGCGGGTACGTTGCCCGGTTCAGTGAGGGGCGAAAACGCACGACGGCCGACCGTCGCGAATGCAGGAGAGGTGGTCGAAGTCGTTGCCCAGGAGGCTGCGTAGTACCAGGGCGTCGTAACGGCAGACGGCGTCCGAAGTCTGTGCCAGCTGGTGGAACACGCAGTTCCTGGCGTGAACGTTGCCCTTCTCGTCCAGGTAGGCGCCGTAACCCAGCTCGTCCAGGATGCGCACCACCTCGCGCACGCGCTGCTCGCCGACCTTGCCTTCCAGCCTGGGCGCCAACTGAGCCGTGAGCTCCTCGGCCATCTGCTCCAGCACCTTCTCCAGCCCCTCCTCACCGAACAGCTCCTGCGTGTGGCGGAGCAGGGCTTCGGCCATGCGGGCGTAATGGCGAGGGAACAGTTCCAGCCCGGTGTCCGTAAGCGTGTAGGCGCGGCTGGGGCGTCCACCCGTGCTGCGCATCTCCAGAACACCCACGAACCCTTCGCGCTCCAAGGCGGTGAGTTGCTGCTGCACGGCGTTCCTGGAAACCGCCACCGCTTCCGCCAGCTCGTCGGCCGTGAGGCCGGACTCGCGTGCGCCGAGAAGCTCCTGCAACAGGCGCATGCGCGCTTCGCTCAGGCGCGTGGGAGCTGTGCCGGGGGTGGGAAGGGAAGGTCGGTTCTCTACCATGGTGTTGTCCCGAGAACGCCGCCGCGACGCAGCCGACCAGAAGTGACGGCGCAGATGGAACGGAAGCACGGGCCGGAGGACCAGGGCGGGTCTCGAGAGGCATCATCCCACGCCGTGCGCCGACCATGTTGCCGTGAGGAACCAAGCACCGGCGTACACATGAGCTGGGGGCGCCACCTGCTAGCCTTGTGGCATGAGACCCTCGCACTACCGCTCCAGCACGGTGGCGGCCCTGTTCTTCGTCGCAACGGCACTCCTCTTGGCAGCGTGCGCTCCGGCGGCCGGCGTTCAGAGTTCCGCCCCGGTCCGCGTGGGCACGTCCGCCATCCCGGCGAAGGTCGGGCAGACGCTCTACGTGAGAGTCGACTACTCGCTCGGCGATTTTCGGCTGGACGAGTCTGACCTCAGGGCCACGATGTGGGTGCCGTCGGGCTACAACTCGGAGGTCGGCGACGTGTCCATGTACTTCGGCCTGCTCGACGTGCAGGGCGCCACGGGCTGGCAGATCGGCCTCTCCAGGATGCGCCTCCAGCGCACCACGGTCACCAGTCAGTCGTTCGGAACCACGTCCGTGCTCAGAGACTTGTGGGCAGAGATCAAGGTGGCGGTGCCTAACGACGCCATCCCCGGCGTGTACCGCGTACGCGGCACCATCGAGGCGCGGGGTGGAGCCACGCAGCCCGTGACCTTCAGGATAGACGTGAGCAACTGAAGCTACGCTTCAGAGGTCAACACCCTCCCGGAACAACCCGCTGAGCGACCACCTACCAGCTTGGTCGCCGTGACGGTTGCGCACCATGCCGAGCTGGTAAACCACCGTTTCCCCCGCGAAGCGCACCAGGAGTTCGGAGCGAGCCGAATCGCCGATCACCGTGGGGGAGCCCGCGCTGATCTCTTGAGACGCCAGCAGCGGGGCGTACAGCTCGTTGCCGAAAGCGCGTTCGAACACGGAGAGGTCGCCCAGCTTGCCGCGGAGCTTGCTAGACGCGTAGGCGTACAGCGTGGACACACCCGGCACGCCCCTGCCGAGGCCCCCCTCGAGGAGAGTCTCGAGTAGGTCCTCAGGCGTATCGGCCGCCAGTTGAGGCGCGGCGCTCACTCCTTCCGCAACGCTATGGAGACGAACTTGGTTTCGAGGTACTCCTCGATGCCCCAGGGGCCGCCTTCGCGCCCGATGCCCGACTGCTTCACGCCGCCGAAAGGTGCGTAGGGCACGGAGGGTACGCCGTCGTTGACGCCTACGATGCCGTACTCGAGCTCCTCCGCGACGCGGAGGGCGCGCGTGAGGTCGTTGGTGTAGAGGTACGCCGCCAGGCCGAACTGGGACGAGTTGGCCAGGGCCACGGCTTCCGCCGTCGTTTCGAACGAGCTGATGGGCGCCACGGGGCCGAACGTCTCCTCCTGCATGATGAGCGCGTCCCGGGCCACGCCCTTCATTACGGTGGGGGCGTAGAAGAGCCCGCCCAAGCGTTTGCCGCCGGTGAGCACCTGGGCGCCGCGGGCCACGGCGTCGTTCACGTGCCGGGTGACCTTGGCCACCGCCTGCTCGTCCACCAGCGGGCCTATGTCGGTGCTTTCGTCGAGCGGGTTGCCCACCACCAGCTTCTGGGCGGCCTCTGCGTAGCGCGCCGTGAACTCGTCGACCACGCCGGACTGGACGTACACGCGGTTGGTGCACACGCACGTCTGACCGGCGTTGCGGAACTTGCTGGCAAGCACTTGCCCCACGGCTTCGTCCAGGTCGGCGTCCTCGAAGACCAGGAACGGCGCGTGCCCACCGAGTTCGAGCGAGATGCGTTTGAGGGTGTGGGCGGATTGGCCGTAGAGGAGGCGCCCGACCTCCGTGGAGCCGGTGAAGGTCAGTTTCCGGATGCGCGGATCCTGGATGAGTGGTGTCGTCAGCGCCACTGGGTCGGCGGCGGGCAGCACCTGCAGGGTGCCCGCGGGGCCGCCTGCCTCGAGCCAGAGATCGCCCAGCAGGAGCGCTGAGAGCGGGGTCTGTTCAGCGGGTTTGAGCACCATGGTGCAGCCGGCTGCGAGGGCGGGCGCGGCCTTGCGGGTGACCATGGCCAGCGGGAAGTTCCATGGGGTGATGGCCAGTGCGGGTCCTACGGGTTGGCGCAGGGCCAGGAGGCGTTTGTGTCCGGCGGCGGATGGGAACGTTTCGCCGTAGACGCGTTTGGCCTCTTCGGCGTACCAGCCGATGAAGCCGGCTGCGTAAGCCACTTCCCCGCGCGATTCGCGTAGCGGTTTGCCCATCTCACGGGCCATGGTCTTGGCCAGTTCGTCCGTGTTGGCGAGCATGAGCTGCTGCCAGCGCTGGAGGATCTCGGCGCGCTCGAACGGCGTGGTGTTGCGCCAGGTCGTGAACGACTCCCAGGCAACGACTGCCGCTTCACGGCCTGCCGCGCCGCTCAGGTCGGCCACTTGACCGAGCGTTTGGCCGTCTACGGGTGAGGTGAGTTCGTACGTTGCGGGCGCCGACTGCCATCCCTGACCGATGTACCGGCCAGCGATTCCTCCGATGCTGATCATGAGCCGAGTCTACCGCTCGGCTACGCCGCGGTCAGTAGGGAAACGTCGCCTAGAGTTCCAGCCGCCACAGGTCTTCGGGCACCTCCCGGCGCCGGGCCAGGCGGAGCTCGGTGCCGTCCCACACCACCTCCGCGGGCCGCAGGCTCGAAGCGTAGTTCGATGCCATGGCGAAGCCGTACGCGCCCGCCAGCCCGACTTCCAGGAGGTCGCCGGCCGCCACGTCGGGCAGGCCAGCGTCTCGGGCCAGGCGGTCGGCGTTCTCGCATAGCGGGCCGTCCAAGTCCGTCGGCAGGTCACTGGCCCGGCTGTCCGGGCGTCCGACCGGGCGCACCGGGTGACGCGCTCCGTAGAGGGCGGGCCTCAACAGGTCGGCCATGCCGGCGTCGGCGATCACGTGCCGGCGGCGGCCACGCTTCACGTGCAGTACGCGCGTGAGCAGCACGCCCGCCGCCGCGACCAGGCTGCGTCCGGGTTCCAGCAACAGCGTGAGTCCCCGCCGCTGCGCGAAGTCGCCGTACTCGGCCGCGAACTCGGCCAGGGGTGGGTTCGGGACTGCGAAGCCGCCACCCACGTCCACGAGATCCAGGCCCGGGAAGGTGTCGTACAGCGGCTCCAGGGCGCGCACCACCAGGCTCGCCACGTGCGGGTCGGTGAGCATGGAGCCCGCGTGCACGTGGAACCCTGCCAGGCGCCCGTCCGCCGCCACGAGCTCGGCCAGGCGCACGGCCTCGGTGGGCGCCACGCCGAACTTCGAGTCCGCTGCCGCCGTTGCCAGATGCTCGTGCGTGTGCGGATCGAACCCGGGGTTGAGCCGCACCAGGAAGCGCGTACCAGAGCCTTTTCCCGACGCCAGGAGCGGCCGGAAGGCCGAGTAGGCGCCGGGCCCGTCGAGGCTCACGAGCCCGACGCCCGCTGCGACCGCTCTGTGCGCCAGTTCCGGGGTGAGGCCGGGACCGCCCAGCACGACGTGGGCCGGGTGGAAGCCCGCCCGGAGGGAGCGCTCGAGTTCGCCAAGCGTCAGCGCCTCCGCGCCCACGTCGAGGCCGGCCATATGCCGCAGCAAGGCGCCGTTGGCGTTGGCCTTCACGGCGTAATGGAGCCGCGCCAGTGGGAAGGCCTGCCGTAGCCTCGCCACCTGCGCCGTCACGTGGGTCAGGTCGTAAACGTAGGCGGGCGTGCCGAACCTGGCAGCGGCCTCGGCCAACAGCGCGTCGCGCGTGCTGCCAGTCCCGAAAGTTCGATCGTCCACGTCTGCCCGCACCTCCTCGGCGGAAGCGGTCCAGCGCACGCCTCCGGGCGGTGCGTGAGGCTAGCACGGTCGGCGGTTATGCTGGCTGCCATGAACCGTCAGCTGCGCCGGGCGCAAGCGAAACTCGATGAGAAGGCCGACCGCGATAGGGAGAAGAAGAAGCAGGCGCGGAAGGACAAAGTGAACGCCATCAAGGAGCGGCGCAAGCACCGCAGGTTGAGCGGCGTGAGGGCGGAGGCGCCCAAAGGCCCCGTGAACCTGGCCAGTCTCACCCCCGAACAGCGCAAGAAGATGCCCGGGCGTTTCTCCGGCGGCTTCATGATCGCCACCGTGTTCTTCATAATCCTCCAGGCAGCCATACCGCCAGAGGACGCCGGCGTGCAGAGCTCCCTCGTGGGCGCCGGGTTCTTCCTGATGTTCGGGTACTTCTCCACTCTGTTCCTGTTCAGACGGGGCAACGACAAGGCGTTCGGCTTCACGCTCACCTCCGGCCTGGCGCTGGCCATCGGCGTGCTCATGACCCGCCTCATCGGTCCGGCTGCCGGCGGCTTCGACCAGTGGTTCCTGATCATGGTCGGCCTGGGCGCTGTCGGGGTCGTGGCGGGCGCGTACCTGGGTCGCGCTGTCTTCAACGCCGGCCTCAGGCGGTGAGTGCGACCGCGCGAGGAGAACCGGACGCTCGCGAGCACGTCACGGCGGTCGTGGGCGCCATGCGCGAGGAAGTGGAACGGCTGGAAGAGTCGCTGGCGGGGGCCCAACCACAGGGCCAGGGGCCCGTCCGGTGGCTCAGCGGCACGCTCGAGGGGCACCACGTGCTGCTGGCGGAGTGCGGGATAGGCAAGGTCAACGCTGCGGCGCTCACGCAGGCGCTGCTGGCCGCCGGCGTCACGAGGCTCGTGTTCACGGGCGTGGCAGGCGCGGTCGACCCGCACCTCGACGTGGGCGACATCGTCATCAGCTCGGACACCGTGCAGCACGACGTGGACGTCACCGGCCTCGGCTACCCGCTCGGCGAGGTGCCGGGCAGCGGCAGTAGCTGGCCCGCCGACGAAGGGCTGGTGGCTGCGGCCCTCGCAGCCGCGCAGGACCTGTCCGGCCCACGAGTGCTCGTGGGCCGCGTGGCGTCCGGAGACACGTTCGTGGCCGGCGCTGAGGCCACCGCGCGCCTCGCCCGTCAGTTCGGAGCCGCCTGCACGGAGATGGAGGGCGCCGCGGTCGGGCAGGTCTGCGCCCGCTGGGGCGTGCCGTTCGTGATAGTGCGCTCCATCTCGGACAGGGCCGACCACACCGCGCAGGTAGACTTCCGGGCGTTCACGCAGAAGGCTGCGGCTAACGCCGAGATGGTGGTGAGAGGGCTGCTCAGGCGCCTCGCCTGAACTCGGCCCCGCATCACGGCGCACTGTGTGGCGCCGTACGTCGGCAACGCTCCCTGACCAGTGCCGGTGGTGGCGTAGAATGCCTAGTGATTAGGCGCGCCGTCACCTGCGGCGTGCGCGCCGGTGATTGGTAAGGAACGCCGCGGGTGAAGGAGCGCCGGGTGGCGCTCACGACCACGCCGGAACAGTGCGCAGCGGCCACTACGCTACGCAGTCCCCGGTACGAACGAGAGGTAACTGAATGGTTGACGTACTGGATCAGCTCCTCGATCTAGACCGCTCGCAACTGGACCCGAAGGAGCTCGAGGAGCTCAACCGGGTCGAGATGAGGGAATGGCTCGACTCGCTCGATTACGTCCTGGCATCAGGCGGCCCGGAGCGTGTGCTGGCCATCCTGAACCGGCTCAAGGATTACGCCACGCTGAACGGCGTGGAGATGCCCGTTGAGCTCGACAGCGCCTACCTGAACACCATCCCCGTCTCCGAGCAGCCCGACTACCCGGGCGACATCGAGATCGAGCGCAAGATCACCAACCTCATCCGCTGGAACGCCATGGCCATGGTGGTGCACGCCAACACGGCGTCGCACGGCATCGGCGGCCACATCGCCACCTACGCGTCTGCGGCCATCCTCTACGAAGTGGGCTTCAACCACTTCTTCCGCGGCGCCGCCAAGGGGCCGGACGCCGACCTGGTGTACTTCCAGGGTCACGCCAGCCCCGGCATCTACGCCCGCTCCTACCTCGAGCACAGGTTCTCGGACCAGGACATGCACAACTTCCGGCGGGAACTGCAGGACAAGCCCGGTCTCTCGTCGTACCCCCACCCGTGGCTCATGCCCAACTACTGGAGCTTCCCCACTGTCTCCATGGGCTTGGGTCCCATCACTTCCATCTACCAGGCGCGCTTCCGGCGCTACCTGGAAGACCGCGGCCTCTTCCCGAAGGGCACCGGCAAGGTGTGGGCCTTCGTGGGCGACGGCGAGACGGACGAGCCGGAGACCCTGGGCGCCATCCGCGTGGCCAGCCGCGCCAACCTGGACAACCTCATCTGGGTCATCAACTGCAACCTGCAGCGCCTCGACGGCCCCGTGTACGGCAACGGTCAGATCATCCAGGAGCTCGAAGGCATCTTCAAGGGCTCCGGCTGGAACGTCATCAAGGTGGCCTGGGGCTCCGCTTGGGACCAGTTGCTGGAAGCGGACAAGGAAGGCCACGTCATCAGGCGCTTCGAGCAACTGGTCGACGGCGAGTCGCAGCGCTACGCGGCCTTCGGCGGGCAGGAACTCAAGGAGCGCTTCTTCAACACCCCAGAGCTCAAGGCGCTGGTAGCAGACTGGACTGACGCCGACTTCGCGCGCCTGAACCGCGGCGGTCACGATCCGGTGAAGGTGTACGCAGCGTTCGACCGGGCCACCAAGCATAAAGGCCAACCCACCGTCATCCTCACCCGCACCGTCAAGGGCTACGGCATGGGCACTGCCGGTGAGGCGCAGAACATCACGCACCAGCAGAAGAAGCTCGACGAGAACGAGATGAAGGCGTTCCGCGACCGGTTCAACCTGCCCATCACCGACGAGGACATCGCCACCACCCCGTACCACCGGCCACCCGAGAACAGCCCCGAGCACAAGTACCTCATGGAGCACCGCCAGAACCTCGGCGGCTTCCTCCCTGAACGCACCGTGAAGGCTGCGCCGCTGGCTGCCCCCGCAGCGGAAACCTTCGACGAGTTCCTCGTCTCGTCCGGTGAGCGCGAAGTGTCTACCACCATGGTGATGGTGAACATCATGCGCAAGCTGCTCCGCGACAAGGAGTGGGGCAAGCTCGTGGTGCCCATCGTGCCGGACGAAGCACGCACGTTCGGCATGGAAGCCTTCTTCCGCCAGATCGGCATCTACTCGCCCGTCGGGCAGCTCTACGAACCCGTAGACTCCGCCCACCTCATGTACTACAAGGAATCCAACACCGGTCAGATCCTCGAAGAGGGCATCACGGAAGCCGGCGCCATGGCGTCGTTCGTGGCGGCCGGCACGGCTTACGCCAACTACGGTGTGAACACGGTGCCGTTCTACCTCTACTACTCCATGTTCGGTTACCAGCGCGTTGGCGACCTCATGTGGCTCGCCGGCGACAGCCACGCCAAGGGCTTCCTCGTTGGCGCCACCGCCGGCCGCACCACCCTCGCGGGTGAAGGCCTGCAGCACCAGGACGGTCACTCGCACCTGCTCGTCTACCCGGTGCCCAACATGCTGGCTTACGACCCCGCTTACTCGCACGAGCTGGCCATCATCGTGCACGACGGTCTGCGCCGCATGTACCAGGAGCAAGAGGACGTCTTCTACTACGTGACCGTGGCCAACGAGAACTACCTGCAGCCCGGCGCACCCGAGCACCTCACCAGGGAAGAACTGGAGGAGGGCGTACTGAAGGGGCTTTACCTCTTCCGCAAGAGCGCCAAGAAGCGCGCCAAACTGCAGGCGCAGCTGTTCGGCTCCGGCACCATAATGAACGAAGTGCTCAAGGCAGCCACCATCCTCGAAGACGATTACGGCGTTGCCGCCGACGTATGGAGCGTCACCTCCTACAAGGAGCTCCACCGCGACGCGCTTCAGGTGGAGCGCTACAACCGCCTCAACCCGGACAAGAAGGCTCGCACCTCGTACGCGGCGGACAAGCTCAGGAACGCGAAGGGCGTCTTCGTGGCCGCCAGCGACTACATGAAGATCCTGCCAGACTCCCTGGCGCGCCACCTGCCGCGCCCGATGGTCAGCCTGGGTACCGACGGTTACGGCCGCAGCGAAGCGCGGGCTGAGCTCCGCCATTTCTTCGAAGTGGACGCCAGCCACATCGTGTTCGCTACCCTCACCGCGCTCGCGGACGAGGGCAAGGTAGACAAGGCGACTCTGCTCAAGGCGCGCGAGTCGCTCGGCATCAACCCGGACAAGGCCAACCCCTACGTCGACTGAGCTGAGAAAGGAACAGGCGTGGCGATCGAAGTAAAACTACCGGATATCGGCGAAGGGATAGAGCACGGCACCGTCGTGGGCGTGCTCGTCAACGTCGGAGACCGGGTCGAGAAGGACCAACCGCTGGTTGAACTGGAGACCGACAAGGCCGTGGTGGAAGTGCCCTCCACCGCTGGTGGTGTGGTGACCCAGATCAACGTCAAGGAGAACCAGGACGCGGCTGTGGGCTCCGTCCTCGTGGTGGTGGAGGAGGGTGGCAGCGCTGCTCAGGATGCTGGCGCTGTGGCTCCGGCTGCCGACGAGCCGGCCGCAGAGGCCGTTGCTCCCGAGCCGAAACCCGCCGAGCCGGCTGCACCAGCCCGGCAGGCGCCTCCGGCCGCTCCGCCGGCGCCCGCTGCTCCGCAGCCGGTGCAGGCAGCCGGCGGCAAGACCGCAGCCGGCAACGGCCAGAGCGGCCTCGTGCCCGCAGCTCCCTCCGTCCGGCGCCTCGCGCGCGAACTGGGAGTGGACATCCACGAGGTACCCGGCACGGGCGTCATGCGGCGCATCTCCGCGCAGGACGTGCGTACCTTCGCCAGTGGCGGCGCACCGCAGGCTCCCGCTGCGCCGGCAGCGCCCGCCTTCGAGCTACCCGACTTCAGCCGCTGGGGCGAGGTCGAACGTACGGCCATGAGCGGCATCCGCAAGGCCACCGTGCGCTCCATGAGCACCGCCTGGGGCACGGTTCCCATGGTCACTCACTTCGACAAGGCCGACGTCACGGAACTAGAGGTGACGCGTAAACGGTACGGCGCGGTCGTGGAACAGGCAGGCGCCAAGCTCACGCCCACCGCCATCCTCCTCAAGGTCATCGCCGGCGCGCTCCGCAAGTTCCCGGACTTCAACGCCAGCATCGACGTGGCCAACCAGGAGATCGTGCATAAGCAGTACGTCAACATCGGCGTGGCCGTAGACACGGACGCCGGCCTGCTGGTTCCGGTGGTGAAGAACGCGGACCGCAAGAACCTGGTGGAACTGGCCACGGAACTCGGTGAACTGGCCGAGAAGGCCCGCGACCGCAAGCTGAAGCCCGACGAGATGCAGGGCGGCAACTTCAGCATCTCCAACCTTGGGGGCATCGGCGGGCACGGCTTCACACCGATCGTCAACCCACCCGACGTCGCCATCCTCGGCGTGTCCCGCTCAACCATGGAGCCCGTATGGAACAAGCAGACGGGCGAGTTCGAACCGCGCCTGATGATGCCGCTCGCGCTCACTTACGACCACCGTCTTATCGACGGCGCGGCGGCCGCCCGCTTCCTCCGCTGGGTATGCCGTGCGCTGGAGGAACCGTTCCTGCTGGCTCTGGAAGGGTAAGCAGTTCACTGCACTGATGAAGGCCTCGTGGGCCGACGCTGAGAACGCGTCGGCCCATCTCTCTTCCGCCGTCAGCGGCAGGGCCGAGAGGCGGGAAAGCTTCACCAGGCACTCTCACGAGTGCGTGGTAGCATCCTGCGTATGCAGGCCGTAGAGCCCGTCTCCAACAGCAACATCGCCAACAGTAACAGCATCACCCAAGGGGGCGCCAACCGGCCTAAGGAGTTGCGCGCGGCGGGGCTCGTGAAGCGCTACGGCCGCCGCACCGTGGTGAACGGCGTTGACCTGGTGCTGAAGCAAGGCGAGATCGTGGCGCTCCTAGGGCCCAACGGTGCGGGCAAGACCACCAGCTTCTACATGATCGTCGGCTTCGTGCGGCCGAACGGTGGCAGCATCGAGCTAGCCGGCCGCAACATCACGGGCTACCCCATGTATAAGCGCGCCAACCTGGGGCTCGGTTACCTGGCTCAGGAACCCAGCGCGTTCCGCAGGCTCAGCGCGAAGGAGAACCTGCTCGCCATCCTGGAGTTCCAGGACCTCTCCGTGGCGGAGCAGCACCGCCGCGCCGAAAGCCTGCTGGAGGAGTTCCACATCGGCCACCTGGCGGAGAACAGGGCGGACACCCTCTCGGGAGGCGAACGGCGGCGGCTGGAGATCGCGCGTTCGTTGGCCATAGACCCGGATTTTCTCCTGCTCGACGAGCCCTTCACCGGCGTGGACCCCAAGTCCATCCGTGAGATCCAGACCATCATCGCCGAGTTGCGCGAACGGCGCGGCCTTGGCGTGCTCCTCACCGACCACAGCGTTCGCGAGACCCTGGCCATAGCGGACAGGGTGGTGCTCATGTTCGACGGCAGGGTCCGCTTCGACGGCAGCCCTGCAGCGTTCGCGGCCGACCCCGACGTGCGCACCTACTACCTTGGCAGCGAGTTCCAGCTTTGAGGTGGCGGTGGCTATGACGGCGTTGGCCCCACCTTCCGCTCACCCCTTGGTGCAAGCATGACGCTCATCCTTCTGCTCGTGCTGGTACTCATCGTGCTCGCCGGCGGCATCGCCTACCTGGGCGACCGGGTGGGTGCGTACGTGGGTCGCAGGCGGCTGAGCCTCTTCGGGGCAAGGCCCCGAACGACCGGCGCCATCGTCGGCATCGTCGCTGGCATCCTCATCATGCTCACCACCATCGGCGTGCTGGCTCTGGCGTTCCAGAACGCCACGCGAACCCTGCTCAACGTGCAGCGCACCCTGGATGAGCTCAACCAGCTGCGGGCGCAGCAGCGCGTGCTCGATCAGCGCGTGGTGGACGCCAATGTGCAGCTCACCGACCTGCGGGCAGCGCTGGACGAGGCGCAGGAGACCATCGCCACGGCGGAAGAGCAGCGCGACGCCGCCGTCAGCGCGCGCGACGGGGCGTTGGCGGAACGCGACGAACTCGTGACCCAACGTGATGACCTTTCGGAGCAGGTGAACGCGGCTCTGGAGACGGTGCAGGCGGCCGCTCTTGAGGTGGCAGCCGCAGAAGCGCAGTTGGCCCAGACGGAGCAGGAGCTGGCCGGTGCCAGCGCCGAGCTGGACGCGGCCCGGGCGGAGCGAGACCTGGCAGTGGCCGATACCGAGGTGGCCAGAGCTGCGGCGGCGGAGGCGCAGGCCGAGGCGGCACAACTGGAGCTCGAAGTGGCAGAGGCCCGCCGCCAGTTGGACGCGGCTAACCTTCAGCTCGATGGCCTGCAGGCGAGCCTGAACGTGGTGGGTGAGCGGTTGACGGTGGCTGAGCAGCAGGTGCTCACGGCGCAGAACGAACTGGCGGCCGCCGAGGCCGCACGCGCCGAGGCCGAAGCGGCGCGCGAGACCGCGCTCGCCGACCAGGAGTTGGCCCAGCAGGAGCGGGACGCAGCGCTGCTCGAGTCCGCCGCCCTGTCGGACAGGCTCACCCAGCTCAACCAGGAGCTTGTGGACCTGGAGCGCAGCACCGAGGAGATGCGAACGCAGGCCGGCGCGCTGCAGAGCGAGAACGCGCGCCTGGCAGGGAGCAACGTCGTGCTGGCGGAGGAGAACTCGCGGTTCCAGCAGCAGAACCAGTCGCTGGTTGAACTGAACGATAGGCTCGAGGACCAGATCCGAGCGCGCAACGCCGCGGTGCAGGAGCTGCAGTCGGCAGTGGACGATCTGCAGCGTGACGTGGAGCGCCAGGCTCGTGACCTGGCCGAACTGCAGCAGGATTACCAGCGCTTCGAAGGCGGCGAAGTGTACTTCGTGAAAGATCAGCTCATCTACTCCGGGGCCATCTACTCGCAGGACCCGGCGGCCGTGCGGGACGAACTGGCCTCGTTCATCGCAGACGCGACCACCTTCGTGGCGCGCAGGGGGGTGGAGCGCATCCGCGTGACGCCCGATCAGGTGAACATGCTGGTGGACGTCATCACGCAGACCCCGGAGCCCGACCTGATCCGCCTGATCTCGCCCAGCAACCAGATCAGCTCCACGATCGACGTGCTGGTGGAGGCGCTCGAGAACAACCAGCTCTTCGGGCAGGGGCAGCTGATAATGAGCTACCCGGTGCACCTCGGCACGATGGATCTGCCGGCCAGTCAGGACGAGATCAGAGCCTCGATCACTCAGCTCAAGGCGGAAGCGGTACGCAAACTGCGCCGCGCCGGCCTGGACGACGGCCAACTGCCAGACTTCGGCCCCGTGACCGAGGAGCTGTTCATGAACATGCTCCTGCGGCTCACGGGGCCGGTGACCATCGGGCTGGTTGCCACCGACCCGGTGCTCCGCGCCGGGCCGGCCAACCTGGAACTACTGATCCTCTATTAGGCGTTCTGCTTGCGCAGCAGGTCGCGGATCTCGGTGAGGAGAACGATGTCCTCGGCGGGCGCCGCAGGCGCTTCTTCCACTTCCTCGGCCTTGGGCTCCATACGCTTGCGAAGGTCGTTGAACGCCCGGACGATGAAGAACAGAACGAGAGAGATGAGCAGGAAGTTGATGACGGTGTTGAGGAAGGCGCCGATCTGGATGACCGGAGCCCCTGCCGCCACGGCCTCGTGGACGCTGCTGTAGAGTTCGCGCCCCTGGAGGATGAAGCCCAAGTTGCTGAAATCCACCCCGCCGATGATGAGGCCTATGATCGGCATGATGACCTGATCCACCAGCGAACTGGTGATCTGACCGAAGGCGCCGCCGATGATGACGGCAACGGCGAGATCGAGAACGTTTCCTCTGTTGATGAACTCCTGGAACTCTTTGAGCATATGCAGGTCTCCTAGGCGGTTTTTACGAGGATACAGCCTAACGCGTTCTGCCCGCCAAACATGGCTGCATGACACCGAGCGCTAGCTTGGTACTGGCGCTAACGCCTCCCATTGCTTAAGCTTGGTTGGTGACCGAATCAAAGAAGGCCTCGATCCTCGTAGCTGACGACCTTGCGGGCCAGAGGCTGATCCTGGAGATGCTCCTCAGCGTCGACGGGTACGACGTGACGACAGTTGAAGACGGCAAAGCGGCGCTTGAGTTCCTGAAGGACCACACGCCCGACCTGGCCATTCTCGACGTGAAGATGCCGTACCTCACTGGCATCGAGGTGTGCGACCGCATGAAGCGCATCCCACGCCTGAAGCACGTGCCCGTCCTCATCCTCACCGCCTTACGCGATGAAGACACGGTGCAGCGCGCCTACGATAGTCAGGCCGACGAGGTGATCATGAAACCGCTGGAGGGCAAGGACTTCCGCCAGACGGTGAAGGACCTGCTGGCCAAGGGCGGCAACGGTGGCAGCGAAGCGGAGTGAACCCGCGCTCGGCTGAGTGGTCCTCAGCCGTGGCGGGCCTCGCGTTGCCGGAACGCCTCGTAGAGGAGGACCGCGCCGGCCACCGATACGTTCAAGCTGTCCGCCGCCTCGGCTCGCATGGGTACGCGCACCTGAGAACCGGCACGGGCGAGCCACCAGTCGGGCAGCCCGGTACTCTCGGCGCCGACCAGCAGGGCCACACCGCCGGTCAGGTCCGCCTCCCAGAACGACCGACTGGCGTGCGGAGTAGCTGCCACCAGTTGCAGGCCCGCGGTCTCCACTGCGGCGGCCACCTCGTCGCGGCTGCCGGTGGCGACGTTCAGCGCGAACAGGCTGCCCATGCTGGCTCGGATGACGTTCGGGTTCTCCAGATCCGTGCCGCCACCCTCCGGCCCCGCGCCGGTCAGCAGGAGCGCCTGCACGCCCACCGCGTCGGCCGTGCGCATGAGCGCCCCCAGGTTGCCTGGCTTCTCCAGCCCGTCGACGATGAGCACCAGTGAG